>CAYFJO010000227.1:0-16437 GCA_964343305.1 uncultured Pirellulaceae bacterium | reverse complement strand
AAGGGTGCTTTGCACAAAAGACTCCCGACCCCTTGTGCACCACGCCCCAAGACACGCCCCGTCATCGGCTTGAGAAGTCAAGCCCGAAGCGCCAGCGAGGGTCACACGCTCCCTCGCTCGCGCATCGGGCTAGTGTTCGACACAAGGAGTCGTGTCATGGGTATTGTTTCCACATCACTGGCTGTCATGATGACAGCCGTTTGTGCAACTCCTCGCGAGGACGTCACCACGGACCGCGTGGACTTGATCGAGATCAACCACTTCTACGACGAAAACGGCAAACACGTTTTCGACCAGATCATTTTCTATGACTGGTGCAACAAGGACTGTCGCTTTCACGTGCGGGCCTGGCGGTTGCTGAAGAAGCCCACCCAAGTGCCGTCCCGAAATTGGCAAAACGGAGACTACGTCGCCGTGTGGCACGACACTGGCGACGTGCTGCGGCGAGTCCGTGGCGCAACGATTCGCGAAACGTGGACCCAATACGATCCCGAATTGCACGAGCGGCAGTTTCGCCCCAAGGACAAGCGTCGCGATTTGTCGCGGTTCGCGATCGCTTCGAAAAAAGGCACTTGATCTGATTAAGCAATGGAATGGCGAATACCGATTGATGATTGTTGATGTTCGAAGTGATTTCTAATCCAACTTCACAAATCTACATTCACTAATCATCAATCGTTAATCGACCACTTTTTCCTTTCTCTCGATCACACACGCCCGCAGTTTCCGGCTATAATCTATCCCACCTACCAATCCTCTCACTCCAGGGATAGAAAATGCGAGCAGCCATTCTTCTTTTCGTTCTTTCAGCCTTTTCGATTATTTCTGCGGCAGAGAATTGGCCGGAATTCCGTGGTCCGTCTGGCGATGGCAGCAGCGATGCGACTGGCTTGCCAAGCGAGTGGAGTGAGTCGAAAAACGTCACTTGGAAAACAGCGATCCACGGCCGTGGCTGGTCTTCACCCGTCGTGTGGGGCGATCAGATTTGGTTTGGCACCGCGACGGAAGATGGCACCGAAATGTTTGCCATCTGCGTGGATAAGAACTCTGGAAAAATCGTCCACGATATCAAACTGGTTCATAACGACGAGCCGCAATTTTGCCATTCGTTGAACAGCTATGCATCGCCCACACCGATCATCGAGGAAGGACGCGTGTATGTTCACTTCGGCAGTTACGGAACGGCCTGCCTGGATACGAAAACGGCCAAGACGATTTGGGAGCGGCGCGATTTGCCGTGCAACCATTGGCGAGGTCCCGGCTCGTCGCCCATTCTGTTCGACGGCATGTTGATCGTACACTACGACGGCTACGACTATCAATACATCGTCGCGCTCGACAAAACGACAGGCAAAACCATTTGGAAGAAGGACCGCGACATCGATTTCGGCACGGACAATGGTGACTTCATGAAAGCGTACTGCACGCCGATCGTGATCGAAGTCGATGGCCGACAACAGTTGATCAGTCCCGCGGCGAAGGCCACCATCGCATACGATCCCGCCAATGGCGACGAGATCTGGCGGCTCCGTTATCGAGAGCACTCGGCCACAGCACGCCCGCTGTTTGGCCAGGGATTGCTTTTCATCAACACCGGCTTTGGCAAAGCACAACTCTACGCTGTCAGCCCCGATGGCAAAGGCGACGTGACGGAAACTCACGTCAAATGGATCGTCAAGAAAAGCGTCCCTTCGATGCCGTCGCAATTGTTGATCGACGGCTTGGTTTACATGATCCACGACGGAGTTGCGACCTGCCTGGAAGCGAAAACTGGCGAGATGGTCTGGCAGCAACGCGTTGCGGGAAAATACTCAGCGTCGCCCATTTTTGCCGACGGCAAGATTTACTTTTTCAGCCGCGAAGGTAAAACTACGGTGATCCGCCCCGGACGCGAGTACGACGAAGTCGCGGTGAACCAACTGGACGCCGGCTTTATGGCGTCGCCAGCGGTCACCGGAAAATCATTAATCTTGCGAACAGAAACACATCTCTATCGAATCGAGGAGAAATAGACAATATGTCGAACCAAAAAACACGTCGTGACTTTCTGAAAACATCCGCTGCTGCCGCAGGCGCTGTGGCTGTGCCTTACTTTGTTCCCATGTCCGCCTTTGGCGCGAACGAACAAATCAACACGGGGCACATCGGGCTCGGCGGTCAAGGCCGGGGCAATTTGCGAGGGTTTTCCAACCAGGCCATCGCGCTTTGCGATGTTGACGCGGCGCATTTGGACCGTGCCACGAAAGAAGTCTCCAAACGCGGCCGCGATGTGAAAGGCTATTCTGATTACCGGGAGTTGCTCGATCGAAAGGACATCGACGCGGTGGTAATCTCGACACCCGACCACTGGCACGCGATCACCGCCATTCACGCGATGCAAGCAGGCAAAGACGTCTACTGCGAAAAGCCGCTGACGCTGACCATTGTCGAAGGCCGCAAAATGGTCGAAGCGGCTCGTGAGAACAAACGTGTCCTGCAAACCGGCTCGCAACAACGATCGGCCGGCAATTTTCGTTACGCTTGCGAACTGGTTCGATCGGGAAGGATTGGAAAGCTGCACACCGTGCTGGCAGGCATCGCTGGAGCGAATCATCCGTTCAAGAACGGGACCGTGCCCGATTCCGATCCACCAGAAAACTTGGACTATAACATGTGGCTCGGTCCGGCGCCATTCCGTCCGTACAACCAAAAAAGAGTCCACTACAACTTCCGTTTCTTCTGGGATTATTCCGGCGGCCAGATGACCAACTGGGGAGCCCATCACATCGACATCGCTCATTGGGGAATGGGCATGGACGCATCGGGCCCGCTTGAAATCGAAGCGGAAAAGGTCGGTTTCCATCCGAAGAAATGGCACGACGTTACCGAGAGCGTCCGCATCAATTACAAATATCCTGGCGACATCACCATGATCGTTGGCCAAGGCCAGAAGGACATTTCGATGGGCACCACGTTCATCGGCGACAAGGGCAAGATCTACGTGAATCGTGGCAAGTTGACGAGCGATCCGGGCGACATCATCAAAGAGCCCATCGGCGACAACGACGTAAGTCTGTATCAGAGCAAAAACCACCATGCAGATTTCCTGAGCTGCATCAAGAGCCGCCAGAACCCGATTTGCGACGTCGAGATTGGCCACCGCAGCGCAACGGCTTGCCACTTGGGAAACATTGCCGCTCGCCTCGGTCGAAAGATCAAGTGGGATCCCAAAACCGAGCAGATCGTCGACGACAAGGAAGCTGCCCCGTGGGTCGATCGGGATCATCGCAAACCCTGGACGATCTAATCTGACCATTGACTTCCGAAGTCTTCTTCGACTTCGGAAGTCTGACTTTGATATTTGACTGCATGCTTACACAAAGACTTCCGAAGTCGAAGAAGACTTCGGAAGTCAGCAACTTAAGGAAGTCAGCGATGCCAAATCCAACTCGCCGTAATTTCCTCAAAACGGCCGGCTGCATGCTGGCGGCAAGTTCTATTGCGGGCCGTCCGCTGCTCGCCGCCCCCAAACGTGGGTTGAACATGGCCTATGGCCTGGTCACTTATCAATGGGCCAAAGACTGGGACTTGCCGACGCTGATCAAGAATTGCGAAACCGCGAAGGTCCAAGGCGTCGAACTGCGAACGACGCACAAGCACGGCGTCGAACGCACACTCAACACCAAGCAGCGCGAAGAAGTCGTCAAACGCTTCAACGACAGCGACGTCACGCTGGTCGGCATCGGCAGCAACGAACGCTTCGACAACCCCGACCCGGCGGTCGTCAAAAAGGCGATCGAAGCCACCAAAGAATTTGTCCGCCTGAGCCGCGACGTCGGTGGCACGGGCGTGAAAGTCAAACCAGATCGTTTCCACAAAGACGTTCCGCGCGAAAAGACGATCGTGCAAATCGGCAAGGCGCTCAACGAGCTGGGCGAATACGCCACCGGCTTTGGCCAGCAAATTCGTCTCGAAGTCCACGGCCAATGTGCCGAACTGCCCACGATCAAAGCAATCCTAGACGTGGCCGACAACGAAAACGTGGCCATCTGCTGGAATTCCAACGCACAAGATCTGCAAGGCAAAGGGCTCGAATACAACTACAAGCTAGTATCCAAACGCTTCGGCGCGACGTGCCACGTCCGACCGCTGGACAGCAAAGAATATCCCTATCAAAAGCTTATCGACCTGCTGGTCGCCGACGACTACGCTGGCTGGGTCATGCTGGAAGACGGCCGAATTCCCAAGAACCCCGTTGAAGAACTCGCCAAGCAAGTCGATTTGTTCGCTTCGATGGTGAAGCGTGCCCAGGGTAAGCTCTGACGAGCGAGTCATCGGGCGACCCTTAAGCCACGACCGCTTCTGATTTACAGATTGGCCGGTCGACACTTGCGGCGAGTCGATCCGGTTCAAGTAATCCTAGGTGGTTGCATGCCCGAACGAAGTCGATGACTTTTCGTTTTAAGATTCCCAGCAACCAGGCACGTTCAGAGCCCTTGCCCGCGAATTGTTCGGCAGCCCGCAAACCCGCGACAAACGTTTCTTGCACAGCTACCTCGGCCGCCTCAGAGTTGCGAAGCCGCGACAACGCAAGGCGATAGAGAAAGTCGCCGTGTTGATCGACCCACTCGTTGGGATCAACGGAATTCAATTTCTTCCTTCCATGCCGGCGGGTCACGCGTACTGACGTTCGCATCGCGCGATCTCGCAGATACGGAGCAATCGTTCGTAACTGCGCGGCCGAGTCGCTTCCGAAGTCGGTTGCAAACCACTTCATAATTGACGAAAGATAAAGCGCTCCGCTGGCACAACGAAAGTTCTCTGGGTTGGCAAAAAAGTGTTTAGTGTTGGCGACGAGCTGCGCTTCCAAGTTGTCCGCCGTGTAGGCCATGTTGAGCAAACGCGGGCAACTGTGTGAGGCGCAAACGATCGCAAAGTGAATCCGAGGCTCGCCCGTCTTGCGGAGAATCTCGTGCTCGATTCCTTCCAGCGATGGCGTCTCGTCGCCGACGATCAACAGCAAGTTCTTCCAAATGTTGTAGCCGATGAATCTGGCCGTGTGGTTGCGAATGCTCGTGGCTGGGTATTCGCGCAAGATTCCTTTGACCGTTACTGCGTTGTAAGCATTGATCCAAAACGCCAGTTTGGCTTCATGACTAGCACGTATCTTCGGTTCGGCCATCGACAGCGTGCTCAAGTAGCCGTCAAGCGCCTTCACGTCTGCCGCGGATGCCTTCCAGCTTGTGTAATCCACGTTGCCGCTGCTGTCGACGTACTTCTGCAACAGCGCATCCCAAACACGATGGTCGATCCTGTCGATCGAAACGCGGCTTGACGACGCAACTTTGCGCCCGACGACGACGTTCGCGGCCGACGCGCCCTGGACGGCCGCAAATGCGCATGCGACCGCGATCGCAATTACAATCAAGATTCGAGTTTGTTTGAACAACATGGTCGTCTCCTTACTTGGTTTGACCGCAAAGGTTCCACCTTCGCGACACGGGAACAGTAGATTGAATGGTGAGATTATCGAATCCCCAATGCCGCACGTCTGTGAATCCGCATACGCTTTGCCAAAGTTTTCGAAGACTTGCTGGAAAACTGCTATCATCCTACTATTGTCCGATGACGTCGCGATGGTCGAAGCACAGCGATTCACGGCGTCGCTTGGCACTGGAGTCACCTGCCAGCGCCGATACGGCGGACACGCGCTTGGCATTAACGCGGCGATGTTGCTAAACGTGATGCATTACTTGTCCGCGGGCCTCGTTTCATTCACTCGCGGATTGAACGACACACCCAAGATCACGGCGCTTCTCATCGCCGGTGCAAGCCTGTCGAACGTCTGGGGCGGCGCGGGAGTCGGCGTTGTGATCGCGCTCGGCGGCCTCATTGCCGCTCGGCGGGTCGCGGAAACGATGAGTCACAAAATCACACCGATGAACGCAGGCCAAGGCTTCACGGCGAATCTGGTCACCGGCTAGATCGTCATCGGCGCAAGTCGACTTGGTGTGCCCGTCTCTACAACGCACGTAAGCTGCGGTGGCATCTTCGGAGTCGGAGCGACAACCGCCGACGTCCGTTGGAAAATGATTGGCCGGATTCTCACGGCGTGGATTTTGACGCTTCCGCCTGCAGCGTTAATCGCAGCGCTATCCTACCAACTGGTACGTTCGCCGTGATGATCGCCGGATGGGCTTTCCATCATAGCCATACGAAACGTTGCTCATTGCGGTAGTCGGTACTCGATCGCAACGTCCCAAACGTCCCGCGAGTAATCATTGTTCTGCAGAATCGAATCGTTGCGGTCGCGGTTGTATTGGATCGTCAAGAACACATCGTCGCGAACTTCGTATTGAAGGGCCGCACTAGCCGTGTATTCTTCGTCATTTCTGACAATTCCCACGATTGAGTTGGGATTCTGATAGTCACGAAAGTGGATCCCGCCGTTCACTCTTGCAGTCAATCGCTCCGTGATTTCCCAGCCGATGCCGGCCAGGATGCGATGCCCCTGATAGTCGAAGTTCGCGCCGTCCGACACGTTGTTGTTGTACTGATAGCCAAACGAAAAGCTCACATCCGGGCATTCCCATCGCCACTGTTTCGACAGACCTGTCATGAAGTTATCCGAGTCTTGGTCAAACGGCGTGTTGTTGCCAGCGCCTTGCCGGACGAAGTCGAGATGCGAATAGCGAAATAGCAGCGTGATCGACTCCCAATTGTTTTGCTGCACGGTCCAACTGGGTGTAAAGTTGAAACGTTGCAGAAACGGATTCGTGCCCAGCCAAAGGTAGTCGTAGTCGGCGCGAAGTACGCGCTGATAGATGCGGCCATGCCAGATTCCCGAACGCGCGTCGGCGACGAATGCTCCGATATCCGCGGTATCAAACGGGTCAATCGAACCACGATGATTGTCGACCTGCAGAAACGTTGCACCGGCGGTGATCGAATGATTGTACTCGCGAAGGACGTCGTGACTGAGTTGAACCAGATAAAGGTTGCCTGATGACGGGCTCGAATTCAGCGGCAGGCCAAAGACGTTCGCTTCGGGAATGACGGCTGGGTTGTCGTCGTAGCGGTAGCTGACTCTTAGCGATCCATGGGTGTAGGCTCGGCCAAAGTAGGCGTTGTCCAGTTGCCGGCGGATTTCTCGCGCCTGCTGAGCGAGGTTCTCATCCGCGTGGCGAATCACGCGATTGAATTGCCCTACGGCCTGGCTTTGCAAACCCAAGTTGCCGTAGGCTGTTCCAAGTCCCAGTTGACGCAGGTATCGCATGTTTTCATTGGACGGCTGATGGCGGCAAAACGCGTTGAGTGCCAACATCGGATGTCGGCAAACCAGATGAGCCCGTCCAAACCAGTAATCGATGTCGGGAAAGTCCGGATCGAGCGATTGAGCCGACTCCAGCCACGATAGGGACGCGCAACAGCGGCCCCGGGCGATGCTCAACTGCGCGAGTTCCACGCGAATCGGCGCGTTATCGGGTGCTCGTCGCGCCCCGTCTTGCAAGACGTTGATGGCGTCAACTTGGCGACCCTGTCTGTTGAGTGCCGCAGCAAGACCGCGAATGGCTTCGACGCGGTCCGGCCGGTACTGAAGCACGGTACGAAAGGAATCCTCAGCATCCGCGTAGTTGCCTTCTTGTAGTTCAATGAATCCCAACCGCAAGGTCGATTCAATAGCCTTGTCAATTTCATCGCTGGGGACCGCTTCCGGATCCTGCCCGGAAGCCGCTTGCAGGCTGCACACGCACACCAGTATCACGGCGGCGCAGTGCATGGAACAGACTCGGTGAGACATCGCAAGAGCTGGGTAGGATGATGGTGTGGTGGGAACGCGTCGCAACGCCACCAACTGATAGGACCGATTGAAGCGGTTGAGGTGGCTGAAGTGGTTGCTTTAGTAGTATCGGTTATTCATGCTCGTCCGCTTCACCTGGGTGGAAGAAATCCGTTGAAGATCGTCACTTTGGTCATGCCAGCAGTCGGTGCCAGCACGGCATTCTACCGAGAATCGCTGCGTGCAGGAACGCCTTTCGGAAGCATCGGCGAGCGGCAAAGACCAGCGCCGAGCGCGTTGAAGGTCTTCACGGCGATTACGGTTCCGCAAAACCACGACAGGCGGTGGGTGTGGCAGTCGCACCGGTAGCCGGGTGGCTGAGTTGCACGTTGACGTTTTGAAACTGAAAACTAGGCGCACCCACGGTTGGCGTGACGCCGCCAACTTGAGCATTGAAACCGAGATCGATGTTGTTGTCCGTGAACGGCGAACCGATGCCCGCAAAGCTATTGCAGATGAACACGGCCGTATCCATTCCGCTCAGATCGAATCCCGAGTTGTTTTGGGGAAACGTGAAATTCGCCCCTTCGGCACGGTCGCTAATGATGAAAAGTTCGTTGGGACCAAAATTGTTTAGAATGACGCCTCGCGCCGTGCCGTTGGAGTTAAGGCCGCCACCACCTGCTCCGCCGCCCGTGTTTCCACCTGCGTTTTGGTTGTTGATGTTGTTGTTAATGTCATTGGCAACGTCTCCGTACAGCTTCTCGAATACATCGCCGGGATCCCATGCTCTTGGCTCATTACCCTCATCAATCTGTATCACCGCATTGTTGTTTGAGTCAATGATGACATAATCGCGAATACCATTCGCGTCTGGTGGCCCAAATTCCTGCAGAGAAACTCCCGTCCCTTCAGCTTCAACACGTCGCGGCCCAGATTCGACGTTGGTCGAATCACGAAGCGCATCAAACGCCCGAAGAAAATTCCTTTCATCGTCCGATGATGCGGCCATATGGTACAATTGCAACACTACATTGCGGTCCTTACGTGTCAAACCAGTTATGTTCGTTGCAAGATTGAGCTTCTTGATCTCCTGCGCGAGTAAATGATCGCTAATCAATCGGATGGAAGTGCTTCCTAGTTTTGTAGTCCAATTCTTCATTTCATCCGTAAACTCTTTCCGGCCCAAATCGTTATAGAGTGCCAACCCCGCAAGTTCCCTAACTAACTCAGCCACTTTCTCAGATAAGTTCTTAAAGTAGGCAACTTGATCTCCCGTTGGCCCGTTGTCAGCTTGTTGCACCTCGCGTATCTTGCTCAAAACACGGGCTATAGTTGAGAGTCCTGCCTTTGCAACATTGTACTCACCCAATGGTGAACCAATCTGCTTTTTGATTTCACCCAGTTTCTCATTTGCCGCATTGTGTTTAGTTTTTGCATTAGTGACATCGCTCGTTGCCACTTTCTTTGCGATTTCAAATTTTGCTCTGGCGATCTTTAGCAACCGCAGGCCCTTTTCGGTGTACACACCTCGACGGCTTCTATGATATTGATCGATTGCATTTCTGGCTTTAAGCCAGGCTTTGCCGACTTTCAAATAGTTTTTGTCTGCGATTCTCACCTCGCGAGCAGCCCGGTCGACTTGCCGTTCCGCTTGATCATAGGCTTGTTGGTAGTAATCGAGAGTCTTGCCGGCTTGCGTTGACTGGGATTTGAATTCCATTTCAATCTTTTTGAGCGTAGACACCAGACCTGAAAGTCCCGGCACTTCGGCGGCGAGGCCAAACCCACGCCCGCAAATGAGAAAGATCGCGCCGAATAGAACGCAGCGCAAAAGAAGAGTCATTGCCTTTTGCATTTGAACATCCTGACTAGAAAGGAGAATGTTGAGTAATTCCACACATATTCATTCTATTCTAATTGTCGACTCACCGTAGTCCATGACCATTCCGATGAAGTTTGCACCGCGGTCTTCGATGGGCATCTAGAACGTTTGTGCAAACAACATTAACGCGGATGATTCACCAGATCGTACCCACATTTATGCCCCCGACTTGATGTCGGGGGTAGTTAACCTATTTGCCTGACAGCAGGCACTTTCACGACCTTGGAATGCCCTCGACTCGTTTCACGGGACCGTTATATTCGCCCTGGGTCAAAGGTGAACCTCCCCCGAAGCGAGTTCGGGGGCATCCAGGACTTGATTAAACCCTCTGCTTCAGTCAGAAAGTCAATGACCACTGGCGTGAAGCCAGTGGCTTGAAACATTAAGATGTGGGTAATATCCAGCACGAAGGTCCCAACCTAGTAATCACCAGACGCCGAACAAGAATTGGACCGTTGCACAGATGATTCGCATCACACTTATCGCCGCTACTTTGTTCTGTGGCAGCGGCGCGCATGGCACGGAGAAACCCAACATCGTTTTCATCTTCGCCGATGACTGGGGCTGGGGCGATCTAGGTTGCCACGGGCATCCATATCTAAAGACTCCTAATCTCGATCGGCTTGCGTCCGAAGGTACGGAGTTCTATCAGTTCACCGTCGCTAGCGGAGTTTGTTCGCCGAGCCGGGCCGCAGTGATGACGGGGCACTTTCCGGCACGACACGGCATTCACGGACACTTTGCGACGGTCGAGAGTCATGTGAGACGTGGTATGCCCGATTGGCTTGATCCGAAGGCGGTGTTACTACCTCGACTCTTACAGCGTGCTGGATATTCGACCGCTCATTATGGAAAGTGGCATCTAACCAACATCATGGTCAAGGACGCGCCGCTGCCCATCGAATATGGCTACGACGACTACGGCGCGTTCAACTGTTCGGGACCTCAGATGCCCGTTCACGATGACGTCAAACGGTCGATCGCGTTCATCGAGAAGAGCCACGCCGAGAAAAAACCGTTCTTCATCAACCTGTGGATTCACGAACCTCACACACCGCACTATCCGAAAGCGAAATACTTGAAGCAGTTCTCACACCTCAAAGACGAACCGAGCGAAATCTATGCCGCCGTGCTGGCTCATGCCGATGCGCGAATCGGCGAACTGCTGGTGACGCTTGATCGATTGAGGCTCTCCGGCAACACGCTGGTGATCTTCAGCTCGGACAACGGCCCAGAAAACACCGGACCGGCAAGTCGTCGCAACACGGACGATGAATCAACAGGACCAGGCTTCGGCAGCTTCGCCTCGGTCGGCACGACGGGCGGTCACCGAGGACGCAAGCGGTCGCTTTTGCAAGGTGGCATTGGTGTTCCGTTTATTGCAAAATGGCCAGGCCAAATCGCCCGGGGCAAGATTGACGACACGACGCCCATCACGGCGGTCGATCTGTTGCCCACACTCTGCGGGATCGCAGGCGCAAAACTGCCAGACAACTACAATCCAGACGGCGTCGATCAGTCAGCGGCACTTTTCGGAAAGCCAACACTGAGTCGCGTCCAACCAATCTTCTGGCAGTGGAACTCCGCATCCAAACGCGGCACGAATTGGCCAACGCTGGCGGTTCGCCAGGGCGAGTGGAAGCTGCTGCTGGGCAAAGACCCGCAACAGGTCGAATTGTTCCGCTTTCCGCGGGACCGTTTCGAAAGGACCAATCTTCACAATGCGCGGCCAGACGAAGTCAAACGGTTGAAGACTCTAGGCGACGCCTGGAAAGTAACCTTACCAAGTGAGCCAAACAAGAATTGCCTCTCGGCCGAACGCTGACGGCTCAGACGAATCATCCCGGCCTGGCACACGCCGGAACCATGGTCCTAGTCTATCTCCGTCCCTGTCAAGATGCGAATTGTAGGACGGATTGCCAATCCGTTGTTTATACATAAGTCTTTCGCCCCGAAGTGGGCACCAACATATCAGCCCAGGGCAGAGCGCAGCGCCGCCCTGGGTTGCGATCCAATCAATAAGGGCAGCGGGTGCCTTCCCCTTTGCCAACCGCATCCACTCGTCGCCGGTCTGACTCGGTCGACGTTTTGATCAGAAGCTGTTCATTTCGTGAGCGACCAAAGAGTCAACGTTGTGTGGTCCTTGACCAGAATGCCGCTCTCCAGCAGAACCGGCGGTGCCCATGTAGGCCGCTCCGACACGCGATAGGATGCGACCTGTTCGAATCGGTCGCCGCTGGCTTTGATGATCTGCAACTGGCCGTTGTCAACCAGCGCGACCACGTGGCCTGGGATCGATAGAAACATCACATTGTCCCCTGTGCGTCCCGGACCCTGCCATAAGATTTCACCCGTCTTCATGTCGACGCAGAAATATCGTCCACGTCCGTAATGAGAGAAGCCGTAGAGCAAGTCGTTGTTCACCACCGCCGTGCTCATGTCGAGCGCCACCTTGTCCTGCTGCCAGCGCTGTTTCACCGCCCATACGCCGTCGCTGTGTTGGGGTTTTAAACTACGAATTCCACGGTTTTCTCCGCCCAACAGCACATGGCCGTTATGGAACGTAGGCGTCGGCATGTTTTGGTCCGTGCCGATGTGCGGCAGCGGATACTCCCAAAGGAGGCGGCCCGATTCGCTCTCGACTCCGACGAGCGCCCGGTGATTCCACTCCACGATTTGGCGAACACCTTGAATCTCGACCAACAGTGGCGAGGAGTAAGAAGGCCCATCTTTTCCTTGGCTCCAAACTTCTTTGCCGCTTGCAACGTCGAGTGCAACCAGGACACCTTCATCGTCCGTCCCAAAATGAACGACGACACGGTCGCCATCAACCAACGGTGACGTCGAGGCTCCCCAATAGGGATGCCCCAGCTTGAATCGCGAACCGTAATCTTGACGCCACAAAAGCTCGCCCGTCGCCGAATCCCAAGCGGACAGAACACCCGCGATGCTCATCGTGAACAACCTGCCGCTGGACAACGCGGGGCACGACTTTGGGCCCTTTCCATGTTTCTCGCCGCCACCGCCGATCTTGAACGGAGCGGCGTAGCTCTTTCGCCACTGGATGCCGCCCGTCTTGGCGTCCAGACACCACACGACTTCCTCTTCTCCCTGCCGAGCGTGTTGATAGATACGACCGCCGGAAACCAGCGGAGTGCCGTAGCCCGTGCCCACCTCGACTTGCCATTGCTCTTGCAACTGGTCCGGCCAGCGAGCTGGCGGCTTGAAGCTGCTCACCCATCCGTCTCGTTGCGGTCCCAGCCAACCTGGCCAATGAACGTCCTCACTGAATGCGCGATGCTGAATACTCGCAAGCGATAGAATCAAAACGATGGCGATGATCAATGGACGCTGCATGTTCGACTCCGTTTTTGAGAAGATGATAGCGTTTCGCTCTGGGATTAACCACCTAGCGAGCGTACACATGCTCACGCGGATACTCGCGCTGTTTGCGCAAACTCATTGACCACTCGCTCGATTGCTTTGATGCTAAATGGTTTACGAAGCACTGAGTCAGCGTGCACGAAATTGGCAAAGTGCTCAAGATCCGACCTGGTCTCGCCCGTCATAAAGACGATCTTGGGAGCCGACTTCGCCAGCTTGAGTTTTGAGCAAACGAGCCAGCCATCCTGCAAAGGCATGTTAATATCCAACAAAACCAAATCTGGGTGATGCTCGCTCGCCTTCTGCAACGCGTCTTCGCCATCGTAGGCACGAGCAACTTGATGGCCCGCCGATTCCAGGAAGGTGGCAATGCACTCGACAATATCGTCGTCGTCGTCCACAACGAGAATGCGTTTGGATAACTGTTGTTGATCGAACATGAGAAACCGATCGTCCAATTGGTGGGTGGGTTGGAATTCGAGCCTTGGTAGGTGGGGTTAGGGCTTTGGCTCATGGGGAGGTTGCTAACATTCATTTTACTTAAGATCCGAATCTCCACCAACTCGAAAGTTTTTAACCAAAAAACTCCGAAAAACTTTTGCCACCGAAATGGGTGCCCGACCCCATGGAACTCGATGTCAGGCAGCGCCAACGAGTCAAAGATCGTCAGCCATAGAATGTAAATCATGGCTTTTGGTTCGGCACGGCGTTTGCGGATGGCAAGGAATCTTTCGGAACAAGAAGCGCGTCGGGTGAAAATGCAAACGCATTTGGCGCGTTGAGCATTCGCATTGGCCCAATCGGGCACTTTGCTCGGTCGAGCGACCACACTTTACCGCGATGCTCGGCCAGAATCGGAAGGATCTGCAAATGGCCGTTGTCGACTAGTTCTGGTTGCACCTGCTGGCCCGTCGGATCGAAGAATCTTGGCGGACCGGCTGCAACGTAATTGGCATAGATCGCCAAACGCGCTGTCGCTCGCGGGACATAGAAGTACAGCTTCGGTGTCGGCGTGCCCTGGCTATTTGACCAACCGGGCAAGGTCAGTGTCACATTCGCGGGCGCGGCGAATCGAAACATCCGCTTTTGGCTGACGATCTGCATGCGGTACAGACCCGGTTGCGGAAGTACAACCTCCGTCTCCGTCCAACTCGTTCGCCAGTCCGATCCGGTGACGATCGATTGATCGGAAACTTGCTTGCCGTTCGGTCCTGTGACAAGAAACCGCACCGGCCTTTCCGTGGCAATGCGAGATCGGAAGGTAAATCGCTCGCGGTCCGCAAAGACATGGAAGTCCAGCGAATTGTTCGGCCACAAGATCGGCGGCGACGTGTCGTTGCTTGGCGAGTGCTTCGTGAGCTGCACCAATGGCCCGGTGAATTGACGGCTGACAAAATCTTGCGGTTCAAGTTGCTTCGCTCCGGCTTTGATCAGCTTTCGTACTTCGTTGTCGGTGCTGGGGCGAATCGTTTTCCAGCCTGGTGCGTCGTGATCTTGCCAGTTAAACGTCTGCGACAATTCCTCGCGGCCACCCACTCGCTCGTCGCGAGCCAAAAGTTGCGATAGACGAAACGCGTGAATCATTGACGAATCGTAAATACTCCACAGGTATCGCATCAGTTGTTCGGCAGCCGCGCGTCGCTGTTCCGAGCCGCGTTTGGATTGCACGTAGGCAAAACGAAGTCGCAAGTACTCGACATATCGTCCGTAGTCGGCCACGCGTGCGAGAACTTCATCGTGGCGTCCAGCAAGTCGCCAAGCTTCCTCAACGTCGCGAAAAGATAACGCCAGTTCGTGCGACGTGAGATAGAAACCGTCGGACCATCGTTTCAACATTCGCTTCATTGGTTTGGCTGCCTGACCAAAGCAATCGCCCACGAACGATTCAAACAGCGCATCAACTTTTGCATCGGGCTGCCAGGACAATCGCGAGCCGATATGCCACGCCGGTCCCATCGCACCGGAACTGAACGTCGATTCGCAAAGGAAGCTGTCGACACCGCAGCGATGCCAGCCTCGCAAACGATCCGGCCCGAAACCGAGCGGATCGAATGTCGGCAGATCGTGAGACCAATCGGGAATCGACCAATAGTCATACACGCCCATCCGTGCAACTTTTTTGCTCCATGCATCCAGTAGTTGATCCGGCGTCAATCCCGTTCGCTGAAATGCGTAAGGAATCACTTGCACATAGACATTTCGTTCCAACGGAATCGACGGGACGGCGGCATGCTTGTTGTACGCAAACAGACTGACGTGGCCATCCGGGACCTCATTACGCACCGCCTTCGCAACTTGATTGGCGACATGAAACACGCGATCGCTCACTGAACCGATCGCCAACGACTCTGGCGCTGTACAATGCCCACCTCCGTCAGCCGGTTCCACCGAAACCGCCCAAGCCCGCGGGCTCTCCGGATCTTGTTTGCGAAGCTGCCGATAGACTTCAAGCCGATCTTGCACATAAAGGTCGACAACTTCCTTGTTTCCCGCGCAGAACTTCGCCGTCAGCGACCACGGCACGCGCTTGCCATCGATCATTGCTCGCCACTGGGGATGTGCTTCGAGTTGCTTGCGATGTTTCAGATTGAACGCTTCACCGGTGTGGCCCGACACTTGAAACTCGCCACCGAACCGATTCCGCCGTTGCCATTCCATCCAGCGAGCTTGTAGCCCTCGCTTCGGATCAAGCGGCAAATTACCGCCGAATCCGCCCGTACCAAAAAACAACCGAGATCGAAACGCCGGGCTGGCAACGACCGGGCTCGTCAGCCGAATGTCGTCACGGTGCGGAATGATTGTCCAACGTTCCGACGGAAAATACCATCGACAACCGAGTTGCTCCAAATACAGGTACACCGCGTGACTCAACCCGGTATCAGATCTCGCGACAAGCCACAATCGCGCGTCACCCTCCGGCCAGAGACAACAAGCTTCACGGCTATTGGTGGGCAATATCTTCGCCGCGTCGAACGGTATATCCGTGTCATTAACATTCCTTAAGATGATTCCCGCAGGCGCGCCATCCGACACAATCGTAAACTCGGTGCCAGTAACGCGATTCAACATGACGCTCAAATCATCAACGGCTGCTTTCAAATTCGGCCGCATGTTCATGGGCGCGTGAATCCGCTTGCCGTAGAATTGTGATTGTTCCAGCGCACAAACAACCGGCATACTCGTCTGGACAAAAACGAACAAACACAGATTTGCGACGAGCATTGCGGCATGATGAGGAAGGCGTTGAAACATTTTACGTGGACGCTTTGACGCAGTTTGGAAGTGTACTATTGGACGACGATACCCTATTTCTTTTTCCGCTGCACTCTAAAATCCTCTGGCCGTTTGGGATACGACCCCTTATGGGGCGAGTTTTGTTGAGTTTGAGTCAAGTTTTTGGGTCAAGCTG
>CAYFJO010000226.1:0-16474 GCA_964343305.1 uncultured Pirellulaceae bacterium | reverse complement strand
TTGTTTTCAAAGTCCTTGGCCGTGATCTTCTTCCAGTCGGCATCCGCGATTTTCAACACGGCAAGTTCCGTGGTAATTCGCTCTGCATCCGGGCTGAGTTCGCTGGCGATCAGTGACCACGAGCCATCCGATCCAAATGACGGACCGGAGTACGATGAGAGCTTGCGCAGTGAACGCGATACGTTGCGTCAGGCTCTGCTCAGGGGGGCAACATATCGAGTCCTCTTGAATCCGCCTAGACGTTTCGCGAAGAGTAAGTTGCCCGACCGTTTAATGGCGAGATTCCGCAGGCTGATCGGTTTATTCGAGAGTAAGAGCGATATCGAAAATCCAGATGCCGCAAAGGAAGACTTGGAAGCGATGAAGCACTGCGAATGGGCCGTCAATCCGATAGCCTCCACAAATCTTCTGATCATCGGCGATAATGTGGCCTATGAGGGAATTAAACGTGGCGGGACGCGAGGCTTTGAACGTACACATTGTGAAACGAATCCTGACGCCATCGAGAAGTTAATCGAGGACTTCGATGCCCACTTTGCTGATTGCATTGAAACGCAACAGCAAGACGTGGGATCGCAGCTCAAATCGTTTTACGAAGAGGCGATGAAGTTGGATTCACAATAGAGTGCCTTGCAAAGGATGAGGTCGCGAGGATTCGAGTTGAGATGGACGTTATTAGACCACCACAATCTTTCTTTTTCAAAGGGCAACTTCTCCACCTGCTATTGTTGGTCGCCCTTCTCGCTGGTTCATTCTGGTTTATAGATTACAAGAAGCTTGAAACCATCACACGTGCGTGGTTCTTTGCATGTATCGCGATTCCAGTGATCCACCAAGTCTACGTCTGGCTTACTTGGCGGAGCGAACTTTGCTTCACCGCGATTTCCAAGGAGAGATTTGCGACCTACGGCGTCGTATTCATGGTTCTGTTGATCTCCAGACCATTGGCAGTGCTTGGCCTGGCGGTTTCAAATCAAGGCTCCGTTGTGTTGCCAGTCGCCGTTCGCATTGTCATACCAATCCTCTTAGCGATTCCTGCAATCTATACGTTTTATTCGGTGGCGAGGTACTTTAGCATCTCGCGAGCAATGGGCATTGACCATTTCGATCCCGCTTACCGCAATGCACCGCTGGTCAGAGACGGGATCTTCGGTTGGACTCACAATGCAATGTACATTTTTGGTTTCTTCATCTTCTGGGTAATTGCGTTTGCGTTTTCATCGAGAGCTGCTTTCGTCGCTGCGGCGTTTAGTCACACTTACATCTGGGTGCACTACTTTTGCACAGAGAAACCGGACATGGAATTCATTTACGGCGAGAATGGGTCGTGTGATGATCCCGGCAACTGAGATTTACGGAAACGTCTCGCCCAGTGGGCGGCTGTTTTCGAGTTCCGCATCCTTCCCTTTCGCAGGAGCATAGAGAATCACGGGAGCCACAATGCCGCCGGTACCGAGTTCGTTGACGCGTTCATTGAGTACACCGACCACGATCACATTCGACTCACCCGCGCGAATGGCATCCGTGGCATCCATCTCAAACGGATAGAACGACGCCCCGTGACTGATACCAATGGGCTTGCCGTTCACCCAGGCCTTAGCCTTTTCGTCTACGCCACCACACCAGAAGAAGACGCGCTGTCCTTTGAATTCGGCGGGAATGTCGACGGTTTGTCGATACCAGGACAGACCCTTGTAGTATCGCAACCCTTGATTGCTCCACGATGAACTTGATGTCTTGATGGGTTGCCAGTTGCCACCCGTGTTTTCGCGCCGCCAATACGGTTGTCGCGCTTGTGATTATTGTCGCACGATTGGCCGTGATGGTTGCTCCGCGGTGGATACATCCTTCCCTTCCCGGTTCTCCGCTCGACTTCCTGGTCATACAAGTCGTATTCAATCGGCTGGGGCGTTTTATCATCGTCCTTTGGGTTTTTAGCCTGCTCCGCCGCAAGTTTTTCGCAATTCAACTCGCCGCGACAGAGGCACAAGATGGAAGTTTCTTTCAGTTTCGTCTAGTACATCTAATGGCTTTGACATTCGTTGCGCGTTGGGTGAAAAAACTAGAACGAACGAATTGCTCTTTGGAAATACGGATTTCAAGCAAGGCACCTGTTCGAAACTCGGCCGAGTTGAAACTAATGCCAGGCCGAGGATTGCCAGATTCGGCCTGTTTGACAGATGAAAATCAATGTCCGCGCGTACCGGTAATGTGTTTGATCGAATCGATACTTGGACACGATCGATCACGCAACGTCGCGATAGTAGTAATTCAGCATCCCGCCGAGTCGCTCACGACATTGAACTTCGCCAACAAGTTGGCCAACTTCGGCGTCAGGATCGATGAGCGTGTTTTTCAAGCCTTGGTGATTTCTCTCGGCGTGATAGAACCCAACAACCCAATGCCCATAGCGTGACGGTTCGTGAAGTCGCTTACCGGTTCCATCCGTGGTATGGCCAAGACGTTGTCGTGATTCGTGAAATCAACAAGGGCGGACAGTCGTTTGTCCATGGTCATCTGGTTGACAGCGAATTGATTCTGGCGGTTCCGTCGTGGATGTTCGAGGAGGCTCTTTGTTCTTCTTTTCGTGAACTTGACACGCCGGAAGTGGATTGCAAAGCCATTCACCAATTGCGTGTCTTGTTGCAGGATGCAGGGTGTTCGCTGGTACAACAAGAGCATTCCAACACCAACTCAGGAGGGAATGCTCATGGCAAATCCGAACCACGTCCAGACCATTCAAATGGATCTATTTCTTCCCCGTCCGATCCTTCCTCGTTGGGCTCAGTTGCCAGCGGAGATACAAAACAAGACGCGTGAGTTGCTTGTTCAATTCCTCAATGAGTCACTGGCAGAGTGTGCGTCGGAATCCTCAAAGAAGGAGGTCAGCTATGAATGAAAAGATCCGCAGCGAGCATCTGAGCCGCAAAGCAATCCTGTACGTTCGACAGTCCTCGGCCTATCAGGTAACGCACCGCCAGGAGAGCCGCCGTATGCAATATGCCATGAAAGAGCGTCTCCAAGATCTCGGCTGGCCCGAGGTCCAAGTGGTGGATGAAGATCAGGGCACCTCTGCCGACGGAACTGCGGAGCGATTGGGATTTGACGGTATTGTTTCCGATGTGTGCCTGGGAAGAGTTGGAATCGTCGCCGCCCTAGAACTTTCGCGGTTATCTCGCAACAACCGGGATTGGCAACAGCTCATCGAGGTGTCACGATTTGTCCACACCTTGTTGGCCGATCACGAGACGATCTATGATCCTCGGCTCAGTAATGACCGTTTGCTGTTGGGCATGAAGTGACCCTTTCTATAAAGCACAAGTTCGATGTTTCGAATTAGTTCGGCTTACCATGAAATCGCTTCTGACTCCATCCTCGGCTGCGAACGATGTAGCCCACGATCTTATCATTAAATGGCAATCCTTTGGCACTCTGAAGGCCCTCTTCGTTCAGTTTTTCGGCGATCGCCACGTAGTCATGGTCAGGTAATAACGCTTCAATACGTTGGACAGCTTGGTCCGGCGTCTTGGGCGCCCACACACCGACCAACGGGCGATCGATCTTCAGGGACGTTCGTGCGCCCGTGTGCCACTGCATCTCGATACGAATCTTTCCTTCTTCGCTGACTCCATCGAGATGAACTCGTTTGATCAGAAATCGCAGTAACGTTTTTCGGTCTTCCATCGAAGTGGTCTTGGCGTTCCACACACGTTCCAAATCGCCAGACAGTTCTTTGATCAGTTGCCGATCCTGTTCAAGAACCGGCAACTCTTTTTTTCGCTGCTGCTCGTTGCGTTCACGTTCCAACATCTCACGCCCGCGCAGCGCCTCTTCCCAATGCGATTCCAATTCACCCGCGACGAGCCGGTTCTCAGGGTCGGCCGCCTCGTAACGACGACGTGCCAACTCCACTTCATACTGCGCTTGGTGAAGCTCTGCACTTTAGGGGATCAAATGGCGAGTGCAACCAGGGCTTCAAAGAGTGTTCGGATTTTGCGTTTGTTTGGGGTGCGAAGCAGAGCGGCGAGAAATTGTTTTTGCAGCATTTCGCGCGAAATAAAGCGGCGGCGATCGGCGTGTGAGGGACGACGGTCGGCGTTGTCCCAGGGACGTGAGCGGCGATCCGTCAGCTCCGATTTCGGCACGTCCCAGCAGCATAACTCGACCAACGTATACAACCATTGGTTCAAGTGCCAACAGCCGATGTTCGACCACACGTTACGAACTTGCTGCTGCCCGGCGCCCCACACTTCCTTCACGTCGTGGAAGTGTTCTTCGATCGCCCAGCGTGCGGCCACCGCTTCCAAGATGTCGCGCACTTCCGCCGACGTGTCCGTGCAGAAGTAAGGTGCCCAACCGCCGTCCTCAAAGCGAACGATCACCACGCGGATCTGGCCGCTGACCAACTGGGATGTCGCCAGAAAGGTCTTGTACTGACGAGTCACCTCCACGCCGCGGCAATGGTAGGTGATTGTTTGCCAGCCCTTTCGATGTGCCGCACGCTTCGCCAAACTGATTTTGTTCTTGCCATAGATGGGGTGTCGCCCGCGCTGGTGAGGATCGGGCTCGCCAGGCAAGTCGTGCAGGCAGGCGTCCTTTCGCAAGCGGCTGACGACCACGATGCCCAACGCCAGGACCGGTTTGAGAAACGGCCGCGCCGCATAGGCACCATCAACGGCCAACCACACCTTCGCCTTCACTCCCAGCGCGCGGATCACCTGCATGAACCAAGTCAACAGCGCCACGCCGAGTTGATGTTTGGTGCGGAATTTCCAGTCATATTTTTCCGCCAGCTTGGGCACGTCGACCTCGCGGACGTAGAGCATCGAGCGCAGCGGCAGCGCGATCACGCCCCAGGCCGGATGCGTTGCCAGCCAGGCCAAGGCGACCCAGTTGTGTCCCTAGAGCCACTCGCCGTCGGCCGGCCCGGGAGTCGGGTTGTGATGCACGCCGGCACCTTCGACATGCCGTCCGTACCGCGGCCTGGGCGAGTCGTCCATCCCCAACAAGATTCGCTCGCCGAGCCCCGGAGCGAACTTCTGCACGACCAGGCCCAGGACGGCGGTGGCCAACTTTCCTGAAGTCCTGCCGACGCTGATCAGGCAATCGTAGAAGCGGTCCCAATCATCCTGCACTCCTGCCGCAGCAAACCAGGAACTGGCGGTGCGTCGATCGTCGGCCTGCAACATTCCGGCGACGATGATGGCCAGCCGAAAGGCGATCCTGCGGTCCATCACCGCTTGCAACACGGAGACCGCCGTCTGCATCGCACCCGTCAACAACACTTTGGCTTGGGATGTTTTCTGGCGTTCGGGATTCGGATTCTGAAGCCGCTTGTGTTTATCGTGCTGCGACTTCTTTTGTTTCTTGTGTCGAGGTTGTGGGCGTTTCTTCGATCGTTTACGCTCAGCCATCCTTGGCTCTCCTGATGTGGTGTTTTCCTTGCCAGAAAAACCGAAGCATCCGGAGAGCCTGCTTTTTTATGCAATACCAATTTTCACTCTCGTTACCAGAATCCCCCTAGAGTGCAGTGAAGCTGAAGGTCCCATTGTCGGCGGGCTTCTTGATGGTCGGATTCAAGTTCATCCAAGGCCGCCAGGGAGATGTCGATCTTGGCCGGTGAGACGACGTGGAGGAACTCCCGGGCGATCGCTTTGTCGACCCCGGCGGAACTCATCATCTGGCACGTCGAGCGGCTTCCCTTGCGCTGGTAATCGTAAACACATCCGTAACCTGGCGAGCGATTTTCTTTCGTCGAATAATGGAAGACGGTCATCTTGGCACCGCAGCATCCACAATAGACGATCCCTTGCAGCAGAGCCTTTCCCTTGCGCGGCGCTCCTCGGCTGTCGTGACGATACCAGTTCGCGCGAAGGATGCGCTGATTCTCCTCAAACTGTTCCCAGGTGATGTATGGGGGGTAAATGTCTTTCAGGCAGACAGGCCATTCTTCAATCGGTCGCACGTGAACTTTCGCCTTGCCATCCGCCAGCAGCGTTTGCGTCACCACGCAGATCTCCACCAGGCGATGCCAGTCGGCATTGGAACGGGCCAGCCGAGATGCTTCCAAGGCCAGCACCACACCGACCTGGCCTGCGCCAACTTCGGCAAGTAGTTTCTTAAAACCTTGTCGGTGGGTCGCGGTCGTTCCAGTGCGTCCCTGATCTTCGTCAATCGTCCTGATCGACTTTGCCGGCCAACCCAGCGCTTCAGCGCGATCGGCTAACGCGTACTGCCGCTGCGAGCTTTCGCGGTTGTTGCGAATCTGATGCGCACTGGACTGACGAATGTAAGCAATCGCTTGACGACGTAAATGTTCACTTCCGACTTTTGAATCGGTGGTTCTCTTGATCATCTTCCGATCTCCTGTTCTTGTCGTTTGGTCCCATCGAGACATTTCAAAAGCATGCGAGAAAAGCAGTTTCCGAATTGCGTTCGCTCATCAACAGAAAGCTGAAACCAAAGTTGATCTTGTGCTATTTCTTCTTTCGCTTGGTGCGCGTGTTGCTGCTGGGACGTCGGCTGGGGCCCCTCAGGCTGTGACAATGTTTGGCCAACTCGATCAACGCCAAAGGGTGAACTTCGACCCGTTTCTTTGTTGAAGAAATGCGTTGCCGTGACAGATCCGTCCATGATGCCGGAACCGCTGTCCGGCGCCCCGAGGGCAATTGAAGTACGACCCATGGCTCATCCTCCCGCCAGAAAATGTCGTAAACGCTAGCATGATCGCCGCCTGCCTTGGGGCGATGTTGTTTGCGAATTGTGACGAATTGCCCTCCGTCAAGTAAAGCTCGTGTTTTATGTCGCATGTTACAAGGGCAGCCTCAGTGAATATGAATTGGATGTGCTTCGTGAGCGGGCGTGGAAGGCGCGGCAGGAAAAAGCAATGCGGGGTGAGCTGGTCATGGTGCCCCCAATCGGATTTCTCACGACCGACCTCGGCAGGACGGAAAAGGATCCGGATCTCCGCGTGCAAGATGCTCTGACAATGGTCTTTCGCAAATTCCGAGAACTGGGAAGCGTTCGCCAAACGCTGTTTTGGATTCTCGACAACGATTTGAAGCTTCCTGCACGTCACTATGACAACGGCCGCTGGACCACGGTGTGGAAACGTCCGCGCTACCCTGCCGTCTACAAGATCTTGACCCATCCTGCCTATGCCGGAGCGTACTGGCTATGGTCAAACCGAGGAGGTGGTGGAATATCAAGACGAGCAATTGCGAAAGCGGGTCCGGCGAAGAAGTCCCGAGGATTGGCTTGCCTTGATCCCGGACCACCACGAAGGTTACCTTGATTGGGAAGAATATGAACAAAATCGAAAAACGATTTCCCAGAATATGACAGCGAACTTTGCCCATTCTCCTGGCGCTGCGAAAGATGGCCCGGCGTTGCTTGTGGGACTGCTGCGTTGTCGCCGCTGTGGAAGAAAACTGATTGTCGGTTACACGGGCCGCGAGGCAAACGTGACTCGGTACATGTGCTGTCGAGGGAACTTGGATACCGGCCAGCCGCGATGTATTAACTTTGGTGGCCAGCCCATCGACGACTACGTGTCGATCCAGATGCTGCGCGTGGTGGAACCGGCCTGCATCGAAGCAGCGATCGTGGCGGCCGAGCGCGGAGCCCAGCAATGCCAGGAAGTGGTTGACGCACTCCATCGTGATTTGCAGGCCGCGCGCTATGTGGCGAATTTAGCGCAGCGCCAATATGATGCAGCGGACCCGGCCAACCGTCTGGTTACGAGCGAGTTGGAACGGCGCTGGAATCAAGCCTTGCACGAGGTGGCCTTGCTTGAGGATCGCATCGCCAAAGAGACGGCGGCGCGTTCCGCCGTGGTCCCGCCCACCTTGGAAGACCTTCTTGGCGTCGCGGAAGACCTGCATACCGTGTGGGACGACTCCCAAACCAGCCAACGTTTGAAGAAACGAATTCTTCGCACGTTGATTCACGAAATCGTTGTCGACACGGCGGATACCAGTGTGGAACTGACGATTCATTGGCAGGGCGGCGTTCATACCACTGAAAGCATCCCACGCCGACGACGTGGACAGAACCGCCTGCACACCTCGTCCGACATCGTTGAGGCGGTCCAAGTTCTTACCAAGATCTGTCCGGATCAGGTGATCGCCTCGATCCTCAACCGCAATGGACAGCGAACTGGTAAAGGAAACCGCTGGACTCAACAAAGAGTCACTTCGTTGCGAGCGAAACGAAAGATCCCGCGTTATTGTCCACAGCGTCAAGCCTCGGAAGGCTGGCTGACGCTCACCCAAGCTTCCCAATACCTGCAAATCAGCTCGTCGACCCTTCGCCAAGCCGCCGAACAACAAGTACTTCCCTTCGAACACCCTCTGCCTGATGGTCCTTGGATCTTCCAGCAAAGCGATCTCGACAGCGAAGCTGCAAGAAAGCTTGTGGATCGCACCCGTCAGAGAACAAAAAAACGAGGCGCTGCGCGATCGCCAAATCAAACAAACCTTCAATTTTCAGAGACATAGCGTGATGAGGTAGTGCAATGCGGGATACTAGTGGATGAGATATTCATGGACCGCATTGCGCATCGCCTTTTCGCCGAAGAGAATCAGTCGGTCCAAGCACTCGGATCTTAGCGAGCCAAAGAAACGCTCCAAGTGAGCATTGAGGTTCGGACTTCGTGGCGGCAGAATCACCGGTTCCACGTCTTCGTTCTGCAAAAGGTCGCGGAACGATTGGCAGAACTTCCCGTCGCGATCCATGATCAAGTATCGTTTGTCATTGAGAAAGCCATCTTCAAAATTCGTCAACTCGCGCGCTGCCTGTTTCATCCACGCTTCGTTCGGCGTGGTGGTGTAACCAGCGAAATGGACTCGACGCGTTTTCAGCTCCATTACAAAGAGTAAGTAAAAAGTAACGAGTCCTCCTTTGGTCTAGACTTCCACCGTCGTGAAATCGATCGCCGCCAACACGTCCCAGTGCGCTTTGAGAAACGTGTTCCATGTGGTTTGTCGCTCACGGTCGGGTGCGGGCTCGATTCCGTGTTGCTTGAGAATATTGCCGATTGTCGTGTCCGAAATTTGGTAGCCAACGTTCGCCAAAGAACCCTGGATTCGATCGAAACCCCAGGTGGGATTCTCTTTGGCAAATCGCAGAATCAGGTCCACGATGATCTGTCGGATGCGCGGCCGGCCGGGTTTCTTTTGACGGCGATTGCTGTAATCCCACTTCTTGGCCACTAGTTTCCGGTGCCAACGCAAGATCGTATCCGGAGTAACGATCGTGGCGATCTGTTGTAACGCCTTGCGGCCGAGTACTTTTCCTTTCACAGCAAGTCGGCGCCGCTGGTTGTCGTTGAGCAGAATCCGCTTCTTGCCAAATTTTTCCTTGAGCACCTGGTTTTCGGTGCGGAGATACTCAATCGCCTGTTGTTGCTGACGATGAACCCAGCCCACCAAGATAATAAGGAAGAGCTGCCAAGGTTGAAGGATATGGTTCATGGTTCCTGATTCTCGATGTGTGTCGTGATGAGAATCCAGGATAAACAACGCGTGCGGCGTCGGCTGAGATTGCGAGTGAGCTCGGCAAGCAGACTCTTGAAAACGTGGGTAAAATGTTCGGCTGAATTAATTGCCCCCACGGGCATAACGTCTTGGATAAATCCGTTAATCGTTGCCTAATTGCGAAATCACCCGATGACCTACGCACCACGTAATGGCCGGCGTCGAGTTTGATATGTCACTCGCTCCTCTGAGGACGAGTCTGCTCAGCTCATTCGGATTTGGAGAGCAAGGTCACAACGTTTTCGCGGCCCGCAGATTTGGCCATGCCTAATGCAGTAAATCCAGCTTTATCCTTAATACTTGCGATGGCCTTGTTCGCCAGCAAAACGCCGACGACCTTTTCATGGCCACGCCAGGCAGCTTTGTGGAGCGGTGTGCTGCCATCACTATCTTGAGCGTTTGCGTTGACGCCAAAATCCAGTAACGCGCTGACTAACTCGCTATGTCCTTGCCAGGCTGCCGCGTGCAAAGGCGTTGACTTTTCGGGTTCGAACTTGGTGTCCGATCCACCCTTAATAAGAGTTGTTAGCGTCTCAAGGTGCCCGCTCCAGGCGGCTCCGTATAAGGCGGTGTGACCGGATGCGTCTCGGATGTTGGGGTCGGCTTTGCTGTCCAAGAGTAAACCGACAATCTTGTAATGTCCTTGCCAAGCGGCGGAATGAAGCGGTGTTTCGCCGTCCTCGTTCCTCGAATTGATCGCTTTGGAGTTGGCTTTCAAAATCGACTCGACTTTCGCGAGATTCCCGCTTTGGACAGCATTGTGAATTTCTGCACCACTTGCTGCGACAGCAAACGCAAGTGACGTGAGCGCGATTACAAACGGCGTCGCTTGGAGTTTCATATTCATGACTTTTCGATTCCTTTTCGAATCTGGAGTTTCACTCGCAGGAGCATGCACTTGGCGACTTCGATGGGGCTCGCGGTCAGTACCGCCAAACAATGCACTGATTGCAACTTTTCTCCCACACAGTCTTCCCTGCTGGATCAACTTCGCGGATCAATTGGCCGTCCGAGATGAGTGTATTTCCATTGGATAACCGTTGAGCACTGTCGGGCCCGTTCAGGCCTTCATGTGTCCAAACTTCCTCTTTGCCGCTTGGGTCAAACTCGACAACTCGGTTGCGACCTCGGTCGACGACCAGAGTGTTACCATTGCTCAAACGCTGGATTCGGTATGGTTGGTTTAACCCTTTGATCTCCCAAACGACCTTGCCACTCGGATCTACCTCAACGACCTTGTCAGTGGCGCTTAAGAGCGACGCGAGTGTGTTGCCATTTTCAAGACGAATAGCGTGGGACAGTGTGCCTTCGAGCTGCGCCTGCCAAACCGTTTTGCCGCTGGCGTCCACTTCCAATGCGAAAGTCTGGTGCGCGATCAGTGTGTTACCATTTGGAAGTCGCTCGGCACTCCACGGACTTTGAACATTGGCCTTTTGGAATTTCCATACTTCCTTTCCCTCCGCGTCATACTCGACGACACACGAACTGCTATACCAGTTGACCAACAGGTTGCCATTCGGCAAATGCACCGTACCCCACGGACCGCTGTAACCGCGAATCTCACGGATTTCTTTGCCCGCCTGACTGAGAACAACCACGCGACTCTGAGTGTAATCGCTTATGATCGTATTTCCGATCTCTGGCCTCTCGGTGTTTTTCAATGGGAATCGCAGTTTGGCAGTTTCACTGGAATCGCTCCAGCTCTTCCATTTGGCGATCATGGCTGTGCGCTTCTCCGATCGTTCGTAGGCGGCAAAGCCGAACCGCTCGCCCGTTAATTGCCGCAGCGTGGCCACGGCGGATGCCCGAACCTGGACGTTGTCCGACGACAAGAGTTTCAAAAGCACAGCCAGGCTCTTTCGATCGCCAAAGTTTGCAATGGCTCGCGCGACGGCAAGGCGAACGCGATCGTCCGAATCGACTAATCGCGCACGAAGATCCGCTGCTGCTTTTTTGCCCTGCGCGTGCGCGAGCGCCTGGATAGCTGCGATTCGAACGTCGACATTTTCGCTTGTCAGCGCCCCGTGCAACATGCCAGCGTTGTTGGTTCTTGCCGTCTGCCTTAATGCTGCCCGTGCCGCAAACCGCAAATGATTCTTATCGCAAAGTGGAATCGCCTTCAAAACTTCTGAGGTGACACCGGTGATCGGTTTTTGTGCGATCGTCTTCAATGCTGCGTAGAGAACCCGTTCGCTTGCCGGTTGACCGGCGTCGAGAATTGACTTGGCTCGCCAACGCACTTCCGGATCTTTGCCCTTAGTTGCTTTAAGTAGAGCCTCGGTGGGCAGGCGGGGCATCAGAAGCAATTGTTTTGTTGCGTTCTCTCGCGCGCGGAAGCTGTCCGCATTTCCCATGTCGGAAATAAGGCGAGCTACACGCGCTGCACTTTGTTGACTCGGATGTAGACCCTTTAAGTATTCGTTCAAACCTTTGGCAGTTGGCCGGATGTTATTTTCCAAAAGCGTCTTTTCGTAATACGACGGATCGGCACGGGTGGTTGAATCGGTGGCTGCGACCAAAGCAACCACACAAAGTATCTGACGAATCCGAATCTGAAGAATGCGACGGTGAGAGGCCAAATTCTGATTCATTTCGGCAGTTTCGATAATCTGTGAGGGGCGTGTCACATCGTGCGACCGTTCATCCAATAAACTCGTCGCAAAGTTGTCCATCCGACGGTTGTCGCGATCAACATGGCAAGGAGCCAAAGTAGGCCGTTGGCCGAGTAAGCTACAGATTCATTGTCAACTTCGGACGCTTTATGAGCGTTTTGCTCAGTACGCGGAGCGGCTGGCATCTCCAACCTGCCAAGCTTGAGAACTCCTTGCTTCGTGGGCGCAGGAGCCTTTAGTTTGGCATCGTAATTCTGTGCATCGTTTCGCCGTGAGGGCATCTTGTATTCGCCAAACGTGAGATTCTGGCCAGCCAATAATTCACGTGGGAAGTCGCCATCGATGACCGTCAGCGTCATTTGTTTCAAGTCCGCAAGAGACTGCCGCACAGTTTTCTCGCGCAGCGCGGCTAATGATTGTTCATTGAGTTTGTCGATCTCCAGACCGCGCAGACCAAAACGTTCGCCGATGCGAAGAAGCTCTTTTTCGCTTTCTTCATGGGGCAGCGCCAGCGTCTCGTTGCGGACGGCCAGAAGGTCGGACGCGAACAGGTCTTTCGCGGCTCCGTTATGGGGCGCGGGATTCCGTTGATCGGGCAAGCTCTTTCGCCAGAAGTCAGGAATGTCTTGATCTTTGCCGCCGATAATTCGAACGGGCAACGGCTGCGTCACATTTTTGTAAAGCTGCTCGCCCGACACTTGGCGAACCACGTACTCTTCTGGAATAAAACGGATTTTGCGAGGGCCTTCGGTTAGCAAGTACACGATGTTGTGCAACTCACCTTGATTAAAGGCCGACAGCCGCATCGGCACGACCAGTTCTTCAACTTTGAATCGGAAACCCATGCCCTGCACGTGACCGTCAAATGTCGAACCATCAGGTATTTTCGAATCCGTGTTCCGCTGCCCGGGGCGGGGATCGACACCTTCCTTTTGACCGACTTTTGTCTTGACCGCGACGAAGCACCAACGGTTGGCAACATAGTCATTGCAGGCCTCGTCCATTCCGTCGGGATATTTGTAGCCGTGGTCGTCGATCCAGCGTTTCAAGGCCGCAGCACTGCCTGCTTCCAACACGGCGACTTCATACATGCCGACCGCTTCCTGCCGAAGCACGCGCACGGTGTCAAATCGCAACGCTCTGTGTCGAACTCCACTGGAATTGCCTTCCTCTTCGGCACCCGCATCACTCTCATCAGGAGAGAACAGGTTACGCAAATCGACTACGACTTCCGGTGGATCGATGGCCGCGGCAATGTGTGGAAAGATCTGATCCGGCACCTTGCGAATCGCCGGCGGCGTGGGAAACGGGATCAGCATCCCGAACTCATCAACCTTACCGGTGAAACCAGGTCGGATGACAAACGTCTCGATGCCGTCCTTGAAGAACACGTAGGTCTGCTGATCGCCGATGCGGGCCAACGGAATCGGCTGACCGCTGGGATAAATCGGCGGCACCATCCCGCACGGATCCGCCAGCACGCCTTTTGTACAAAAGACGCAAGCAACGATCACGGCTACGATGATCAACGATAGCTTGGCACGCATGTCCAGGTCTCCGTCCAATGAGTTCGTTCTTATCGGCGGGCAGTTCCGTAACTGGTTCCTGCCTTGGTCCAGACAACGTTTCTGTCCGGCGTCACTTCGATGAATCGAGAACTCCCTGTAATCAACGTGTTGCCGTTGGGTAGTCGAAATGCATCGACGGCGCCTGGTTCAGCAAACTCCCAGACAATCTGTTTATCACGCGTCACTTCGATCACGCGTCCGTTTATGCGGGCGACCAAGACATTGCCATTGGGCAGTGGCTGAATTCCCCAGCAATCCGTCACAGGGTATTGCCAAACGACTTTGCCCTCAGGTGTGACTTCCTTGACATTGCCCTGGTATTCCGATAGCAACGTGTTGCCGTTTTCCAACCGGTGAACGTCGCCACAGTGGCCTTGCGTTTTGTATTGCCAAATGACATTCTTCTCTGGATCCACTTCGATAGCTCGACTGCCGCTCCACTCGGCAATCAAATAGTTTCCGTTCAAGAGTTGTTTGGCATTGAGGGGATAGTTCGATTGAATTTGCCAGACAATGTTTCCCTTGCGGTCGACTTCGATCACTTGCCGTTGTCCATTAGCCGCGATCAGAACGTTGCCGTTAGCCAGTTTTTCGGCGCTCCACACATTTCCTGCAGATGTGTACGACCAGACTTCTTCTCCAGACGGGTCGACTTCGACGACCTTATTCAGGTTGCGATACGCCAGCAGAGTATTGCCACCGAGATAACTGACGCCCGTGCCAAACGTGCGAAGCGGGAAGCTCAAATTGGACGTCTTTCCCTCTCCGGCGATCCAAGCTCTCCACTTGGTGACCGCCTCGTTTCGTTTTTCCACGTTGTTGTGGGCGGAGAATCCGAAGCGTTTGCCGGTCAATCCGCGAAGTGCCAAGGCGCTGGATATTTGCACAAGTTTGTCATCCGACGAGAGTAGTGTTTTGAGCGCTTCGAGTGCTTTTCGGTCGCCAAAATCCGCGAGCGCACGTGCAGCTGCTAGTTTCACACGGTCGTCAGGATCTTCCAAAATGTCATTCAAATCCTTCGACGCGTTTTCCTCGAGCACTCTGCCAAGTGCCGCGGCGACGGCGATGCGAACATCGACGTTTTTATTCTTCACTTCGCGACGCAGTAACGCTGCATCAATCGGCTTGGCGGACGCCTCAAGCGCCTGTCGGGCGGCGTATCGCAGATGAGGTTTGTCGCACAACGGAATCGCGCGTATCAACTCCGCAGCGACTCCTGCAAGTGTCTTCTCTTCAATGGTCTTAAAGGCTGCGTAAAGAACCCGATCGCTTTCTGATTTGCCAAGTTCAAGGATCTTTTTGGCTCGCCAACGGATCTCAGGATCGCTTCCATTCGACGCCGCGATGAGTTCCTCGTTGGGAAGCACTGGCAAGACAAGTAGTCTTGCCATCGCGTCTTCTCGTTTGGCAAAGCTGTCCGTGGTGCCGAGCGATTTGATCAATCGCATCGCGCGTTGCCGCTGCTGCTCGTTGGGATGCAAACCGCTCAGGTATTCGTTCAATCCGTCCGAATCGGCATCGATATTCTTCTCAGTCAACGTCTTTTCGTAGTAGGATAATTCGTCGGCACCGAGACTACCGCCCAGCAGCGTCGCGGACGCCAAAAGAAAACAGGCCGTCAATCGAACATGATTTCTTAGTCGCACCGAAATGGCCAAGCCCACAATGGCCACAATAAAAAGCGAGACAATCCAGGTTGTCGACGAAGAGTCGTTGCGAGCGGATGCCAAAACTTCGTGTTGGCGAGGTGACAGTGCACCTAGCTTTAAGACGCCCTCTTTCTTTGGTGATGGGCCATTGAGTTTCGCATCGTATGCCGTTGGACGGTTCCGTCGCGACGGCATCTTGTATTCGGCGAAAGTCAGGTTCTGTTTTCCGAGAACCTCTCTTGGAAAGTCGCCATCGACGACGGTTAGCGTCATGTCCTTGAGACCACTGAGTGATTTGTCAACCGTCTTTCGTCGTTCTTCGCTGAACGACTGATTATTGAGTTTATCGATGTTTGTCCCTCGCAGTCCGAGCCGTTCGCCAATCCGCAGCAGTTCCTTCTCGCGCTCTTCGTGAGGTAGCGCGAGCCGGCCGGACCCGATCGCCAACAAGTCGGAAGCAAACAACTCGCCAGCCGCGCCGTTCTTGGGAACCGGATTTCGTTGTTGAACCAATTGTTTGCGTTGAGAGTCCGAAATGTCCGCTTCCGTGCCACCAATGATTCGCAGTGGCAACGGCTGCGTAAGGTTGCTGTAAAGCTGTTGGCCCGAGATCTGTCGGACGACATATTCTTCCGGAATTGAACGAATCTTGCGGGGACCGTCGGTTAGCAGGTAAACCACGTTTCGTAGTTCGCCCTTGTTGAAAGCGGAAAGCCGCATTGGCACCACTAACTCGTCGGATTTGAAACGGAAACCCATCCCTTGCACGTGGCCGTCGAACGTTGATCCCTTCGGAAGATTCGCGTTAACAGTTCGCTGCCCCGGCTTCGGATCGACGCCGTCTTTCTGACCGACTTTTGTCTTCACCGCGACAAAGCACCAGCCGTCTTCAACATAATCGTTACACGGTTTATCCATTCCCTTTGGATACTTGTAACCGTGATCGTCCATCCAGCGCTTCAATGCCGCGGCACTTCCAGCTTCCAGTACGGCAACCTCATACATGCCAACCGCCTCTTGCTTGAGAACCTTGACTTCATCTTTGAGCGTGAGGCTGAGATTGTCGCGACGTTCTTCGAGCCTTCTTTTTGCGCCACTCTTTCCGGCAA
>CAYFJO010000225.1:0-16541 GCA_964343305.1 uncultured Pirellulaceae bacterium | reverse complement strand
ACCGCTGCATGCCGTCGTCGCCGGTCTCGAGCGCCATGATGCGGTACCAGCGATAGACGGGACGGTCCGGCAGTGTCGCGTAACCGCCGGCGGTCGAGCCGTCGTCGGGCGAGAGTACTTCGGTCGGGTCGGTCACCGCAAAGAACCGTCCGACGATGTCCTGCGTCCAACCGCAATCCTTCGAACCGAAGATCGCTCCGCCCGCGTAGGCGAAGACGTTGCCCGGCCCGCCAACCTTGTTCGGGTACGTCTTGCCGTGCCATTTGCCCGACGGATTGACGATGAAGACTTTGCCCCGCGTGATCCACTTGTCCTGGTTCATGTTGATCAGCGGCCGCGAGGGACTGAGTGTGTGCGGGTTGGTCTGCCCTGCGGCATAGGTGATCTCGTCGTTGTCCCAGTTGACGGCCTCGACGGTCGAGTGGAACCCGTCCACCATTCCGACCGATTCCGAGTTGATGATGCAAGCGCCTTCATCGCCGAATCCTGAAAAGATGTCGCTCATGTAGTACATCGCGCTGCTGACGCCGAAGCTGTCGCCCACGCCGTACACGCGGCGGGTGACCTGCAACTCCATGGTCTGGTTGTCGGCGTTCGAGTTGCCTTCGATCTGCACGCCGTTCACGACGTGCTTGTTGTAGACCAAACAGCCAACGCCGTGATCGTGCTCGAAATCGGCCATGAAGTAATTGCGTTTCGCTTCGTCATCCCAACCGATCGATTTGACGATGATGCGATCATAGGGTGGACTGTAGCTGACCACCGAACTGGTCACGGTCAGGTACTGCCCGGGATAGATGCCGCGGATGAGGTCGACGTAGACTCGCTGATCCTTGCCCTTTTTGACCGACCGGGTGAGCGTCGCCATGTAGGACGATGACCCGCTGATCACGTAATTCTGGATTGCCTGTGCCGCATGCACTCCCTGAAACGGGAAGCGGCTGCCTGCGGGAATCAGGTTCACGGTGCGCTGCAGGCGCTGCCCGGCCCACACGCCGGTCTTGTGCTTGCCCATCGCCGGCAGGTGCGCGTCGACAAAACCTTTGCGGTAGTCGAGGATGGTGACGGCATGACCGTTGCGGTCGGTCTGAGAGTTGTTGGCCACTTTCATCGCTTGGGGTGCATCAGCCGGTATGACCAACACGCCCCCACCCTTGGCCATCAACGCCTCAATCGCCTTGGCGAGAGTCTTCTCGGCCGCGGCCGCCGTGGAAATGTCGCCGAAGGACGCAAGCTCATCAGCAGCGTCGAGGGTTGCCGATGCCAACACCACGCTCGCCGAAAGCACGGCTGTCCGAATCAATCGTTTCATGAGTGGGGTCTCCTTCGTCAAACAAGCCAGTCCGACACGATCCGCATCGTACATTCACCGGGAATTCGGATCGGCATAGACCGCGTACAACCGGACGGCACCGGAAGCCGGGAAGCCAACCTGCACCGCAAACGCTTCGTTCAACGCACTGGGGATTCGCGGATTGCCGGGCCAGACGACTTCACGGCTCACGCCCGATTGACTAACCCGCGCAGCATTCTCTCCCGAGAACTTCGTCAGCGGCTGTCCGAATCTGTCCAGCAACTCGACCGTCAGCGGCGTTTTGGGCGTTGCCCCCTCGATGTTCAGTCGCAACCGATAGCCGTGCGGCGATGCCGGAATGTTCGTGGTGATACAGTGTGCGTCCTGCCCGGGAACGTGGCGAGAAAGATAGCCGAATCCGTCCCGGCGGAGCGTCGCCAGGCCGATCTCCATCGACTCCAGCTTCCCGCTGGTGTCCCAATGCGAATACCAGATCATCGTCTTGTCGTCGACATTCACCAGCGCGTGGCCCTGCAACAGTGCCGTGCTGTCCCATTCGCCATGCTTGCCGCGTGCGATGACTTTGAAGTCGGGCACGGGCTCGCGGAAATGGATGCCGTCGTTACTGACAATCAGGCCCAGGTCGATGTGCGTACCCCATAGATGGCCTGCGCCTTTTGGCTTTTCTTTCGGGCCGTCCTGCCACATGCCGTACAGGCCGATCAGGACGTTGCCTCGATTCCACAATCCGGCGCCCATGTGGGTTTGCTGGCCTTCGACCGGCTGGGCAATGGTCTGCCCCGGCCGCGCGAACGACAGCGCCTTCGCCCGGGACCAGTGCGTGAAATCGGACGAACGGTAGGTCAGCATCACCCGGCCGATTTTGCGCCCGTCGCGTTGAAAGGCCCACGGCGAGATGAGTTGCCCTCCGGCGTAATAGAAGTCCCCGAAACGGTAGAGGTTGGAGACCTCGAATCGTTCGCCGCCGGCGTTCATCGGCCGGTCGCCAACGACGCGCCACTTGAGGCCATCCGCGCTGGTCGCGCAAACAAACGAAGCCCAGCGTCGCTCGTCCGGCCCAATCCTGCTGCGCCCACCCGCAATCTCGTCGAACGGCATGTGGGCGATGAACGCTGCCTTGTAGCGTCGCGTTGGGTCGGGGTCGTGCGGCTCGTACAATACGGAAAGAAAGTCGTTCACACGGCCGAGTGAATGCGGATCGGATTCGATCAGGCAAATGTTGTTCTTCGTATTGCCGTTCAACTTGACGAGGCCCAGTTCCGGCTTCTTCCAATTGATTCCGTCGTCACTCTGGGCGTAGCACATCGGCCGCCACCAGCCAGGCGCCTGCCCCGCTTTGAGTTCTCGTTCGATCATGCCGAGATACCACATGCGGAACTTGCCTTGGTCGTGGATCACGGTGCCATACAGGATCGCGTGCCCATGATCGGGTGACCCTGGTGGACCGCAACGCACAACGGGATTGGCCGCGTGTTTCTCGGCCTGCAACAGCGTCACCTTGGTGTTGTAGTGCCACGGGATCGAGTGATCGTCGAACCCGAAGAAGACAAGCGACCCAGAATCGTCCGCGCCCAGTGGTGGCGAGATGAGCGTCGCGTTCAGCCATCCCACGGCCACAAACAACGGTAATAGAAATCGCTGCATGTTAGGTTCTTTCCATGTTGTGAGTGCATCTCGGCCGGACAAGGTCGTCATCACGCGGCTTGGCCTTGGTTCACGATCCGGTCATGAAGGCTGACGTAACTGCCGGCCCCCGGAGGAGGGTCAACTCTTGATACTTGACATGTCCTCAGACCAGATGTCAAGCGTCAAGAGTTGACCCCCATCTGAAGAAGGCCAACGTCCCGTGGCTCGCGAGTCAATCCGACGTCAGCTGCACTCCCGCCGATCCGCTAGGTTTGATCTTGACTGTGCCCTGAAACTCATTTGCCGGGCGTTGGCAGCGTCTTCTGGTGTGGAACGAGTTGACCAAACCGATCGCTCAGCCGCGCCATCGTCTCGGCAAACTCCCGCTTGACCCGCCACGTTGACAGTCTCCAGATAACCGTTCTCGCGGTCGTCGCGATGGTCGTAAAGCTCGCGCGCGACAAGGCGTCCTCGTCGGTCGCGCCACTCGGTATACCGAAAGTCACCGGTTCGGATGCTGCGGCCGATTCGCTTCGCACGCACCATTTCGCTGCACGCCGCGTCGCGGTGCGAGGCAGCCGGGTCATCCAACAACCGCGCGAAACTTCTCCCTTCCAGATGATCGGGCGGTGCGAGACCGGCGAGATCGCAGAGCGTCGGATACAGGTCGAGAAACTCCGTCAGTTGGCGAGTCGCAGTTCCGGCGCGTTTCATTCCGGGGGCGGAGATCAGCAGCGGTGCCCGCGTCGAGATTTCAAAGTTCGAGTGCTTAACCCGATCTCACGGTCAGCGCCGTTGAGAATCTGGTCGCCTTCTACGTGAACGAGCACCATCGTCACCTTCCGCATTCGGCGTTTGGCGGCCAGACGCCGGATGAAATGTACTTTGGGACGGGAGGCGATATTCCTAAACAACACGAGGCCGCCAGGCAAGCTGCTCGTAAATCTCGGATGGAGGCCAACCGCAAGACTTGCTGTCCGACGTGCGAGCCGTTGTCGATCGTCGCCACCTAATCCAGCACGAAAAACTCTTGCCTAGATAACGAACTTGACAGCATGATCGCACCAACCCACAGGGGCGGACCCTCCGCCTCACGCGCAAGCGTACTCCCGGATGCCAAGTGGCGAGAACTCGCGTAGAAAGGTACAGAATGTTGTGACAGGCAGCACCGTGATTTATTTGGAAGATGAGGCGCGAAATTCCAAAGCCCTTTCGGCCACAAATATGCCCTGTTGTTGAATCAAAGTAGTCTGATCTTCTGGGGTTTAGATCTTTTGATCTTCCATTTGGCTTGAATTCAAATTCCTCCGTCTTGGCTAGATCCCGTGGATTCCTTGGGGTCATTCGTAAACGGAATGCCATCAATCTCCATACTGGGTTTGACCGTGGGAAACGGTGCATCAGCCGGTGCCGACTCTACGTCAAAAGTTTTGCCGGGTGGCGGAGCGACTTTATCGTTCATGTCATTTAAGGGTTTGGCATCAACTCCGTTGCTGAATTCGACCGTGGGAGACGGTGCATCGGCCGGTGCCGACGCTACGTCCAAACTTTCGCCGGGTGGCGGTGTGAGTTTATCGTTCATTGACTCCGACTCGTCGTCAGAATCCCACATCATGGGTTGGTCATGCATGGCGTCTTTATGAGTTGAACCGACCAAGAAACAGGCAATGACGGAAAGTACGGGGACAAGCACCAGTAATGCTATGCGGCTAAGTACAAGGCGCGGAATTGACAGCACCAACTGCGTGATTCTTGGCGTCTGCTGAGTGATCGCGCGCTTCGGTACGTCGGACTCCATTTCCGCGTTACTTGGTTGCGGTTCGGTTACTGACAGAACCGGCGTCCGCATAGCAACCGGTGGCGGAACAACCGAACCTTTGGTTGCAACATGAACATGAAGCAGTAGATCGCCCGGCCTTCCACCTGAGGTTACGACGTTGCCACCGTTCTGGTAACGCAGGTTGCTACCGTCTTTGACGCCGGCAGGAATCTTGACTTTTACTGTCTTGGATTCATCCATTAGTCCACTGCCACGGCACGTTCGACAATTAGAATCGGGACTTACCGATGTGGAGCATTCATGGCATTCTCGCTTCCGAGTGATTTGCATCGACTCCAAACCACCGGTACGAGCTCTTTCCTCAGTGATCGTTATCGAGATTTCGACGTTCTTGGAATTCGATGGCGGCAAAAGTGTTGATGTAGGATTGAACTCTGTTGCCGTAGGAGCCGATTCTGATTGGCGTGCGGGCGCCGATTTGGTTTTATATTTCGCTTCATCCGATTGTTTTGCCTTTGATCGATCAGAAACATCGAACAATTGACCGTCGGTGGATCGCGAGTAGAGTACCGGAGTGGCCCACTCAAAAGTTTGATCGAAAGCGAATGTAATCGCTCGACGTGCTTCGTTTACGGCAACGTCGACGGCACCAGTTTTTACCAAAAACTCATAAAAGCTGCGTGAGAATTCTTTGGCGGAAGTATCAGTGATCTCATATTGCATTCCGACAACCGCAGGAATCCCACCGCGAATCAAGGCGGTTGCAGGCGAAGAGAATATGTCCAAATCGCTGCCTCGCGCTCCTTCACAAGAATTCAATACGGCAAGTTGTAATGTGCTATGCCCCCTTAACAGTCGGGCGACATTGGTTGCACTTAGTGGTGCCGAATATCCCTTCTCATCTTCAAAATAGATCAGTCCCTCGTCACGAATCGAGTCGAAGTCGCCATGGCCAATAAAATGGAAGACGTGCCAAGGTCCTTCGAGCATGGCGGCCTGCAAGTCGCGCCAAGTTGCGTCTTGCAACCAGACCAACTCCGCCAACGGGCCGAGTGAGCGAATCGCTTCGTCCATGTGTTGTTTTTCGCGTGCCACGTCCAAAGAACCAAGGTCCTTGGGGTTCGATGCTACGGCTAGAATCCGCAGTGGTGAATCAACCTTGATCGGTTTGATCTCCTGCCGAAGCGAGATGTGGCGGTTGATTGGTGTGTCGGGTGAAAGGCACACATAATCACCGCCATTTTTGTCGAAAAGAAACTCCCACGGCAGCGAGGCAAGTTTGGGAGAATCGATGCAAAGTTTCAACCGAACACCACACTGCTGGCCGCGAGCTTTCTTGCGAGTTTGGTGAAACACTTTGAGAACAGATCCGCTGAAGACGGCGTCAAACAGACGCCGCCCAAATCGCTCGACTGCCTTCTGCTCAGTCGTCATGACTCGGCGGCCAGCACGCCCTGATCGTAATAGCGCCCTTTCGATGCCATGAAGATGATCGCTCAGGGTTTTATCATCGAAAGGAAAGCGAACTTCGGTCTGAGCGCCGCCGGCGGCGGCAGACTTGGCGCTTACTAGAAGTTTTCCCAGCGGCGCTTCCTCAATTTTGACTTTAAGATCATGGTATTTGCGTTGCGTCATTGTCTTTCCCTCGACCAAATGTATTCGATGTATCTCATCTCCCATGCTTCCGACACCAAGTGAATACCCTATTGCGGTCATTCCTTGACAAAGTTTCGTCAAGTTTTTTCTGGCAAGACGCAGCTTGCTGAAAAGGTCAATCGCAATCTTCAATCTGAATCGTGTGATCAGTCGAGCACACAAAAAAAGCCCAGCAGTTAGGCGAGCTCAATCAGGCGATCTTGGGCATTGCTCAAAACGCAATTCCTCTGATCACCTTGACTTTCTCGAGGAGATCGCTCAATCGGTCGAGCGATCGCAACGCACGGTGCGCCGTTCGCTTGAACAAGCTGAGGAGATTCTTCGTGATCGCTTAATCGAAGTCATCGGCGAAGATTGAACGGATGTCATTTCACCCTGATGAACCCACGTTGAACACACCCTTCCTCGGGATCGTCGATCGCTTTGAAGAGTCGTGGCAAAAAGGCGCAGTGCCATCGATTGGTGAAGCATTGTCAAATTGCACAGCCAATGATTCGCAAGCCCGCCAGGAGCTTCTCTGCGACCTGATCGCAATCGATGTTGAGTACCGGTGGCGAAACTCGACGCAAATTGAATTGTTCGAGACGGTAAGCAGCTTAAATGACGACACTGATCTAGCGGCGCTGCCACAATCTCCAAAACTCGAAGACTATATCGCGATCTGCGACGACCTTGGTTCGAAGGATGATTTGCCTATCAACCTGGTCGTCGATGAACACCGCTTTCGACGGATGTTCGACAACCGACCTACGCACGATGAGTTTCTCGAACGATGCGGCCGAGTCCGTCAAAAGCTGTCGCATATCTATCCGAGATTGATCGTGTTCTCGAATCGGAAGGTTTTGAAACGAAGTTCTCCGAACCGCGACCGCAGAGCGACCTTAACAGCAAACTATCGGAGCAACGGATCGGAGACTACGAGATCATTTGCGAGATCGCGCGAGGCGGTATGGGCGTTGTGTTCAAGGCGCGACAGGCGAAGCTTAACCGTATTGTCGCGCTGAAGATGATCAAAGGTGCGACGTTTGCCTCGCAGGAAGAAATTATTCGATTTCAAACCGAAGCCGAAGCGGCCGCTCGCCTCGACCATCCGGGTATCGTACCGGTTTATGAAGTCGGCCAGCACGACGGTCAGCCGTTTTTTTCGATGGCGTTTGTCCAGGGTAAGAGCCTGCTTGAAGTTCTGCGAGATAACCCAATGCTGCCGAAGGAAGCTGCCGAAATGTTGGTCGACGTCGCCGAAGCCATTTCGCATGCGCATTCGCGAGGTGTGATTCATCGCGATCTGAAACCGGGGAATATCATTTTCGACGAGGATGATCATCCAAAGGTTACGGGCTTGGGCACGCCCAGTTTCATGCCGCCCGATCCGAATGTGACGAATCCGGCTACGTGTCGATTTCAACCGTGAGCGGTATGTCTTCCAGCCAGTCCACGTGGCGTTTTCTTTCGAAGCGGCAATGGTCTCCGTAAGCTTGCACCGCCGGTATCATACCCGAGCGGGTATGATACCCAAAGAAGTCCCCGATGAACGATTTCAGAAAAGTTTCTTGTTCTCGAAAGCCTTTTCGCCGGTGCTGACGATCCTATTGCAAATTGCCGCGTTTCGTGGACACAACCTCGGCGGTCGGTCGCGTGGGCCGTCTGCCCGTTTGCATCGGCGGCGGCCCCGACCTACACTGGGAACCGCCGAGTGAGGGCATTGCACGCCTTCGAATTGGTGGAACTCACTCGGCTTGCCCACCTGCAATTTGAGGAGTCCTGCCATGCGTCACACCATTGTCCCGTTCGTGCTTGCATCGTTGTTGATCTCAATTGTCGCGTTGGCTGCCGCGGCCGATAAGCGCGGCCCGACAATCGAGTTGTTCGGCGCTAAGACGCCGGCTGACAACCGAGCCGCATGGAAGGCGATTGGCGAGAGTCTCGAAGTCGATGCCGATGTGATTTGGCAACACCGGGACGACGTGCTCGTTATCAAGTCGGGCCCCAAAGGATACCTGCGCACCGAGCAGGACTTCACGAACTTTGTGCTCGAGTTAGAGTGGCGGCGGCTTGAAGGCAAGAAGCCGGGACGCGGCGGTGTGCTGATTCGCATGACGGGCAAGGACAAGATCTGGCCCAAGAGTCTCGAAGCGCAACTCAATTCGGGTGCTGCCGGCGACTTTTGGGGTCTGGACGGCTACGCATTTACCGGACCGGCGCAACGATTCAAGCGGTTGCAGCACGATCAGTTCGGCACATTGCGAAATCTGCAGAAGACCCAAGACGCCGAAAAGCCCCTGGGCCAGTGGAACCGGTACGAGATCGTTGCCGACGGCGAGACGGTGACAGTGAAAATCAACGGCCGCATGGTCAATCGGGCAACCGGCTGCGATGTGGTTGCCGGCAAGATCTGTCTGACTGCCGAAGGAGACGAGATTCACTTTCGCAATGTGCAGTTGACACCACTGCCGGACTGAAACGTCTAGCACTACTAAGTACCCGCTCACAAGTTCTTAAAGACTAAGTAGGACGGACACTCCTGTATGAACCGAAAGAATGTTCTTATTACGGGCGGCTACGGTTGCATCGGCGCCGAAACGGCAAAATGGCTGTTAAAGAACTCGGACGCAGCCGTTGTCATCTGTAGCCGTAACGTGACCTCGGATCGTTCCGAACGCGTCTTTTACGACGCGGATCGCTCGCGCCTGACGTTCATCAAAGCGGATATGAGCGACCAGAGCCGACTCGAACAGATTCTCACCGAGCAAGACATAACACATGTTGTGCACATGGCTGCGCTCCAGACTCCGGACTGTAACGCTCACCGTGACCTCGGGCTTCAAATTAATCTGGTTGGCACGCAAAACCTCATCGAGGCGATGAAAGCGAGCGGGCGGCCGCTGAAGCGCTACATATTTGCCAGTTCGATAGCTGTCTACGGCCCGCGTGCGGCATATCCGGCAGGGCGAGTGCCGATGCTTGCAGAGCCGCAGCCGGTGAATGTGTACGGGGTGTGGAAGTTGGCCGGCGAGCAGATCTCGAAGTTCTTCTGGGAAGACACGGGTGTACCTACCCTAAGTTTGCGCCCCGGCGTGCTCTACGGTCCTGGACGAGACGCGGGACTGACCGCAAGCCCCACGACCGCAATGAAATGTCTGGCACTCGGGCTGCCGTTTAAGGTTCCATTTCGCTCGCGACAGGACTACCTGTATGCCCCGGATGTGGGCGGGGCCGTCGGCAACGCTGTACTTGAGCCCTTTGACGGTTACGGGGTGTTCACGCTTCCGAGCCGTACACTCAAGACCGCGCAGATCGTCGAAGCGCTGCGGCAGGCGGCGGATGAATTGGGGCTTCTGGAGCAATTCAAGATCAGTGTTGGTGAAGGAGAAGTACCGTTTATTTGCGATCTCGAATACGATCAATTTACTGCGGCGTTTCCCAACGCTCCTCACACGGCGCTCGATCAGTCTCTACGGGAGTCGCTCGAAGTATTCCTGGATCAGGTGCACCGCGGCTGGCTTACCGAGCAGGATATCAATGACGTATGAGAGTCCGGAAGACGACACGATCCACCAGGAGTGCCGCTCGAAACGGCACAAGGGATTCGCAGTTCGGCCGCAACCAATGGGGTCGCGTCAAAAGAACATCAAACTCACCGACTACTGATGTAGCGCGGCTCCCGCCGCCTTACGGGATCACTTTGCGGCCGGCCGGTGCCAAAGCGATTTCCAGTAGGCCTGATCCGTCTGGTAGACGTCGATTGGATCATCGTCGCCTAGAGTCTCTGGCAGGATGCCGTAGCGCTTCATCTCGCGGATGTAGTGCTTGTTGGGACGAAAACCGGACATGTCGAAGCGTTTGACGGTTTCGAGCTGTTTTTTTGTCTCACCAATCGCCGCCAGCAGCAACCGGTAGTCGGGATCGTTCGTGTCGGTAAACACCGCCGCGGTTTTTTCTGTGCTCTCCTTGACCTTCGCCCCGCAGATGCCGTATCCGCCGGCCTCTTTGGCCAGGGGAGCAAGCAACAGCAGCGACTTTTCGGGCCGCGTGAGATTATAAACGACGTGATTCGAGAACCGCAGCTTGGGATCGTCCGGCCGTACCGAACCGGTCGTGCCAAGTCCCAGTGAGTCGCCGGGCGATTGAGGCAACTGCTTTGCTCCAGTGTGACATTCGGCACAACGGCGTCCCACGACCGCCTTGGCATTCGGACCCCATCGCTCGCCGCCCACCATACCTGACAACAATGCGGCATAGGTGCCCGGATAGGCGGCCGCCGTGTCGATCCACAGCCGGACCATTCTCTTTTCGTGTTCCGATAGCTTCGCCTCGTAGTGATCGCCGTCGAGTTTTTCCAGCAGCGGGCTTGACGACGAACCAATTTCGCGAGGTCCGTAATTGCTCTTCAGCAAATTGCGCCCGTCGGTGAATTGACCGCGAATTGTGAGCGAGACGTAGCTGTGCGAATAGAAGGGTCCCCGATCGCCGGAGAGGATGACGTCGCCGTCCCTCGGTCCGCCCGCTGTGGTGGCATCGTAATCGTGGCAGGCCACGCAGTGCTTGTCGAGAATCGGCTGGATGTCGCGGGGAAAGTCGAACACGTCGGGCACATCCGCGATGGTTTCGATCTTGCTGGCTGGACGCCGAAGCGCCGTGAGGGTGCTCACCGGCAGCATGGTTTGCGTGCGCTGCTCGTGACAGCCGACGCAACTGAAGGTCTCGTCCGGCTGGACGGTCAAGAAGCTCTGCATCCGCTTGACGGCCATGTCGTTCTTGTCCAGGGCGACGAGAAACAGGCTGCGCAGCGCGGGCAGCTCGATATAGGCCGATCCGTCCTTTTCGACCGGCACGGTCCCCAGAATTCGCTCCAGCGTGAACGTGCCGCCGAAACTGAGCGGTTCCCAGCCGCCGCTAAAATTCACCGGTTTCGGCAGAGCTTCGAGCACGAGCAGTTTCTTGATGTCACCGGGCTTGATTCCGGCCATGTTGCGGCCCTGGTAGACGTTGCCCAGAATCACACGTCCGGTCGTTTGTGCCCGATTGGTCTGCTTTGAAATCACGCGCTCACGCGGCCGAGAGAGAATCGGGCGAGGTTCGTGGACAAACAGGCCGGCCTGTTTGTCCGCCGCGGACAGATCGAACAGCAGGTTACATTGGCCGTCGGCATCCATCACGTAGATGCCGTCGGTTTCCCCGGCTACGAGGAAACACTCTTCGGAGAGCGGATACGGGTCTCGGTAAAGCTGCCCGCGACTGATCGAGCGGGCGGACGCATCGACGTCGGGGCCCCGATCGGGGTCGACGACGGTGATCACGCCGGCGTGCTCGCGGCGACCGTGCCCCGGTGAAAACGAAGCGACAACTTTGTCGGTGCCGGGAATCGGTTTGGCATCGATCATCACCGTCGAGGGACGCTGGTTTCCGAAGTAAACCATTTGGCCGGTCCCGTCGGGATTCATGGTCCAAAGATGGTGATAGCCCACCTGGCTGCGATCGATGTACTCCCACCGCATGTAGAGAATGCGTCCGTCAGGAAGGACTCGCGGTGTGTTGTCTTGTTCCAGATTGGCCGAGAGCTGTTGTATCTTCGAACCGTCGCCGTCACAACGGTACAAAACGGCGACCGGCACATAATAGCAATTCACCATCCGCTTGCAGCGGCTGGAACAGAAGATGATGCCGCCGTCGGGCAGATAGGTGGGCTCGTAGTCGTCGTACGGGCCATGGGTCAATTGACGAAGGCCGCTTCCGTCGACGTTGATCTCGTACAGGTGGTAATACGGCTGGCCCCCTTTGCGATACGAGAAGAGAATCTTGCGGCCATCGTAATGCATCTGCGGATCGCGAACGCCCCCTTTGGGGTCGTCCAGCAATGCCGTCACCTTGCCCGTCGCCACGTTCAGCCGACACAAGCGACCACCGTCGTGATAAAGCTTGCGCTCCGGATTGTTGGACCAATAGCCGAAGTTCGCATACCAATGCCCGTCCCTGTCCATCTGCCGCACTGCGAAGACAATGTCCTCAACGCCGCACTTGCGCAGCTTGGCTCGGGCCGCGAGTTGCTCGGCCCGGGGGTCGCCGGGAATTCGGCGGCCTCTGGCGGTGTTGCTTTGAACGATCTGATCGACGTTCACGTGACCCCAGCCGCCGGTCGCCTGGTCGACGATCTGGATGCGAGTCCTCTTTCCTGCAAATTCGCTGACGTCCCACGTGCAGAGCTGGAGTCGTTCACTACCGCCCGGCGCACCATTCGGACCGGTTGCCGTGCGGACGACTTTGCCGTCGACCAGTAGATTCATGCACGTCTTGCCGGGGTACCGCCCGCCGCCGATCAAAAAATTGATGTACTTCCGCTGGATCGCCAACTCTGGCGATGTGAGCGTGCCGGTGGTTCTGTCTTGGCCGAAAAAGGTATTGACCAGCCCCTTGCCCTCAAACCCGCTGACGCGCTGCTGCTGCGGCAGGGTGCCGCGCGCGGGACCGGAACCAAAAGCTTCGCCGGTGACGGTCCACTCGCCATAATCTTGGCCCTCGAAGTCGGCGATGACGATGTCCGGCTCGGCCGCGCCGATCAAGCTGCTGTAGGAAAGCCCCACGATCACGAATGCTATCATTGATTTCATTGTGTTACGCTCCTTTTTTTCGCGCTCGAGGTTGGTGCATTGACGGTGGAAGCATTCAGCTTTTGACTCCTCATACTCTACAACTTGGAGTGAGAATATGCAATTTACAACTTCACCTCCAGCGGATCTTGGCAACGATGGCGCCTACTTACGGTTGCCTTCGAGAAACGCGATCAAATCGCGAAGCTCGCGGTCGGTTAACGAATCGATGAGACCGGACGGCATGAAGGAAACCTGCGACTCCACCATCGACTCGATGTCATTGCGGTCAAACGTGCGATTCTGGCCGTTGGCGTCGCGCATCGCCTCCTTGGTGGACGACCGCAGCCGGATTCCGGTGAAGATCCGGCCATCGTTCAGAACGATCGTGCGAGGCTGGTATTGCGGAGCCATCTCACGACTCGGCTCGAGGATCGACAGCAGCAGCCACGTGCGGTCTTTGCGATTGCTTAGGGCGCTCAAGTCCGGTCCGACCACGTTGCCACGACCGCCGTGGCGATGGCAGTTGGAACACAGCGCCAATCGGGCATGATGAAAGATACGGCGGCCGTTCTCGCGGTCCGCCGGAACTCTGACCGATTCGAGTGCCTGCAGCCACGCCTGCGTGTCTGTCACGGCGGGCCGCCCGCTGGTGAGTGTTTTCGGAGTCAGCACTGCCTGAAACAGATCAGCGGATTCGGGATACTCTACGGCAAGTTCTTCCAGCACGTGAACCTGCTCCGGCGAGCGTTCGCCGGACCGCAGACAGCGCAAAGCTTCTTCGCGCACGGCGCGTTGCCTGTCACCGGCCAGTTGCACCAACAACTCGGCGTGCTGGTCCGCCACGGCAGCCAGTCCGGCCACCGCTTCGGCGCGCAACGTGGCGCGTCGCTGCGGATCGGCGGCGATCCCGACCAGGAGTTTTTGAGAAACCGTCGGATTGCCTGCCAAGGTGCGGACCGCTTCCAGCGAGAGCGTCTCGTCGTTCACGGACAGAAGTTGCTGGAGGATCTTCAGCGTCAGTCCTTTGGGGAAGCTCCGTACCGGCGTGCCACCGTCTGCGGGTGCGGAGCGCGACTGGGTCGGCAGCAGGCGCAGGGCATAGGCACGCAGACGTGGCGCGCTGTCGGCGTCCTGGACCCGGGCCAGCAGCATCTCTGGGTTGCGAACGCCTGCTTCGGGTTTTCCGTTCAGCGTGTTCCAGGTTGCAATGGCGGCTTCGAACCGCTGGTAGTCGAGGTCGCTGCGGCTGAGCATGTCTTCGACTTGCGGCAGGAACGCTTTCAACCCCGCGTCTGCGATCCAGCGCAGCGTCTCGAACTGTACGTCGGCATTTTCGTCCGCCAGGAGAGCCGTGACCCAAGTCTTCGGCGAAACGTTGGCCAACTTCAACGCGAGAACCGCCTGAACCCGATCCGTCACGTGCCAACCGGCGACGTCATTCCGCGTCCATTTCGGAGCTTCTCGCGAGAGCGCCAGCAAGGCGGCGCGGGCGAGAAACGGGTCTTCGTCTTTGGCCAGGTGCAGCAGAGTCTTGCGATCCCGTGCGGTCTTCCCACTGCGCAGGTCGATCGCCAGTTGGGACTTGACGGTGGTCGGCTCCGGATCGAGCGTTCCCACCCAGCCTGCTTTTTCCAGGTCGATCTCGAGTCTCCACAAGCGCCCGAAGCCGTGCGCCTGGTATCGGCCATCAACCCAGTCAGTGAGATACCAGACACGTTTCCGTCCGCCGGCGCCGCGGTCGCTGGCAATGCAGCCGGGTCGGAAATAGCGTCCTCCCTGAACCAGCGCGATCCGATCCGCTGCGTACGTCGCACCCTTGCGGCGCAGCAGAAAGAAGTCGATTCGATGATCGCTCCAGGACGGCACCAGCAGCCCGCGGCCCAGGGGCAATACGCCACAGGGCGCTTCCCCCGACGGATGGAGCATGGGCAGGGTGCCGCGCAGTTCTCCATTCCAGCAAACGAACGGATGATGCGCTTCGGGGCCATATGTCCGCTGGTAGCCATAATCTCCGCCTTCAACGACGTGTAGCAGACGGCAGGGCGGCCTTTCGCCGGGGTCGTTTTCAGCGGCGAAGATCTCCCCGTCCGCGCGGACACAGATGCCGAAAGGATTCCAGAACCCGCGGGCAATGCGTCGCAGGTTCTTCCCGTCGCCCGTGCAACGAAAGATGCCACCTTCGCCGGTCCCGTTGACTGCGGCGCCGTCTGTTCCCGTCAGTGTCCACGGCTTGGCGTAGTTCTCACCCAGACCGAACACCAAGTCACCATCCGGATGCCATGCCAATCCTTCGAGGCCGTTATGCGGATAATCGGCTTCGGTCTTCAGGACCGCGATGTTCTCTTCGGCATCGGCTTTCCCGTCGCCGTCGGAATCCCGAATCCGCAGGATGCGGTCCCGCTCGGCCAGATACACCCAGCCGTCTGGGCCGAGTTCCAGATCCATCGTGGCGTCGGTGGCGTTGTAGAAAACCTGCCGCTGTTCGACCTGGCCGTCTCCGTCCCGCTCGGCGAAGATCAAGATCTCATCATGTTTCGGCCCGACGTAATCGTCCGGTCGAAAATGGGTGTGAGTGGCCACGGCCCAGACGCGGCCCTGATCGTCAACATCGATACCGGTGGGCGTCGCCAGGCCGGGATGTTCGGCCACGAGTGACAACCGCACACCCGGCTGCAGAGTTTCCACCTGCGGCTCCCGCTCGGCAGCAAAGAGCGAACCGGCGGAGACGAGCCAGCAGAGAACCAGAGATGTTGCATTTGATCTTGTAAGAATCCCGCTACGGAAACATCCGGATGACAACTGATCGCTTTTCTCGCTCGGTCCCGAGTAACTTCGACGTGTTCTGAAATGTATGAGGGATAACGTCAAACCTGATCTCCACTTAGTCATTGTTCCATTGCCCGCACGTTGCGCACCTCGGAAAACCACCTTGGCGCAGCGCACGGTTGCTCGGTATCGTAACTCTTCCCGACCTACAAAGCAAAGTGTGCCGTCCGTACAGAGGGTTCAGGTCGACGAGTTTGCGGCGTTGCATCCGCGGCATTTCCGCCATGAGACGACGTGTCGCCTCGTCGGCCGGATCGAGTCTCACGCCGGCTTGCCTCGTCAACCGCTGCCCGCACTCTTCCAGACGGCCCAGCAACTCGGCGGCAAGATCCAACAGCGGGTTCTGCGTTGCGGGGAAATCCCGACGAACCTGCTCCCAGAACCCGGGGACACACCGGCCGCTTCGCGCGGATGCTGCGCATCAGATTCTCGGCCAGTCGTCATGGCCTTTCCTCCCCGGTTCGGTTTGTCTGGGCTCGTTTGGTCAAAAGCGTGACGGATCACCCGGTATCACGCGATGACTTCTAGCATCGGGAACTTCTCGCCCAAGACAACCTCGCTGGGTGTGTGGAGCCATTTCTCCAAGATCGCGGCATAGACTTTGCGGAAGTCAACGGCCATTTTCAGGTTGCCGTTTTTGTCCAGGTCCGTGAGACTGGCTTGCGTGCCGTGGACACCTGGCTTGACTCCGGGGCCGAACAGGAACATCGGCTGCGCCAAGCCGTGGTCGGTGCCGCCGCTGTAGTTCTCT
>CAYFJO010000224.1:0-16557 GCA_964343305.1 uncultured Pirellulaceae bacterium | reverse complement strand
CAAATCGACCCGGGCTATCGCGACGCGGAAGCGCGGTTGATCGAGTTGGGTTAAGTCTCGGCGGCATCTTGCCGCCGGATGTGGCGACCGCGTCGAGATGCCACCGAGACTTTTAGCGTTTATTCCGATTAATCCGACCCGCTGTCGTTCTGTCGCCTGCCGCGGGGCGACTTTCTTCGATTCCTGTGAGAACACGCTCCGACAACGTTATCAGTGGCCTATATTTCGTTGGAGCCATTTTGCCGACGGATTGGCTGCGAAAAACAACATGCTGAACTCACAGGGGCCCGCGACCGATGACAATCAATCCGAAACAATCCGCCACCGTTCTCGTGATCGACGGTGATGCTCTGACGATGACCGGAACGGCGGCCGCATTGCACCTGATGGGTTACGAATCTTACTGTGCACGCGATTGTGAAGCGGCGCTCAAGGCAGCGCGTAGCACGACGCTCGACCTGATTATCTGTGACATTCACGTCGATGGCGAAAGCGGCATGCAGTTGATCCAGGAAATCAAGCAAGAGCCTGGGCAGGAAGACGTGCCGGTGATTTTTGTGTCGAGCAACCAGTCCGACGACATCGTGCAGCGCGCGCACGACGCCGGTGGGTCCTATTACCTGCGGAAGCCGTTTGATCCCGATGTGCTGCTGGAGTTGGTCGACAAGGCGCTTTGGATGCCGCACCTGGTCAACACTCGCATCCGAACCAACGCCCAATCATCGTCGCCGCAAATGAACTAGTACCGAGTACTGAGAACAAAGTACCGAGTACCAGGCACCGCTCGCCGATCGCGCTTCTCTGTGATATGCTCGTGGATTCCACACCCCAGTGAATTCGACATAGGCAGAGCCATGGCGCGAATCAACGAAAACTTTCTCAAGCTGAAAGCCGGCTATCTTTTTCCCGAAATCGGACGACGTGTATCCGAGTTTCAAGCCAGTCATCCGGACGCGTCCGTCATCAAATTGGGCATCGGCGATGTGACCGAACCGTTGCCGCCCGCCATCGTCCAAGCGATGCACGCGGCGGTCGACGATCTGGCCAATCGCGATTCGTTTCACGGCTACGGACCTGAACAGGGCTACGGATTCCTGCGCGATCCGATCGCGGACAACGACTACGCGAGCGTCGACATTTCAGCGGACGAGATTTTTGTTTCCGACGGCTCGAAGTGCGATTCGGGAAACATCCTCGACATCTTTGGTCCCGACAATACGGTGGCCGTGACCGATCCCGTCTATCCGGTCTACGTCGACACCAATGTCATGGCCGGAAACACCGGATCCGCTGACGACGCCGGTCGCTTCGGCGGCTTGGTCTACATTCCCGTCACCGAGGAAAATGATTTCGTTCCCGCCGTGCCCGATATCAAGGTCGACTTGGCCTATCTTTGCTATCCGAACAATCCAACGGGCACGGTCGCTTCGCGCGAAACACTGAAGACATGGGTCGACTATGCCCGATCCAACGACACGATCATCCTGTACGACGCGGCCTACGAGTCGTTCATCACGGAGTCGGACGTGCCGCATTCGATTTACGAGATCGAAGGAGCACGCGAGTGTGCGATCGAGTTCCGCAGCTTCAGCAAGAAGGCCGGCTTTACAGGCGTGCGATGCGGACTGACCGTTGTCCCCAAGGGCTTAGTCGGCAAGACGGCAACGGGCGAGAACATCGAACTGCACGGACTTTGGAATCGCCGGCAAAGCACGAAGTTCAACGGCGCGTCGTATGTTGTCCAACGCGGGGCCGCGGCGGCTTACACGGAGGAAGGCAAAATACAGATTCGCAAATTGATCGATTTCTACTTGGAAAACGCCCGGTTGTTGCGCGAAGGCGTTGAAGCCGCCGGCATCACGGTCTACGGCGGAGTGAACGCGCCTTATATCTGGCTCAAGACTCCCGGCGGCCAAACCAGTTGGGACTTTTTCGACAACCTATTGCAGAAGGCCCACCTGGTCGGCACCCCCGGCAGCGGTTTCGGCGCCAGTGGCGAAGGCTATTTCCGATTGAGCGCGTTCAACAGCCGCGACAACATCAACGAAGCGGTTGCACGATTTCAAAAGGTCGTGAGTTAGTGTAGAGCAATTCTCCCAATTGCTCGTGGAACAATTGAGACAATTGTTCTACAAAAAGCGTCAATCCGCTTCGTCAAACGAAATCGTTCCGGTTTCGACCGCGTGCCTCAAGTCCTGAGGGCTCGCGTCCCACGTAGCTTGATAGGTTTGCTCCAACGGCACGCGGATGTGAAGCGAATTCGTCAAAAAAAGCGGCATCTTGGGCAACTCCTCGCCAACACCACGAAGTTCGATATAGGCGATCTGTTCATCTCCCGTTTCATAGGAAGCAATCACTCGGTCTTTTTCGCCCGGCAAGTCGAAGTCTTCCTCTTCGATCTCGTCCCAGATTGCCTTGTGAATTCCAAACGGATCGCGCGAAGTTGGCGGAAAGAGGTCGACCACTAGCACGTGGATCCCCGCGCGGAGAAAATCAATCGATTTTTCCACGAAGTCACGCAGAGCTGCACGACCGTCTTTGTTGCCAGGTGAAACGATTTCGATCACCGAAACAGTGCGGCCAAGATGGTGCCGGATGACAATTCGATTCGCGCGTTCAGCATAAATCCCTTTGTTTGTACGGCGAACGATTTGAGTGACAGGTGGGTCGGCGGTTGCGATCGTAGTGTCCGTGGAGATGTCTGGCGATTCCGATGCCCTAGCCGATTCAATCGCTAGAACATCTGACTCTCGTGGCCCGGATCGTTGCTCGACCAGCGCGGAAAGACCTTGGGGCAGGCGGCCGCGGTTCAATTCGCGGGCAATTTCGATCGACCAATCCTGGTGGAAATGGTGGAACAACCCAGCGGGCACGCGGGTCCAATCGTGAAGTGGCATCGTAACTCTCCAACTTGCCGGACACTTCCATTGTACCCGCAAGATCTAACTCTGCGAACTCGCCTGACTTCAGAAGTCGAAGAAGACTTCGAAAGTTAGGAATGAGGGGATGTTACGAATGTCAATACATCACCGCATGCGCCAGCAGCATCTCGAGTGATAGCACGTTCGTGCTCGCGTCGGCTAGACGATCTGCCGAATTGGTGTGGACTGCTGCCGACTCGTTACCGATATCTTTTTTTATACGCGTAATCGCGTTGATCCGTAATTTCTGCCAAACCCGTTTACTCCACCAAAATCTATTTGGAGTTCGTCATGAAGACCTCAATTCTCTCGTCGTATGGTTTGCGCATTTGCATGGCGTCGCTGCTGACGCTGCCACTGCTTGGAAATGCATCGTTCGCTCAAGGAGTCGTTCCGGGCACTGGTACTAAAATCTCAAAAGTCGGCGACGACTTTGAAGATCCCAACTGGGGATTCAACTACCGTCTGCCCAAGGTTTACAACTACAAAGACGAAACGGTTCGCAGCAACGGCCCGAGCGGCCGATCGAAAAACGGTCGTTGGTACGAAGGCATGAAGCGCGGTCAGCCCGATTTCATCAAATGGGTCCCCACGCCCCAGGATGGACTTCCCGGCAGCACCGGATCGCTGGCACTGCAATCGCTTTACACCGGCGTCAAAGGCCGTCCCACCTATCAACAACAGCAAGACGATTTCATCTGTGACGTCATGTACCGCTTTGGCAAGATCGCCACTTCTCGCGAGCCCAGCGTCGTGACGCGCGTGTTCTTCCCGCCTGTTGACCAATGGGAAAATCGCACCGGTTGTCATTTCGCATTTCGTATCGCGCTGGAAACCTATCCAAGACCGGCCAAGGGCGGCGGACTGTTCAGCAGCTCAAAAGACGAAGGCTTCGACGGCATCTATTGGCCCGGCATGTTCATCGACTTTCAAAGCAAAGAAGGCAAGAAGGCCACGGGCAAGGATCACGACTATGCCTACATTCGCATTCGCGCCACATCCCGCGGCGGCGAATACAAAGGCAAACAACTCGACCGCACTGGCTGGTGGACACTGGGTATTTCACTCTCACGCGATGGCAGGGTTCATTACTATGCCAAGCCGGGCGTTCAGGATTTGACGAAGGAAGATCACATCGCGTCGCATCGGCCGTATGGCTACCAACCGCTGAGATTCCGCACCTTCTTTTTCAACGTGTGCAACGGCGACGACAACAAGACGTGGTCCTCGCGCCTGATCATCGACGATCCGTCTGTGTATGTCGTGCGTTAAAATTTGATGTAGGACGGATTTCCAATCCGTCCAGATGACGGGAGCGGACGGATTGGAAATCCGTCCTACAGCAATGCAGAATTCAACACCCCGGCTGCTCCAAACAGCCGGGGTGTTTTGCGTTGTTGATTTGATATCATAAGTGCCACATTCTTTGACAAAGGAAAATGGCATGATTGATCTCAAAGGACACGCAGCGCTGGTCACCGGCTCGACCAAAGGCGTCGGCCGTTCGATCGTCCAAGCCTTTGCCCAAGCCGGTGCCGACGTTGTGGTTCATGGCCGCCAGCAGGGCGAATTGTCCGACGAAGTGGTCGAGCATTGCCGCTGTGCGGGCGTCGAAGCTTCCTTCATCACCAGCGACCTGTCCGGCCCTACCGAATCGTCCGTCGAAGAGGTTTTTTCCAAGGCCATCGAAGCCAACCCATCGATCGACATCCTGGTCAACAACGCCGGCACTTACGACGACGTGCCGTACCTGGAAATGGACCTGACGCGCTTCGAACGGACGATGCGGCTCAACGTCTTTTCGCCGTTCTTTCTCACTCAACGCTTCGCCAAACATTGGGTCGCAAACAGAACCGCCGGCCGCGTTCTGATGATCGGCTCGATCAACGGCCGCATGGCCGAGCCAACACACTCGGGCTACGACACGTCAAAGGGCGCGGTCGAAATGATGATCAAAACATTGTGCGTCGAACTCGCTCCGCACAACATCCGTGTCAACGGACTCGCCCCCGGCCTGGTCCGCACGCCGCTGACAGCGATCATCGACGAAGACGCCAACTTCAAACAATGGATGTGTCTGCACACACCCAACGGCGAAGTGCCCCATTCAGACGTTTGCGGCGACGGTGCCGTTTACATGGTCAGTGACGCTGCCCGCCACGTTCATGGCCATATGTTGCTAGTCGATGGCGGCATGAGCATCTGGCAGCAGCCAGATGCCGATTGGCAGTTGTTAGCTCGTCTGACGGAATCGCAACAATCTCAGAACGCGAATTCAAACGACGGCTGACATGTCTATCGATTTTCAACCGAATATCCTCTGGTACTGCGCGGATGCCCAACGTTACGACACCATCGCCGCGCTGGGAAATCCATACATCCGCACGCCAAACCTTGATCGCCTGGTGCAAAACGGCGTAGCGTTCACACAAGCCTACTGCCAAAACCCAATCTGTACCCCCAGCCGCTCAAGCTTCCTTACCGGCCGTTATCCGGCAACCACGCAAGTCTATCGCAATGGCCACGCGCAGTTTCCATCTGACGAAGTTCTCGTAACCAGATTACTCGCCAATGCGGGCTACGATTGCGGTCTCGCCGGAAAACTCCATCTTTCCACGGCCAAGAAAGGTGAACAGCGTTACGACGATGGCTACCGGGCATTCTATTACAGCAACCTGCCCTATCCAGATGATGCCGACGATCGCAACACGTATTACCAGTGGTTGCGAAATGAACAGGGAGTTGATCCCGTCGAGTTGTATGAAACGCGCGCGAGTTTCTGTGGCCCCGGCATCCCAAGTGAATTGCATCAAGTCACGTGGTGCAGCGACATGGCGATTAGGTTCATCACCGAACCACGCGACGGCCCGTGGTTGATGAGCATCAACCCGTTTGATCCGCACCCTCCGTTTGATCCGCCCGCCGAATATCTCGATCACTACGACCCAGCCACGCTGCCGCCGCCGTTGTTTCAGGAGAGCGACCTCGCGCGACAAAGCGATTTTCAGAACATCCGTCAACAGAAGTTGGAAGCGGTCGATCCCTTCGGCAAGATGCCGGATACAAGCCAGCTCAAAGCCGACACGCAATCGGCCCGCACCTACAAGGCTCCCGACAGTTTCAACGGCCAGATCATCAAAGCCGCCTACTACGCCATGATCGAGCACATCGATCATCAATTGGGGCGCATCTTGGATATGCTCGAAGAATCCGGCCAGCTTGAAAACACGATCATCCTCTTCCACAGCGACCACGGCGAGTTGCTCGGCGACCACGGTTTGATTTTCAAAGGCTGCCGGTTCTTCGAAGGCGCGGTTCACGTGCCGCTGATCTTCTCATGTCCGGCGAGCTTCGAGCGCGGCCTGCAAAGCGACGCACTCGTCGAACTGGTCGACTTGGCACCGACGCTGTTAGAGGCGGCATCCCAGCCCGTCCCAGCGCGTGTTCAAGGCAAATCGTTGCTCCCCATTCTGGCCGGCGATGCCGATCCGAGTTTTCACAAGCCGCAAATTGTGTGCGACTTCAATGATTCGGTCGGTTACAGCCCGGTCGAAACCCAGACGCAAGCGACCATGACCTTTGATGGACGATACAAATTGGCGATCTACCACCGCGAAGACAATCTTGCCGAATTATTTGACTTGACCGACGACCCTGGCGAGTTCCAAAACCTGTGGAACGAGCCGGGGCGAGATTCCTTCAAGCTACGGCGTCTGCGCGAACACATCGATGCAGTGATGGCAACCGTCAGTGCGGGCGAGGAGAGGGTTCACACGTATTGAGTTACTCGATGTGCCGAGAAATGTTACAATGAATTCGTGATTGGATCCTTGATGAGCGAGAACACGCTTTCTCATAGGCCTGACCTAAAGGAGACATCGTTATGAGCATAGACGCACCTCTCGATTGGGTTCAAACCGTAAGCGACCTGCGTCTGCCACCCAAGACGGACCAGCGTTTGCAAGACCTGATGGATCGCAATAACGACGGATTATTGACGGAATCCGAGCGTACCGATTTGGAATCTTTGGTGGAATTGAGCGAACGGCTTTCGTTGGTGCGAGCGGAAGCGTTACACTTGCTGGGGCGCAAACCCGAATGACCTCGTGGAGCGAGATCGAACAAAACGTCCAGCAGCGTGCCGAGGGGAGATGTGAATACTGCCGGATGCACCAATCGCTGCAAGGGGCCACGTTTCATGTCGAACACATCATCCCGCGCTCTCGTGGCGGACCATCGCAACTCGACAATCTCGCCTGGGCATGTCCGAGTTGCAATCTGCACAAATCAAATCGCGTCGAGGTGCCCTCATCTGAGCGCGGCGAAGTGGTGCCACTCTTTCAGCCACGCACCGACAACTGGCGCGACCATTTTCGCTGGGAGGGCTATCACATCGTCGCTCAATCGTCTGTTGGCCAAGCGACCATCGAGGCGCTTGGCCTCAACCATGAACGCAGAATCAAGATTCGCCAAGCCGAAGAGTTGTTCGATCTTTTTCCACCGTACGACGACTGAGTGGGTACGATGTGAAATACTCAGGCTACATCGCGCGGCAAGAATTCCAAATCGCCCGCCAACATCGCTTGGCGGAAAAACGAATCCCAGAGCAGTTCGACTACGCCCAGATCTCCCACCTCCGAACCGAAGCCCACAAGAAGCTCTCAAGAAATCCGCGCAGTCAGTCTCGCCCAAACCGACCGATTCAGCGGCATCACCCCAGTCGAAATCGCACTGCTGATGGTTCATTTGGAATGAAAGTCAAAGTAAAATGATGCATCATCAGTATAAGCGAGGCGTTTATTGAACTTAATCCCCTTTCGTATTGTCAACGTACTGACGAACCATTCGACTAATTCTCAATGACCGAGCAAGTACATGATCCATTCAAGACTCGTCTGTCGCCCAAATCTTAGATTGGAAGATTCATGGCAAATTCCAATAGTCGATTTCCGTATCGCAGAATTCGTTTACGCAAAGACGCCTATTATTATTCTGATCAAGAACAAGAGGCCGAGCGGGAGATTCTTTCGCGACTCACTCGCAATGAAGGGCCAGCGATGGCCAAACTGGCTCGACGATGTTTAAAGGAGAAGATGCTCGAACGAGGAATTCAAGCCATTGCTTTCGCCGTCGCAGTTTGTCCCGGTCGCCGTGAATGGATTAAGTTGCTTCAAGAATATTTGGACAGAACCGGGAATGGGAAAACGGGACAGGTCTAATTGTCTAGGAATCGTTGACCGCGGCTCGCTCGTGCTGTCCCATAGAGATGCCATTTATTCAACGCAATAAAGCTTGGTGTCCGAGCGCAAGATCAGACACGACTTTAACACCGCGGGCGAAGCCATCAGTTGCCCTTCGATCGTGCTGGTGGCAAGGCTTTCGAATTCGGACGATGCCTTGACAGCCGTGGTTTCGCCTTCGTGATTGAAGAAGTAGACGCGGCCGCTTGCATAAACCGGCGATGCGGAATGATTGCCGCCGATGCGTTCTTTCCAATGGGTTTCGCCCGTTCTTGCGTCAAGGCAACTGGCGATGCCATTGTCGCTGATAACGAAAATCAGATCGTCGACCAACAGCGGCGACGGATTGTTCGAGATTTGACTTTTCTCTGTCCACTCGACGTGCGTTTCGGTCACGTCGCCTTTGCCGTCGACTCGGATGGCCCATAACTCGGGGCGGCCGTATCCAGTACACACGTAAACAATGCCGTCACCGAAAACGGGGCGTGGGATGAGTGAAAAACCCGAGCCATGATCGACACGCCAGATTTCTTTGCCCGTAAGCGGGTCGTACGAAATGAACCATTGCGATCCGGGACAAATCAATTGGTCGCGGCCTTCGTGGTGGATCACCAACGGCGTTGAGTACGCTTTTTTCTGTTGGCCATCCGGGGCACGGATTGGTGGGCGATCGGTTCGCCAGACGCGTTCGCCAGTCTCTTTGTTGAGCGCGATGATGAACTGCTTGTCGACGCCGTCGCAAATCAGAATCAACAGATCTTTGTACAGGACCGGCGAACTGCCGACACCGACACTGTAAAATACATCAACCGCTCGTCGCCACAGCACTTTGCCGGTTCTTGTGTCGATGCAAGCCGTGCCGTCGATGCCAAAGTGTACGTACAGCTGGTCTCCTTCGATCACTGGCGTCGGCGATGCGTACGAGTTGCCGATGTGAATCGCTTCGGGCGAATCGACGTTGGCAAATTCAATATCGTGTTCGATGCTGCCAGACTTTCGATCAAGACACATCACGCGCAGCAAAACCGTCCCGGCGACTTGGCGGCGAGTGAACTGTTTCTCGTCGAGTGTCGACTTTTCAAGCTGCGTTTTGATTTGTTCTTCCGTCGGCTCGGATGTGACGGCGGTGGTCAGCCAAATTCGATCACCCTGGACGACCGGGGACGACCAGCCTTTGCCGGGAATTTTGACGGCCCACGACACGTTTTCGGATTCGCTCCAGGTCAACGGGATGTTGGCATTTCGCGCCACGCCCTGTCCATCGGGACCGCGAAATTGCGGCCAATCGGCGTTCGAATTCGAAACCATGGAAAAAGAGAGGGCGAAAATGAGCAGGAGTCTATACATGTTTTCCTCGTCCAATGATTTGTGTAGCAAGGCGTTCAATATAGTTAAGATGGATCGCACCGCCAACTCGCGCGGCGCAAGGCTAACTTCCGAAGTCTTCTTAAACTTCGGAAGTTTCGGCTCGACTCAAGACTTCCGAAGTTTAAGAAAACTTCGGAAGCCGGGCGCCTCACTACAATGATCCAACGTCTTCGCGTGCCAGGCCGAGCATGCGATTCATCATCACGTCGGCATCGACCTCGTAGAAATTCCGCACATCGCCGACGATGCCGTTCATCGATTCGGTTTCGACTTGCTGGATGAATTCTGACAAATCGGACGAAAGATCGATGGCGACACTCATCGACATTTGTTTGTCGGCCAACTCGTCGATGCGATCGGGCCACCAGCTTGCGTCAACCAAGTCGTTGCTGATGTGATGGACCAGCGATGTTTCGACGCCGCCCGCGTGTTGGTCGCCGCGGTCGCCCGCGAACTCAACAAGCGGCTCGTGCAACCATCGGAATCGCCAATTCTCGCAGCGACTTTGGCGAAGGCCGTCTTGAATCGCGTTGCGATGCACAATCGAGCCGTGCACGTCGACCACGTAAAGGGATCGCGGCTTGAGCCAGTCGAGCACAGCGTTTGTAAATCCGGTGACGTAGCGCGTTAAGAGCGGTGCCGTGATGTCGATGCTCAAACCGAATGGCAATCCCCACGTAAGTTGACCGTATTCCACAGGTGGTCCCGCGAAGAAACCACCGATTTCTTGTTCGAGGCGCTGAAGCACACCGTAGCTTTGAATTGTGTCCGTCATTAGCGGAATATGTGGGCCGTGTTCTTCGACAGCCGTGTCGACACTGAACGCCAGGATCCGTGGACTCTTTTTGTCGGGCAGTGGTTTTGACGGAAGGTCGACGATTCGAAAGTCGACCTCGAATTCTGCGCAATCGCGCGTGTCTTCGTAGAACGGGAAACACTGTTGGACTCGTGCGAGAATCTGCGACTTCAACTCGTCGTCCATCGCTTCGTGGTACAACGGTGGAAGGACGAGATCGCCATATTCGGCCAACTCCGACAACTCCGTTCCCAGCGAGCAAACGGGCAAAATGACGGTTTTTTCTTTGACCAATTTTTTTAACTTATTCAGTGTGTAGGCCGTCAACAGCGGGCCTTCATTGACAACGGTCGGCAAATATTCGGCAACATTCATCGCGGTGCTCCTTGATCTTTGGCTACCAACATCCTTTGGCTACCAACATATCGCGCGGCACTTCATGTGAGAAGCTTTCGTCAATCGTTGCGTCTTGGTCGCTGATCACTGACAATGGTAGCGTCACGTAATTACTCAAGGAGAAAAACAATGGTCCATCCGATGACACGAATCATGATTTGCTTTGCAATTTTGTTGGCTACGTGTCACGTGCGAGCGGACAATGAGAAAGCCGCCGACATCGCTCTCGTGGGCGGCAAGATCATCACGCTAGGCAAGGACAATGCCATCGCCGAGGCAATCGCTATCCTCGATGGACGCATTCTGGCGGTGGGCACCAACAAACGTATTCAAGATTTCGTATCGAAACGCACCCAAGTCATTCAACTCGACGGCAAGACCGTCATCCCCGGCATCATTGAAACGCATTGCCATGCGATCGGTGTCGGGCGCAATGCAATGATCCAACCTTTCGTTGAGTTGTCGACCATTGCCGAATTGCAAGATTGGATTCGCCAGCGGGCCAAGGAAGTGCCGCCGGGACGTTGGATTCGCGTGCCGCGAGCCGACATTACGCGGCTAAAAGAACGACGCCATCCAACGCCGGCGGAACTCGACGCGGCTTGCTCGACGCATCCCATTCTGTTCAACGCCGCGCGCAAGAACGTCTTGAATTCGCTGGGGTTCAAGTCGGTCGAAATCGATGACGAGACGGACTCGGTTCCTGGCGGCGAATTGATTCGCGACAAGGACGGCCGCATCGTGATGATCGCGGGCGGCGACGGCTATCTGCGGAAGTTCATGCCGAGGCGCGAGTTCACTGAAGAAGAGACGTTGGCAGGTTTGCGACGCGTGCATCAAATCTACAACAGCGTTGGCATCACGAGCATCTTCGAACGCGCGACGAATTTGGACGGTGTCAAGCTCTATCAAAGACTGCGAGATGCGGACCAACTGACCGTCCGAACAACTGCGACCATTCGTCAACAGTTTCGCGACGGCAAAGGTGTCGAAAAGTTTACGAAGGAAATCGGCATCAAGTCGGGTGACGGAGACGATTGGGTGCGTGTTGGACCACTGAAGATCACAGTCGATGGTGGCATTCATTGGGGCAACACTTATCTGCGCGAGCCGTACGGTGATCGGCGAGTGGCGTTCTATCGGTTGAAAGATTCCAACTACCGGGGCGACCGCCGCTATACCTTCGAGCAAATGACAGACATCTTCTCCGCCGGACATCGACTTGGGTGGCAAATGTGTTGTCACGTGACGGGCGATGCTGGTGTTGATTCGGTTCTGGATGCGCTCGAGCACGTGCAGCGGTTGTATAACATTCGTGACCAACGCTTCACGCTGATCCACTGCTACTTTCCCATCGAAGATTCGATCGCTCGGTGTCGCAAGCTGGGCGTTTGTGTCGATACGCAGTCGTATCTCTATTACAAGGACTCGGACGCGATGGCCGAAGTTTACGGCCGATCGTGGGCCGAGCGTTTAATCGGTGTCGGCGACTGGCTGAAAGGTGGAGTGCCCGTTGCAATTAACAGCGACCACATGATCGGACTTGATCCTGACCACGCGATGAATTCCTTTAACCCGTTTCTTCAAATGTACATCGCTGCCAGCCGCAAGAACGAAAACGGGCGAGTCTACGGCGCGCATCAAAAAGTCTCGCGAATCGATGCACTGCGAATGATGACCAGCCTTGCCGCGCACTTGAGTTTCGACGAATCGAAGAAAGGGACTTTGGAATCCGGAAAGCTCGCGGACTTTGCCGTGCTCGATCGCGATCTCCTCGAGTGTCCCGAAGACAAGATACGACAGATCAAAGTTATGAAAACGTTTGTAGGCGGCAAGAAGGTTTTTGACCGCAGTGAATGATGACACGCATTATCTATCGAGCGTGTTCGGCCGATCGGCAACTTGAGGCACGAGTCCACCTTCTCGAACAGAAAACTCGGCCCAGACAGGCAAGTGATCAGAGGCTTTCAGTGCCTCATCCCGTGAGAGTTGAAACTCGCCAGGAAAGTCAAAGACACCGCCTTTGCCCGTGAATTCTTTTGTCGCTTGATGGTTGTACACGATGTTGTCGTAGGATTTGTTGCCGCGAGTGTTCGTCATCGTCTGTGCCGGGATGACCCAGGCAATGTTCGACAACTGTCCGAGTTCTCCAAGGTGATCGGCGTCAACGTTCAGATCACCAAGCAAAATGACGTCATCTTCTGTTGGCGAATTGGATTGGACGAATTCAAAGACATCGTCCAAGGCATCCAACTCGGTGTCGGTTTCATCGGGATCGGTATGAATGTTCACGAGGGAAAACGTGAAGGCTTCGTCAGTGGGTTGGTTGCGCACTCGAAACGTCGCGACAAACGGCTCGCGGTGAAGTTCTTCACGTTGATCGGACCACGTGAATTCAGAGCCGTCAATGAACTCAATGCGTGACGTGTCATAGACGAACGCATATTGCTCCTTGCTGGTGGTTCGTCCAAGTCGCGGACCGATGACAAAGTCGTATCGATGGCCATCGGAGTTGATTTGTGAAACGAATGTCGTCATGACATCCTCCTTGGATCGAATCTCTTGGATCGCAACGATGTCAAACTTGCGCACGGTTTGTGCCAAGACTTCCATAACGTCTGCTTTGCGCAGCTTCGATTGACCAAAGACTTGAATGTTGAACGACGCGATCGTGATGACATCTTCGCTGCGAGAGGCCGTCGGGGAGGTTGTCGAAGTTTGAGTTGCATCAGCTTGCAAGCCTTCGAGCAACGTAGCAACATTCTCGACATCGCAGCCGGAGATCGCACAGCCAGCGATAAACGCGAAAACCAACAGAAGATGTTGTGAGAGCTTGGACATCGTACGCTTCCTTGCGTTTGATTTGCCGCGCATCCCGCGCGATTTCGTGGAAAAGTGGCGGGAGCTTACTCAATCGCCCGACAGCAAGCCAGTGCAATCCAATCCTCTCCCGGCTCAAACACCTCGCCGTTAGAATGCTGCCGTGAACAAAGAACACATCGATTCCGGATCGGACAAGCCTTCCCCGTTGGGGACCACGCCAAAAGACGTGCTATGGGGTGCTTTTTTTGGGCTTATTTCAGCGGTCGGCTATACGGCGGCGAATGTGTTCTTACGGGCTTTGGTGGATTGCGACCCTGTGTGGGTCTCCTGCGTCAAATCCGTTCCGACGATCCTTTTGATTGGACCTTGGCTGATTGTCCTGGCCGTGCGGCACGTGCGAATCGTTCCGCCGCGAAATACATTGCTGGCGATCATCTTTGGTGCGTTGATCGGGCAGCTAGCAGGCAACGTGATGTTTCAATGGTCCCTCGGTGTGATTGGCATAGCGCTCACCGTCCCAATCGCGTTGGGATCAATCATCATTGGCGGCGCGATCCTAGGACGAATCTTTCTGCATGAGACGATTACCGCGCGGACACTCATCTCGATCACGCTTCTCATTGCATCCGTGTTTGTCCTTTCGCTCGGAGCAGCCGATGCTCATTCGACCGTCCAAAGCACTTCGACGGCAAAGCAGACCTTCGCGATATTTGCGGGAGTCGTTGCAGCTTCGATCGCTGGTGTCGCGTATGCCACTTTGGGCGTGGTCATTCGCTACGGTGTGACCGGACGTTCAGCCGTCTCGACAACCATGGTTTTGGTAGCGTTGATCGGGGTGATTTCGTTAGGCGGGCTGAGCTATTGCCGACTGGGATGGACAGGGCTTATCAGCACAACATCGCAAGATTTCGGAATCATGATCCTGGCGGGCATCTGCAACGCCATTGCGTTCTTGTCACTCACCCGCGCGCTCCAGCTAACGACCGTCACTTACATCAATTCACTCAACGCGTCCCAAGCAGCGATGTCTGCCGTGGCAGGCGTCATGATATTTGGAGAAGCCCTAAGCATCGCGATGATCGTCGGAGTGGCGATGACATCGCTGGGGCTGGCGATCCTGAAGAATCGCGATCAAACAGATCGGCACAGTGATTCGCAAGCGTAAGTACAAGTGGAAAGATGAAGTTCAACGCTTGAGGGAGCGACGGGTTGAACTTGGTGTCACAAAGCGCGCAAATCGCAATTCCAATTTCGCCAGTTCGTCGTCCAGCCAATGGTCAAATTCTGGCACTTGTTGCTTTATGGAGACGGCTGCAAAACTTTCCGATTCCAAACGATCTTTGGTATCAGTCCGTTCAGGTCGAGATTTGCTAGACATTTTATTGATTCCATGAGGACGATTTTTCGAATGAAACCGGTCTCGATCAGTTGAAGCAAACTTCATACCAACGCTTTACAAGAACTCTGACCTTCTCATAAACCACGGTGGGATCTAAGTTTGCAGCAAATGCCAGTCTGCCGAAACGGCAGTTAATGAGTCAGAATTGCTACGTCTTTACTGAAATTGGACGTCAGATCAATACATCTCGTGCCTAGCGAACGGACGTTTGGGGAAGTTTTTCTTGAGATTTTTCCAAAGGAGTCCAAATATTCGGTCTTGAGGTGCGAATTGTAATTGTTTTAATTTGTATTGTTGGGTTGGCATTCTGCATAAACCCAAGCAAATCAAACACTTGCCACAAAACCCTTTAGAACTGTTTAGGAGACCCAATCGATGTTCAAAAAGTTAACCTTTGTCGGTGGTGGCATCGCCCTGTTGTTAGTTTTGCTCTTTGGTGGAAGAGGGCTGAGCTATCTCTACGATGCAGTTGGGAAGCTACAAACCAAAGTTGAAGAGAGTATTCCATTAGAGATGAAGTTGGATCGAGCAGAAAAAGAAATCGCCGGACTACACGGCGATATTGAGAATCTAATGAGAGATATTGCGAAGGAAGAGGTTGCAATCGAACACCTCAAATGCGAAATCGGTGCCAACGAAAGTGACCTTGCGTCCAACAAAGACAAAATCATGCGTTTGAAGAATGCGTTGGACAGTGGCGATGCAACATTCCAATTTACTTCAACGGGTCCAACTTACACCGCTTCACAAGTGGAAAAAGATCTGACCCGAAAGTTCGAGAGTTACAAAACTCGCGCCGACATGGTTGAGGCAATGAAAACTCGTTTGAGTTCCCGAAACGAATGGCTTGCGAGCACGAATGAGCAATTACGCGAGACCATCTCTCAAAAACAACAATTACAAGACGAAGTTGATAACTTGCGTGCAAAACTGAAGATGATCGAAGTTGCCAAGGTTACCAGCCGAACCGTTCGTGACAATAGTAGGTTGTCAAAAACTCGTGAGTTGATCGACAAGATTAAGTCGCAGGTGGAGGTTGAAGCGAAATTGGTTAATGCTCATCAAGAGCCCGTTTCGGAAATCGTTCTGGATGAACCAGTTGACCGAAACATCTCGGAAGAGATTACCAGTTTCTTCACGCCTGAGGAAAGCAACTACGTTAGCTCCTCGGACGAGTAACAAATGAACTCGATTGGGTTATGGGGGTTCAGGCGTGTTGCCTGGACCCCCTTTTTTATCGCACTTTGTCTTGATCGAATCGCGTGACCAATGTTCCAGTCGTGGCGACACCAAATCGCACAAGCCGAAAAGGCGTTTTACGAAGGGCGGCTGAACGATGTTTGTCGACTGCTGCGTCGAGAGAAACTTGCCCAATACGCGCCGGGACAACAACTTGCGGGCAAGGTGGTTGCACAACTTCTTGATCGAGCAACGGGTGGTTTAAAACAAGGTGAGTTTCGTGGTGCCTGGCAAGATTGTGATTTAGCAAAAACGATCGGCGAGCAATGTCACAATGACTATTCTCAACACGTAGAATCATTGCGAAATGAGTTGGTTGAGCGATGTTTGAACGAGGTCGAAAACTTGCTTGCCAAGAGCGAAATCAAAACAGCC
>CAYFJO010000223.1:0-16599 GCA_964343305.1 uncultured Pirellulaceae bacterium | reverse complement strand
AGCTGGCCAATGACTGGATCGGCTATCTGCCCGACCGCAAAGCACACACACTGGGCGGCTACCAAACGTGGATGGGACTACATTCGTACGCCGAAGTCGGCACTGGCGAGCGAATCGCCGATGTGGTTGTGAGTATGCTAAAGGAGTTGAAGAACGAATGAATTGGTCTTATGTACAGGTTCATCAACACTTTAGGTGTGTTACCCACGAGACACCAGTGGCTCAGGACTTCGCCGACCTGATCGCCTATATCCGCAAAACCCACGACGCAGATTAAAGGACACAAACCATGAAATATACGACAGCGAACAGGCACACCTGGCGGATTTCACGGCGCAGGTTTCTTTGCAGCGCAGCGGCTGTGGCGACATCGTCTTCCATGAGTGCGTTGGCTCAAGGCGCCAAAGCGGCAAAATCGCCGAAAGCACGCATCAAGAGAGCCGTAAAGTACCACATGATCAAGGAAGACCTGTCGGTGCTGGACAAGTTCAAACTGTTGGCGGACCTCGGCTTTGACGGGACGGAGATTCACGTCACGACGACAATCGACCGCACCGAAGTCCGCAAAGCGATCGAGGCAACCGGAGTGGTCGTCCACGGCTTCCTCAACAGCAGCAAGCCGGATCTGAAACACGCCATCGACAGCGCGAAGTTCTACGGCGGGACCAGCGTGCTCGTGGTGGCAGGGAAGGTTGACAAAGACAACCCGTACGACAAGGTCTATCGCGAGCAACAGGACCGCATCAAAGCCGCGCTGCCCTATGCCGAGAAGCAGGGCATCAAGCTGCTGATCGAAAACGTGTGGAACAATTTTCTGCTCAGCCCGCTGGAGATGGCCCGCTTCATCGACGAAATGAACAGTCGCGCCGTCGGCGCGTATTTCGATGTCGGCAACGTCGTCCGCTTCGGTTGGCCGGAACATTGGATTCGAATTCTTGGCAAGCGCATCGTGAAGCTGGACGTCAAGGAATACAGCCGAAAGAAACAAAAGGACGAAGGCCTGTGGAAGGGATTTCAAGTCGAAATTGGCGAAGGCGATTGCGACTGGCCGGCTGTACGTAAAGCGCTTATCGATATTGGATACACGTCCGGCTGGGCCACGGCGGAAGTTCCCGGTGGCGACCGAAATCGATTGGCCGACATCGCGGCGCGAATGGACAACGTATTGAAACTGTAGGTCCCGGTCGCCGAACAGAACTAATCACGAAAGAAACATACCAATGCTTCGATCCCTCTTGATTGGAACCGTCAAGGCAAGCATCGCCGTGACGATCAGTATTTCGTGTATCTCGAATCAAGCGGCAACCGCCGAGGAGCGTCCACCGGCAACAAGCCTGCGCGTGCCGCCTCGTGAACCAGACGAGGCGTTGAAGTCGTTTGAAGTGCTGGATGGCTTTCAGATGCAACTGGTCGCGCACGAACCGGACGTGCTGGAGCCGATCGTCATTGCGTATGACGAAAACGGATTGATGTATGCCGCGGAATACTTGAAGTTCCCCAAACGCGCGATCGAGGGCAAACGGGCATCCGGCCGCATTCGACTGCTGAGAGATCACGATGGCGATGGCAAGTACGAGCAAAGCCACGTGTTTGCCGATGGGCTGGAATGGCCGACCGGCATCTGTCCGTGGAAGGGCGGCGTGTTTGTCATCGCTGCTCCCGACGTGTGGTTTCTCAAGGACACAGATGGCGATGGCAAGGCGGACGTCAGGAAGAAAGTCTACACGGGGTTTGGCTTCAACAACGAGGAAGGAGCGGCCAACAACTTGATCTGGCGGCTGGATCATTGGATCTACGGAGCCGGATCGAACAGCGGTGGCGAGATCAGGCTGGCCGACCAGCCGAATGCCAGAGCCGTTTCGCTGCGAGGCCGTGATTTCCGTTTTCATCCCGTGACCGGCAAGTTTGAAGCCATCTCCGGATCCGAGCAGTTTGGCAACACGTTCGACGATTGGAACAACCGCTTCATCTGCCAGAACTCGAAGCCAGCCGTACACGTGGTCTTGCCGGCTCGCTACCTGGCGCGGAATCCGTATCTGCCCGTGCCTGCCGTGCGGCAGAACATCTGGAAAGGCGATCGCGTTTATCGCGCCAGCCCGCCGGAACCGTGGCGGCTGGCGAGGACGAAGATTCGCCTCGCGCAACCGCGAAAATGGGCGGCAACCTACGTCGCCCACGATGTCTTCACCGCGTGCACGGGCGTGACGATCTACCGCGGCGCGGCCTATCCGAAAAAGTACCGCGGCAACCTGTTCGTCGGTGATGTGCAAAGCAACTTGATACACCGTCGCCTGATGCAACCGAGCGGCGTGAGTTTCGATTCGCTGCGGGCCGACGAAGATACCGAGATGGTCCGCTCGAAAGACAACTGGTTCCGTCCGGCCAACATGATCAACGCGCCGGACGGCACGCTGCACATCGTGGACATGTACCGCGAAGTGATTGAAACGCCTGACTCGCTGCCGGCTGAAATCCTCGCGAAGGTCGATTTGCTCAACGGAAACAACCGCGGCCGCATCTATCGGCTGGCTCCGCCCGGCTTCAAAGTTCCAAGACCACCGCGACTTGGATCGGCCTCGACCGAAGAACTGGTCCGCGAACTGGAGAACCAAAACGGCTGGTGGCGAGATACGGCCGGGCGATTGCTCTACGAACGACAGGATCGCCGCGCCATCCAGCCGCTACGCACGCTGTTGCGCGAGACCAAATCTGAACTGGCTCAACTCCACGCGCTGTACGCACTCGAAGGGCTGGGCGCTTTGCACGCCGAAGATCTCGCACAAGCACTCGCCGCTCCGTCGGCCGGCGTGCGGGAGCATGCCGTGCGGCTCGCCGAGTCGCATTTGCAGAAGAGCGACTTGTTGCTTGAGCAGGTTGTGGCATTAGCCAACGACCGCAACCCGCGTGTGCGATTTCAGGTCGGGTTCAGCCTGGGCGCGACCGACGACCGCCGTGCGGCCGAGGCGCTGGCGAACATCGCGCGTCGCGACGCCGGAGACGTCTGGATGCGGACCGCCGTGCTCAGTTCGTCGCTCAAGCTGGCCGCGGGAATGCTCGAATCGTTGCTCGCCGACGGCAAATTTGCGGCAACTTCCGGTGGGCAGCAGTTCCTACGGCAACTGGCGTTGGTGGTCGGTGGTCGCAATCGGCAACCTGAAGTCGTGAGCGTGCTGAAGTTCGTCGAAACCAGTGCCGGCGCAAAGTCGGTGAACGTTCGACGGACCATCATCCTTGGCCTGGGCGAAGGCCTGCGTCGATCTCGATCGAGCCTCAGACGATACGTGAGCGAATCGCCGGCGGCGGCTGAGTTGCTGTCCGGCTTGATCGGCAACGCGAAGAAGACGCTGGCGAATCCTTCGTCCGCCGCCAAGCAGCGGGAGCAAGCCATCGAAATGCTGGCTCACGGCCGCTTTGACGACGTGCGCGAAATGCTCGTCGCGATGCTCGATTCGCGCCAGGCTCCGACCGTTCAACTTGCGTCCGTGCAGGCACTGGGCAGCTTCGATGTGGTGGACGTTCCCGTCGCGTTGATCGACGCATGGCAAGGTCTGTCGCCGGCGGTCCGCGGTGAAGTCATCGAAACGCTGCTCGGCCGTCGAAAGTGGACGGGCGCTCTGCTCGATGCGATCGAAGGCGAGCGGATCTCGCCCGCCTACATCGCGCCGGTACGCAAGATGCGACTGGTCAACCATGGCGATACAAAGCTTCGCGCCCGCGCCGCGAAGCTGTTCGGCACGGCGGCTCCCAGTCCACGCAAGAACGTAGTGGACAGTTACCGCTCAGCGCTGGCGTTGAGCGGCGACGGCGAACGAGGCGCGAAGCTCTTCGAGCAGAACTGCATGACGTGCCACAAGGTCGCCGGTCGAGGCCACGACGTCGGCCCGAATCTGGCGACGGTTCAGAACCGCACGCCGGAAGCCCTGATGATCCAGATTCTCGATCCGAATCGAGAAGTGTTGGCAAACTACACGCAATACGTCGTCGTGCTGGACACCGGCCGCATCGTGTCGGGCCTGATCGCCAGCGAATCGCCGACCAGTATCACGCTCAGGCGAGCGGAAAACGTGCAGGAGACCATCCTACGACAGAACATCGAAGAGATCATCGGATCGGGAAAATCACTGATGCCAGAAGGACTGGAGCAGAAAATCAACAAGCAGCAAATCAGCGACTTGCTCACGTTTCTGCTGGGTCTCCGAAAGTGACGGGGAAATCATGAAATCAGCTCGTTTGAAAGACTCCTTGTATCATTCTCGACGGCCGGCTGCTTCCGTACTGCTCGTGCTCGCATTGTTCTCGATATCCGCGGAGCTCGTTGGGGCCAACGATCGGGCCACCGGCAATCTGGATGCGATTGCTGCTGACATCGTGATCAACGCAGACGGATCGACGTACGATTCGCATCCGTCGGCGGTGACTTCATCCGACGGAACAACATGGATTGCGTGGCACGGTTATCAAGGTGGTCGCGACCGAGTGCTACTGCGCCGGATCGATGCCGACGGCAGGTTGGGGCCGCTCTATACGGCCAGTGAAGAGGAGACAGCTCACGGGCCGCCAACTGTCGTCGTGTTGGACGGCGGGTCCGTTTGGGTCGTCTGGTCGGCAAGAGTGGGCCGGCGATGGCGAGTGCTGGCCAGAAAGCTGCGCGACGGCAAGTGGGGACCCACGGTTACGGTTTCCGAAAACGCGAGCGATGCGATCCTGCCAACGGCGGCTCGTGTTTCAGGCGGACGAATGATCGTCGCCTGGAGCGCTCAGCAGGACGGCCGGTTTCGGATTCGATGCCGCCTGCTGGACGGCGACACATGGCAAGCGCCGACCGGAATTTCGTCTGATGAGTCCGACGCCTTTCGACCGACGCTGGCCGTTGATGACACCCCAGAGGTGTGGACTTTTTGGGACCGTTACGACGGGAAGCGGTACAACGTGCGGGGACGCCGGACGTTTCCCGAAATGGGGTCAATCGAACAGGTCTCTCCGGAAGACCGGCATTGCCTGACGCCGACCGCGCTGGCAACGCGGCAGGGACTGTGCGTCGCATGGTTGCAGAAAGAGGATGTCATCGGCGGGCCAGGCGTTACTAGTCAGTGGCACACGCTGCATGCGGCAATTCGCCAAAACGATGGCTGGAAAACAATCGCGGACAAAGACGGCAATTCCGCTGCCGCTGAACTCACGCAAGGGCTCGTCGCGAAAATCGAACCAAGGGCGGTTGCCACGGGTGGGTATCTCGGCCGGCGTACGGCACCGATGCTGCTGGAAGACGGGGATGCCATCTGGCTGCTCTGGGAGCGGAAGGCCGACCACCGCGGCAGTACGCCCAACGTCGTCGGCGATCTTGTCGGCAGGCCGATGCAGGGCGGGGTCTGGAACAAGACGGTTGTCCTTGACACCGGACGCGTCGACTACCATCTTTCGCATCCAAACCGCGCGAGTCACGGCCGCTTTGTGATGCTGGCTTCGCAGCTTCCTCGGAACAACCGCCGGATCTATCACCGGATGGTCGCCGACGTGGCAAACACTGTGCCGTTCAAGCAGGACGAATGGATCGGCTGGCGCGCGGTCGATTTGCCGATTCAAAACGAACTGACCGGGCGGCGGAAAATTCAGCTTGGCGAGAAATCCTATCAGCTTTACTGGGCCGACATGCACTGCCATAGCGGCTTGACTGCCGACGCCGAAGGCGAGCAAGACGAGCTGACGCACTACGCCCGCGACCGTGCCCGGCTGGACGTCGTTGTCTTTACGAACAACGATTTTCTGTACGACGTGCCGCTGACCGAATACGAGTACGCGTTGGGAAATTTCTTCGCCGGAGTGTACTCGCGGCCGGGACAGTTCCTTTCGTTGCCGGGCTACGAATGGACGTCGCGCGTTCCGGGCGTCGCAAGAGCAAAGGTGTCCGATCCCGGCAACTGGACTCCGCCGTACCGGAACCGTTCGTATCCCAATCACCGCAGCGTCGTCTATCCGCCGTCGGGCGGCCCGGTTCTCCGCTATCCCGAAGTGGCCAACGACATCGCCGCGCTAAACAACGCGGTCCAAAGAGCGGGCGGTGTCACGTTCACACAACACGATGCGTTTCTTCCATCGGGACACAGAGTAGAAGTCGGCATGGAGTTAACTTCCGGTTGGAGAAACTACATCGCCCGCGTGCCGAACCTGTTTCACAAGCCACTCAACCAAGGAGCACGGCTGGGCTTCGTCGCCAACGGCGATTCGCACCGCCGCGCGCCGGGATTGAGTGGTGCGTTGACCGGCATCTATGCGGAAGAGCTGACGGCCGAGTCGATTCTCGACGCTTTGCGTCATCGTCGCTGCTTCGCAACAAACGGATCACGGATCTTCATCGACGCCAGGGCCAACGGATCGATCATGGGACGGGACGTCGCTGTCCGTGACGGCGCGGTGACATTGAAACTTCACGCCATCGGAACGCGGCCACTTGTTTCGGCTGTCCTCATCCGCGACGGCAAAGACATTCGGACGTTCAAGGGAAGTGGCGAGAAAGACCTCAGCATCGACTACCGCGACACGGAACTGTCAGCGGGCGTCCACTGGTATTACTGGCGAATCTCGCAAGAGCGTGCAGCACCGGTCCTGCCGGGCAACCTGATGGCTGCACACGGACATCTGGCATGGTCCACTCCGCACTGGATCGTGTCGCAATGATGAGAATGAACAGCGATCATCAATGAAAGGACCACTTCATGCGGTACGCAATGCTGTTGTTGACGTTCACTGCACTGAATGCCCTTGGCGCGGTAGTCGAGGGCGCAAATCAGCGCAACGTTCTGCTCTTGATCTCGGACAACCACAACTGGGATGACTGTGGTTGCTATGGCAACACGGTCGTGCAGACACCGAACATCGATCGTCTGGCAAGAGAAGGCGTGCGTTTCAGTCATGCCTTCGCCACGACCGCCTCCTGTGGGCCAAGCCGAGCCGTGATTTATACAGGTCTTCACAGCCACGCCAACGGCCAGTACGGGCACGGACACGGCTACCACACGTTTCGGCTCATGCCAAAGGTGCAGACCGTCTTTCAGATGCTCAAGGAGAATGGTTACCGCACGGCGCTGCTGGGCAAGCAACACACGACGCCGACGGAATCGTACGCGTTCACGTTCAATCCGAAAGTCGGCAACCGAGACGTGATGGCACTCGCCAAAGCTGGAGCGGAGTTTATCAATCAGTCAGACGATCAGCCGTTTTTTCTGGTGATCGGCTATCACGATCCGCATCCCACGTCCATCGATCGTCCCGGCTGGGGCATCAAGCGGGAATACGAAGGTTTCACGCCGGTCAAATATGATCCGAAGACCGTGATTGTTCCCAGCTACCTTCCAGATCGCCCCGAAGTTCGCGAGGGGCTGGCCGGTTACTATCAACAGATCTCTCGCATGGACGCCGGGGTGGGAGCAATCTTGCAAACGCTTGAGGATTCGGGCAAGGCGGATGAGACGCTGGTGATCTTCACTAGCGATCACGGTTCATCCGAACCTGGTGCGATGGCCAATCATTACGAACCGGGTGTGCGTGTGCCATTCATTGTCAAAAGCCCGCATATAAAAGGTGAGCGGCAGGTCAACAAGGCGCTTGTGACATTCACCGATATCGTCCCCACCATTCTCGACTGGACCGGAACCAAGAGTCCGAACTACGAACTGCACGGCCGCAGCATTCTACCGATCTTGGCGGTAGAAAACCCACAGGGCTGGGACAAGGTCTTTCTCAGTCATGTCTTTCACGAAGTGACGATGTACTACCCGATGCGGACCATCCGCACGCGCAAGTTCAAGCTGATCTGGAATATCGACTGGCGGAGTGAATACCCACTGCCGATCGACACTCTGAACCGGGCCACGTGGCAGGAGACGCTTCGCCGCGGCGACCGACTGATCGGTCCGCGTACGGTGAAGAAATACCTCTATCGAGATGAGACCGAACTGTACAACCTGGAAACCGACCCTGACGAAGTGGTTAATCTGGCCGACAATCTCAACTACGCAGATGTTCGGAACGAATTGTCTGAGAAGTTGTTGGCGTTTCTGCGAAAGACAAAGGACCCCTGGTTGCTGCGGCACGACCTGCCGGGAGTTGGCGAAGATGATCCATCGCCCGCATTCCTACACCGGAGAGTTCTTGACGAAAAAGCGGGCTACATCGCGCTATTCAATGGGAAGGACCTCGACGGCTGGCAACTTCGCCGCGCGGACCGCAAGGGGTACGTTATCGAGGATGGCCTACTTGTTTGCCCAGCCGATGGCGGCGGATTCTTGTTTACCGAGAAAGAGTACGCCGACTTCAGTCTGCGGTTCGAGTTTCGCTTGTCCGAAGGCGCGAACAACGGTGTGGCGGTTCGCTGTCCACTGGTGAATCAGCGTCCCGCTTATGAGGGAATGGAGATTCAGATACTCGACAACGTCGGCTATCCGCGAAAACTGAGGCCGACGCAATCCCACGGTTCGATCTACGACATCGTCCCGGCGAAGCGAGGCGCGCTAAGACCGGTCGGCGAGTGGAACCGGCAGGAGATCATCTGTCGCGGCCGAAAGATCACGGTCATCGTCAACGACACGGCGATCCTCGACGCGAATCTGGATGAAATCACCGATCCGGACGTGCTGAAGAAACATCCCGGACTCAATCGCACCAAAGGCCACATCGGCCTCTTGGGCCACGGCAGCCGTGTCGAGTTCCGCAACATTCGTATCAAGGAGTTCAAAAAGTAGATCCCGGCCGCCGGACGGGACCGCCGGGTGGCCCTCATCGATTGCTCGAACACGGCTCCCACAGATCCGTACGTGATCTCTCATACGGATCCTCAAGTCATAGCCGTTCGGACGTTTGGTCTTTTGCAGGTCGGTGCGGTGACGATCAGGAAGACGCCATCGATACGATTTGATTCAATTCAAAACGGGGGCAGGCACCTCGCTAGCACGACTTATTTCCAACGATTCTCGTGGATTCGCTCGGAGCCAGTCCCCGTTTTTGAACCATGCCGCTTCTTGACCGGCACAGCCTGATCGACCTTGGTCGGCTTTGTTACGTACTTCGCCAAGTCCGACCACTTCGACACCACCAAGTCGTGCATCGAGAATCGCAGCCGATCCTGCTTCTTGGCAATTTGCTTGTTGATTTTCGTAGGCAGCTTTTGATTTCCGTCGTCGATTTTGCTGTCCAAGAATGTCCGCACAGTGCGGCCTAACTGCTGGGCCACTTCGCCACCGACGTCGCTGACGCGATAAAGTTTGAATTCGTGCAGTTCAAGCGTTGCCGCGTCAACCTTCGGATCCAAAGCCACATCGGGTGGTAGTTTCGTCAGGTTCAAAGTCATACCAACCGCGCCTTGCAACCGCAAAGTGATCTTGGCATGGGCATCGGCGCTGAAACTGTAAAGCTGCACACCTTTGACCCACTTGGCGACACGGGCAAAGGCATGCACCCGCGCGGTGAAGAACATGTCGAACGCCAAGCGCCCGTCGTCGGTGTCGCGCAGCTCTTCGACTCGAACAGCAAAGGCTTCTTTGGGATCGATCAACGACAGACGGTACATCGACCAATCACCATGTTTGACTTCCTTCCACTTTCGCTTTGTCTTCAGTTGAAATCCCTCTAATTTGAAATCCAGTCCGTCCCACCGTTTGGAAGTCAGCCCCCACTTCTTTTTGTCTTCATACGTGTGCGGTATGTTGTCGCGGATCATGTCGGTGATGAGCTGGCGAACAGAATCGACGGAGGTCGGATTCGTCTCTTCCGCCGCAACTTCGGGACTCGCCACGTCCTCTGCAACAAGCCCTTGGCTGTTTGAACATACGGCACTACTGACGACGATGACAACAATCCATGGATCGAGGCGACGCATTGTCTTACCAGTTGAAGAGGAAAGTTCAGGCAAACCGCTACTTTTGATGGGCATCCCTACAAGGTATTATCGGGTGAAGTCAAGTGACATTCAAATTGCATGTTTCAAAAAGGGGACAGGCACGGTTGTGCAAAGCACGCCACGGGCCGTTCCGGCAACGGTATTTGCCCCCCTTTTTGAAACATCTCAGAATTGCTAGTGCTATCAATGATCGAAATAAACGAAGCTCTGTCCTTGGTAATCGAGAAAGCGACTCCAATACGGCCGCAGCGCGTGGCCACCAGTGATGCGCTGGGCCTGGTCTTAGCCGAAGATGTTACCAGTGACATCGACTCGCCGCCGCACAACAAATCGATGGTGGATGGATACGCCGTTGTCGCCGCAGATCTTGAGAGCGGGTCAGCAACTTTGTCGGTGCTGGAAGAAGTCACGGCAGGCGATGTTCCCACCAAAGACGTTGCATCTGGATTTGCCACTCGTATCATGACGGGGGCTCCCATTCCGAATGGTGCCAGTGCGGTGGTGATGGTCGAGCAAACGAAATTGGTCGACAGTGACCAAGTTTCCGTCCGACAGGCGGACATTCGGGTTGGCCAAAACATCATGCCCCGTGCTACGTCGTTGTCTTGCGGCGAAGTGGTACTGAAGGCGGGCCAGGAAATCCGGCCGATAGAAATCGGCTTGCTTGCTGAAGTTGGACGAACGGACGTGTTGGTCACGCCGCGCCCCACCGTCGCCGCACTCTCGACCGGAAACGAACTGGTGGCCGTCAGCGACATGCCCGCCAAAGGTCAGATTCGCAACAGCAACGGTCCCATGTTGAGCGCCCTAGTTCGTCGTGCGGGCGGCCAACCCGTCGAACTTGGCATCGCGCGAGACACCGAAGAAGATCTGCGCCGACTGATTGGTGAGGGATTGACACAGGAGGTGCTGGTCTTGTCGGGCGGCGTCTCCGCCGGAGTTCTCGATCTCGTGCCGTGTGTATTGTCCGAACTTGGTGTCGAACAAGTTTTTCACAAAGTAAGTTTGAAACCCGGCAAGCCGCTGTGGTTCGGCGTGTTGTCGCGAGACAATTCCAATACGCTCGTGTTTGGACTTCCGGGCAATCCGGTAAGCAGCCTCGTGTGCTTTGAACTTTTTGCTCGCCCGGCCATTGATCAGCTCGCGGGACGTTGCAACAAACGAGACGAAAGACGTGCTAAACTCGCAAGGAGCCATATCCAACGCGGCCCACGTCCAGTTTTCTGGCCATCTGTATTGCGAGGCGAACAAGTCGAACCGCTCGCGTGGCAAGGGTCGGCCGACATGCGTTCGCTCACCGAGGCAAATTGCCTGGCATTTTTTCCAGCCGAAGATCGCGAGTTTCAAGCCGGCGAAGAAGTGGTCGTGAGACAACTGTAGGACGGAACAGTTTCTTTCTTGTGAACTTCTTTGCCTGATGCGGAGAAGTTTTGTAGGACAGTTCTCCAGGACCGTCTGGTCGGGCAAGGAGACCCAACCTCCTTTGGTTGCGGCTATGCCGCGTTAAGAATCCGTCCTACAGGTCTGGCTTGTCTTCGAGCTTGCGAATCACGTCGCGAATCTCCTCTGGCACGCGAACGGGTCGATTCGATTCGTAGTCAAAAACCACAACCGTCGAATCTCCATCCGCCGCGATCGCATCGAGCGACTCGCTGTAGACCGCGTAGTCCATCGTGATGCTCGACCGGCGGATGCGCGAAATCCGCGCGCCGATATGAACGGTGTCGGGATAATTCAACTGCAGTTTATAGTTGCACGAAATCGCGGCCAGAATGGGCGCGACCGCGCCACCGTGTGCATTGGTCGGCAGATCACACTTTTCGAGATACCGCACTCGCGCGGTTTCGTACCATAAAAAGCAACGGGTATTGTTGACGTGCCCGATCGCATCCTGATCGCCCCATTGAATTGGCACGGTCACGACGACCGGAAAATCGGCAAGTTGTGCGGGCTTCGTCGTACCGGCTTCTTTCGTCATTGGGTATTTCGTCCTTCAACTTTCAAATCCTGCGCCATCACTTTCAAATCCGTTCGACGACGCCAGCCTGTGCTGAGCCAAAACTGTTCGCCGTCGTCGTTGTCGATGTAAAGATGAATGCTGCAGCGAACGATCCCAATCGCCCCAAGCCGGTCGAGACATACGCGAACGATTTGCTCGCCAATACCTTGTCGACGATGAGTTGGTGAAACGGCGACATGATAAAGATAACCACGTTTGCCATCATGCCCGCATAACGCTGCTGCCACTAGCGTTTTGCCGTCGCGAGCGATCAGGCTGAACCCAGCGTTTCGCCGCAGAAACCGATCGATCTCGTCGTGTGGTTCCGCCTCGCCCAGACCTTCGCAAGAATTCCACAGCGCGACGACCTCGTCGTAGTGGTCGATCGTCATGTCGAGACATTGAATTGACATCCCGCCATGCTAACGGAACTTGATTGTCACTTTCAATGGGCCGCGCGTCGAAGCGAGATCGTCAATCCAGGAAGTCCTTGTCTTTAAGACGAGCCGGGACGTATTCCTCGGTGACGTAGCTGATGTCTTTGCTGATCAAGGCTTCGACTTCCAGCTTGAAATCGTTGTCGAGCATCTTTTTGATTTCTTTTTGCCACATGCCCTTCTTTTCGAACCACGGGTAGGCCGCAATTTGTTTGGCTCGTTTCTTGTCTGTGTCGCTCAGCTTGATTTGGACACTGGTCGAAAGACTGCACCGTTCAAAGTCCTTGCTGCGAAGGCCAATGTAGCGAGCACCGGGAATAGCCATTCGCTTTGACTCGAACGCCAAGTTGATTGAGCCTTGTTTAATGACACTGTAAATGTAGTATCCCCAAGGATCGTTATCCAACAGGCAGTAGATTGGTAGTTTCAACTCGTTATGCATCCGGTTCAACATTCGCCGAACGCCGCGCGGTGGTTGTCCGCCGCCGTGAGTCAAGATGCAATTGTGTTCGCGCCAAAACTTGTCTTCATTGAAGCGACGCCAGACCGTGTCTTTTTCGACATGCAGGATGAACTTGGCTTCGTTCGATTTGAACTGGACGACTTCGGGTTCTGCGATCGATGGGATCGTGTAACCGCCACTGCCCATTCGTGCACAATCAATCTCGTCGCCGCTGTCGGTCAGCACGATGGGTCCGACCATTGATCCCGCGCTTTTGGCATATAGATGTAGCTCTTCGCGCAAGGCGTCCAGCGTCACTTCGACGTCTTCGATAATTGGATCACAGTCCTTTTGTTCGTCGAACGTCTCTTCTTTCGTGCCTTCGATCGTGTGCTTGAGCAGGTAGTAGAGACCTCGAATGCTGGTCGTTTTGCCCTGCTCGATCAGCTTTTTGCAGCCGGTGCCGACCAACATTGTCTGCATATAGCTCTTGGCTTGCGAGAGATTGAACAGCTCGCGGCGGTTTTTGCCACTGCCCATTTCAATGATCTTTTTCGATTTGTTGAAACGGACGTTCGACAGTGATCGAGACGGAATATCAAAATGCGGTGCACGGCTACGCTCGACCGTTGCGACAAGTCGATCCGCCAGAGATCGAAGGGATTTCAACGTCTTTTTGTCGCGCGCCGTGAGTTTTGGCGCATCACCGTTCTTGGTCGCGGTTTTCTTTGCCATGATCTTGACCGTTCGTTGCTAAAACAATCGTTCATCGGAATTCAGGTGATCGGCCAACGCTTCTTCAGGGTCTTGATCAACAATCAACACGTTGTCGCCGTACTCGTCATCATCTTCGACTTGACGGCCGCGGTCATCGAACTTGGCGTCAGCGGTGGCCGTCACACGCTTGGCGATGTTTTCCAGGTCCTTATAAACCTTTTCTCTGTTCGCTCCGTTCAAGTCACTTGCCGCCCCCGCGACTTCTCGCAGATATCGCATAAAAATGTTGCGGCGTTCGCCTTCTTGTTTGACCTTTTTGCGCTTCCGCAAAAACATGCCGAGTTTTCGACCGACGGCTTGCAGAGCGAGTCGAAGCTCCTTTTCAATTTCGGGATACGACGCGATGGCTTCTTTCGATTCGCTCGTGAACGGCACCCAGACGCTGGCCATGTGAACCATGACGCTGACCGGACCGTTGGGCATGTTGCCACGGGATTGCGTGAGACCGTAGGAGCGCCAGTTCGTGCTGGCGACGATCCGCGTGATCGCACAGTCTGACTGTTTAAATTGCAATGGGACGCGGTTGGCGTATCGCAAGACTTGCATCGATTGGCCGTCGGAGAGGTTGACGTTGCGCATCGCCTCGTGGAGCTTTTCTCGTTCGGCCTTCTTCAACTTGATCGGCGAGACGCGCGTGCCAATGCCGGCTTCCTTGATGATTTTGTCTGCGCCTTCCGTGCCGATGCCGTCAAACGTGAGCAGCAGGAATTGTCGCAGCGTGCGTGCGTCCGTCTCATCGAGCAGTTGCATGAGGATATCCAGCGACACTTTTTGTGCTGTGCTCGCGCCGCCGTAAGCCAGGCCAACTTCGATTTGAAACGGGTTGCCGCGGTACACCGACGGCGGTCGTGTCGCGGCCACAAAGAACTCGCCTGGAACGACGTGGTGCAGTCCTTTGAGAATCAACTCTTCGCCAATCGGGCAGACACAATCCGTCGAAGGTGCCTGGATTTTCGTTTTTTGGATCGATTGATACAACGCATCAGCTTCGTCGCGGCCAATGGATTTGATGGTCGCGCGAGTGCTGATGCCCGCGTTGTTGCAGATTCTTCGGGCCACGCCGTAACTGACGCGAGAGAAGGACGACGTGAGGAATTGCGTGATCGTACCCGGTTCCGTGTCCTTCATCATCGTGACGAGCCGGCCGAGTTCGACGCCGTACGGGTGCGGTTTGATTTCTTTGGGTTCGGGCGGCAACTGCCTGGTCGAGCGGCTGTAGGTCGTGATGTAGTCGTCGGGATCGTGGAAGTGAAGCGTGACATGCGGGTTGGCGATCGCCGTTTGTTCCAGGTATTCATCGACGCTGCCACGGCCTCGTTTGTAGATACCTTCCAACTCGATCGTTACACGAGTGCCACTGCGAACGTCCTTGGGCTGCTTGCCTTCTTCCGCTTCGTATTGGCCGTTCCATTCGATGCCATGTCTCTCGATGTACTTCTCGCCTTTCTCGCCAGGCGGAATGTCGACACCGTCGCCGCGTCCGTTGAGAATCTCTGGATTGTTTGTTTTCGTGTTGATTTGGATTTCGTAATAGTGGGCTGGCTTGCGTAGCGAAACCTTCGAGATGATCTTCACAGGTTTGCCCGTCGTGAGCATGCCGTACATGCCCGCCGCGCTGATGCCGATGCCTTGTTGGCCTCGGCTCATGCGCAGGCGATGGAACTTCGACCCGTAAAGCAGTTTGCCGAAGATCAACGGGATCTGTTTCTTCATGATCCCAGGGCCGTTGTCTTGGATGCCGATCTTGTAGCGGTTGTTGGCGGTAGATTCGATGTGGACCCAGATTTCGGGAACGATGCCCGCTTCTTCACAAGCGTCCAGCGAGTTGTCGACGGCTTCTTTGACCGTGGTCAAAAGTGCTTTGCGTGGGTTGTCGAAACCCAGCAAGTGGCGGTTCTTGGCGAAAAATTCACTGACCGAAATGTCACGCTGCTTGGCCGCCATCGACTTGGCGGTGGCGCGACGACGCGATTTGCCGTTGGTGTTTGCTCCCATGCCTGCTTTGGAATGTCCGTTCGAAGATTGAGATCCAGAGGATGTGTTGTGTGTGGGACTATCCGTTGACAACTTTGGCACTCCTTTACCATGACGGCGTTAAACTTTGCGGATTATATCGATTTCGCGTCTAGACTTACAGGCGGTTTCACCCCGCCATTCCGCATAATTCATCCAATTGTTACGACGGCTAAATAAAGATTCACCCGCAACCGCCTCGATTGCCGAGAATCTGTATAACGAGCCGACGACGTGACCTGCGCTCATCGGTTCGCACACCAAATCACCCCTTCCGTTTGCCTACCTCGTCGACCCAAATTTGCGGTCAAGCGAATGCTAACCACTCGCGACTCGCCGCCGCGTTTGCCGGTGGCCAGTCTCCTCGGTTCATGGAGTGACTGAGCCAATGATACAAGTCCTGTTGCGCTCAATGCGAATCGTCGTGTTCCTGCTCGCGTGTTGCCAACTCTTGGCGTTCACCAATGGCGTTGCCGTCGCTCAAGAGTCGAATGTCGATGACCCGTTGCCCAAACCGCCAAACGGCACCGAGGAACCGGAACTGTTGCCCGGAGAGGGCGGCGAGTACTACCGGGTGATGCCTCACGGCGGCACCGAAGGCTACGCGCCGCGACCAGATTTGTTCTACAACTATTACGCACAGCCAACCGGTGGCGGACGTCCTGCAGTGTTATACATGGCTCCGCGCCCGGTGCCACCAACCGTCGGACATACCTATTACACCTACCAGCCGCTGTACCCGCACGAATACATGTATCCACACTACCGCGAGTATTGGCGTGCGTACGGAAATTACCATCAATACGGACCGTGCCACGCGGCGCAATCCGTCAATAAGACCACCGTCCGCTACCAACGCGGTGCCATTCGCTCGTTGTACTATCAACCGCTGAGCGATTTAACGATCCCCATGATCCCATGCGGCAATGTCGGCGGTGGGCTGGGTGGACTCTCCTGCCGAATTCGCGGTCGAGTTGGCTGCATACATCACGGCTGTAGAAGCGGCAGCTGTAGAAGCGGCAATTGCGGATGTGTCTCG
>CAYFJO010000222.1:0-16666 GCA_964343305.1 uncultured Pirellulaceae bacterium | reverse complement strand
GACGAGTGCCGCCATTCATGCCCAGCGCCATCAGCGCCATGAATCCCTGATGTGAACGCACGCCCAACTTGCCCGCGTCCAGCGGTTCTACTTCTTCGTCCATCGCCACGCGTACAAGTTGCTCGCACAGATTCACGCCGCAGACCGTCGCGTTAAGTGTCTCGCCAATGCGGGGATTTGCTTCGAGAAACTGATACTCTGCGGTTTCTTCGTCGAAAAAGTACTCGAAGAAAATTGCGCCGTGCCAATTCAGATGCTTGCCAAGTCGCTCAACGTCATCGACGACACCTTCGTGTTCTGCACTGACGCGCGCAATCGGTGCACCGCCGACACCTTGGCGACGAGTCTGTCCACCATGCCAGCCGACGAGACGTCCGTGTTGGAATACCGTTTGAAAAATTGACAGCACACCCTTGGCTGGTTGTTGGACTAACAACTCGGCTTCCCCGTTAAGTTGTCCTGCCTCGTCGAATTCATCGGCTAGCTGTTGCAATTCGTTCATGCCGCCAACTCGAAAGACTCCTGTGCCAGCCGTGCTGTGCGAGAGTTTTACAAAACACGGCAGCTCGTTTGTTGCGAGCAGTTCCTCGCGCGTGGAAATGATCCGCGTCGCTGGCTGCGGCAAACCAAGTTCGCCGAGCAAACGACAAAAGTCCGCTTTACCTTGCACGCGGTTGATCACGTCGAACTCGGGCAGTGCGATGCCAACTTGCTCGCGCAGTTCATCTCGCACTCGCGCGAGCAAATAAACTTGCTCGTGCGTCGGCAGCAAAACATCGTAGCCTTCGTCGCGAATTTGTTGGGCGACGAATTTGAGGTACTCTTTCGGCTCCTGAGAATACGAAGGGCAGCGAATCCAGCGGCGGACGAATCGTGAGAAGCGACACTGGCACAGCGGGTTGGGATCAAGCACGTCGATCGTGTGACGTCCACCAAGTGCGTAGAGTGTCTGCCGGGCCGAAGTGCTGGAGCCTTCCGTGAGCAAGATCTTTCGTTGCGTTACGAGCATTGTCTTAGTGTAGTCCCGGTTCTCCGAAACGGGACAGGTGCCCCAATGCCGAGTCTCAAGCTCGGCAACATTCTCAGCCAAAGAGCCCCGTTAGCTTTTCCTCGTCCGCAACATCCAAGGGAAATTGTTTGCTGAAGGCGTGATCGGCGATGCCCGCGTGCTCGCGCAGCGCAGTGTGGATGTGTTCGGGGCAAACGCGAACTCCATTGTCTTTGTCGATCGCCAGCGACTCGGCGTCGATTGGCACGAGGAATTGTTTCTCGTCCGTTGCGCCGATGACTCGGTTGCCTTGGATGCCGTTGCCCATGAACATGATCGAGCCGACCGACCAGTGGTCTTTGCCGTTGCCTTTGTTGTACGTTGGCGTGCGGCCCATTTCGCTTTGGATGACGATCACTAACTTCTCTCGGATCTTTAGGTCCTCGGCCGACTTGATTAAGTAGTCGATGCCGGCCAGAAACTCGGGGATCAATTTCATTTGATCCGGGTCGTTGTTGCTGTGACTGTCGAACTGGCCGATCGACAGGTTGGCCGAAACGCAAACGCCGGCTTTGAAACAGGCGAGGGCGATGTTCGATTGCTGTTGCAGTCGACCTTTTTCGGGCGACTTGGGAATGAACGGCGTGACTCGTTCGAGCGCTTTTGAGTTTAGCTGCGCGGCGTACAGCATGCTTTGCGATCGCTCGACTCGCGGCAGTCGCGCCTTCGAGATGCGAGCCTGTGCTTGTTCCTCGAGTGCACGTTCGATGCGGTCGACGACGAAATCATCGTGATAAGGGTGCTGGGCCACGCCGCTAACCGCGTCGGCGTTGGCCAGCTTGTTCAACGAAGTCAGGTAAGGCACGCGGGCCATGGGAACCAGGTTGCCTGTCGCCGAATACTGGCCAAACGTCAGGAAAGCAAGCGGAGCGTCTGGAGCTTTGCAAGCGGCCACCAATGCGGCGAATGTTGGATACGCGTGGCTGTCGAGTTTTCCAGTTGCCATGTATCGAGAACAGGGCGAGTGGTTGTTGACCGAGTAATCGATGCCGTTGAGCACAAGCAATTCGTCGCCATATTTCTTGTAGAAATCCTCGTTGCTCGTGCCCTGTTCGATATGAGCGGCTGTCGGTGCGAAACGATGATTGCCGTGAGTGAGGATCTCGCCCTCTTTGTACAGCCGATTGATTTCATTGATCCCCTTGGGGTCCATCAGGTAGGTCGTGTCCCAGCCGCCGGACGCATTGAAGCAGACGTAGTACGGGCCGTCGTAGCGCGGTGTTTCGGCGCGGGCAACGGACGACATGCCAACAGGCGCCGCGAAACCAAGGCCGGCCGTTCCACATAGTTTTAGAAAGTCGCGACGTTTCATGGTTCCCTCGTAGCACAGGCTGTCAGCCTGTAGCGGAAGTCAATCACACAGGCTGCCAGCCTGTGCTACGATTTCATTCGTACAAAAAATCATGCTGGTGTAGCAAATACGTAACGACGCCGCGCCAGGCGCGGAGTGTGTAGTGTGGGTCGTCAAGCCGCTTGTTATCGACTCGTTCGCAAAAGTAACTTCCTCGCTCATCGCTGCGATTGTCGGCATCCGCGTCGCTGAGGATTGCGGTGAACAAGTTGTAGGTTCGATCGACTTCGGGATGATCGGGCGAGTGTTGGCGACCGAGAACGTGACCGTGGAGATGGACGATCGCGCCTCGGATTTTCGCTTCGGTTTCTGGGCCTGGAACGTCGGTTGGCTCGATGTTCGGAAACAGCCGGCGCAGGCTCGGTTCTTTAGTAAAGTCCAACGCGACGTTTTGGCAGGCCACGTCATTGGCCGTGATCCGCTGGATTGCTCCCATCGCACCGCTGGGATCGGTCATTCGCTCGGTGACCGCTTTGGAATCAATGCCGCCGTACAAGATTTTGAGCTGGCTTTCGCGATGTGTGAGGCGGCCCCACGCTTGTCCGAAGACCGCTTCGATTTTTCGATCGAGCTGCTCGGGCGTCAGCAATCGCACGACACCGATGTCGTCTAGCTCGGCTTGTCGACGTGGATGCTTGGAAGCTTCGGCCAGCCCATCGGCACGGTAAAACTCCGTTTCGGCAAGTGTCTTGAAAACGACTTTCAAATTGAAGTCAGCATCGCGAAATTTCTGGGCAACGTCTTCGATCACCATTCGCTGCTCTTGGAACGCACGCCGCCGCGAACCAAACATCGGGTCGTCGATGTCTACGGGAGCTTGCAGAACTTTGCGGCCGAACAGGATGTAGTACACATGCTCGGTCATGGCCACGGCGAAACGCGGGTCTTTGGCCGTTCGCTCGCCGAGCCACTGCATGGCTCGCCACTTGTCGATCGGCGGCAAGCCTTCGCCTTCGAAGCCGGGCCCGAACATGTCGGTGTACCAACCTTCTTTTCGCGGACCGAGCTGCCCTTCGGCGTTGAAATCTTGAAACAGCCCTGCGACCGGGTCGATCGTTGTGTGACAGACGACGCACTCGGGAGCTTGCAACGTGGGGATTTCGTACTTGGCACTGATCGCCGCGGCATCGGTGACGCGCGGTGCGAGCTGCATGATGTCGATGCCAAGGAAATGCTGATAGAACATTCTCGCTCGCAACCGATTGCGATTGGTTTCGGTCGTGGGATAACGTCGCAAGTAATGAAACATGCTGAGAAAGCCAGCGTGTGGATAGAGTCCCGTTTCCGACTCTTGAACTTTGCCGCTGCGCGACTTGAGCGCATTGAGTTTCGCGGGGATATACTCGAACGGGTCGTCGGCATTCTTGAACTGGTCGCGAATCTCTTCGAAGATGCCATAGCCGCGCGATGAATACGGCGTGACCATGATGTAGTCGGCGGTCGCGAGTTCGGTGAACGGACGGTCGTTGCGAACGATATACTCGATCAGCTCAAGCGGCTCGTGCAGGATCGCTTTGCGGTACTGATCCGTCAGTTTGTAATATGCCTTCTTGCGCTCCTTTTCGTCAGCGATGTGCGTTAAGTCGTGTTTTTGATACCAATGCCGCGTCTTATTGAAATGATCGTACGACAAAACGTTTTCGGGCACGCCGTCGTAGCCGAGCGTCAGAAAGATGTCGTTGAAACCTTCCTTGAGCCGATCAAGAAATGCTTCCTCAGTCATGACCTGATCGAGAATAGTGCCGACCGCTTTCATGCCGTCCTTGTCAACGCTCGCAGTTTCGTCGGAAGTCGGCAGGCGTGCGCCGAGTGACAACGTGAGCCGTCGCAACAAGCGGCGGGGCGTCATCATCGCAACACCTTCGAAGAACGGTGGGGCATCGTATTCGTCTGGTAACGGGCCACGGTCCGGTTTGCCGCTGGCTCGATTGACGAATCGCGTGACGATTCGAAAGCCGGTCGAGCCGTTCTTGAGCACTTGACCGCCGCCGTGATCTAGGCCGCCGCCGACTTTGACCAACAGCAACGATTTTTCGTTGTCGAGCGTTTCGGCCATGCGAACAAAAGCGTCGTGATTGTGATGAAGTGCCTCTTCGCGCTGATCGGGTTTGCGCGCGGTATCTCGCAGCAGAAAATCGCTGTCCGACGCGTCACCTTTTGGGTTGTGACATTTCAAACAAGTTCGTTCGCCGACCTTGGCCCAGACTTCTTCGGCAAAGAATCGATCGACCGCGAGGCATTCGGGATCGGTGACTTCGTCGGCACTGGCGGTTGCCGGGGCGAAGAGCAGCAGGAAGGTGACAAGGCGAGACATGTACCCATTTTAACAGAGTGCCAATCGCTGCACCACTTGAACAGGTTGGGAGAATCATTTCAAATTCACTGCTTGCTAACCCATTTCAAAGAGAACTATGTCAAGAATCATCTACACCTATACGGACGAAGCACCCGCGTTGGCGACGCACTCGCTGCTGCCGATTATCAAATCATTTACGGGAACGTGCGGCGTCGAAGTTGAGACGCGCGACATTTCGTTGGCCGGGCGAATTATCGCCAATTTCCCCGACAATTTGACCGACGAACAGAAGCAATCGGACGCTTTGTCCGAACTCGGCGAACTGGCCAAGACACCGGATGCGAATATCATCAAATTGCCGAACATCAGCGCGTCGATTCCACAGTTGACGGCGGCTCTCAAAGAACTCAGCGAACACGGTTACGACTTGCCTGAATTCCCCGATGAGCCGTCGACCGACGAGGAAAAGGAAATCCGCGCTCGGTACGCCAAGGTACTGGGTAGCGCGGTGAATCCCGTGCTGCGCGAAGGCAATTCGGATCGTCGAGTAGCTGGGCCGGTGAAGGAGTACGCCAAGAACAACCCGCATCCGATGGGCGAGTGGTCGGCCGATTCCAAATCGCACGTCGCCCACATGAATGACGGCGATTTCTTTGGCAGCGAACAGTCGCACGTTGTGGCCGAGGCGAGCGAAGTACAAATTGAACTCGTCGGCGAAGACGGCAACACAACCGTTCTCAAATCGTCGCTCGCCCTGCAAGCGGGCGAAGTGATCGATGCTTCGGTGATGAGCCGCGCGGCGCTGCGAGAGTTCCTTGCCAAGGAAATTGAAGACGCCCGTGCGAACGATGTGCTGCTGTCGTTGCATCTCAAAGCCACGATGATGAAGGTGTCCGATCCAATCATTTTTGGACACGTCGTCAGTGTTTTCTTTGCGGATGTTTTCGAGAAACATGCGGCCGTGTTCGACCAGGTCGGCGTCGATCCGAACAACGGCCTGGGGGATGTTTACGCGAAGATTGCGGAACTACCAGAAGATCAACAAGCCGGGATCAAGGCAGACATCGAAGCAGTTTACGAGAAGCAGCCGCGGCTAGCGATGGTTGATTCGGACAAAGGCATCACAAATCTCCACGTGCCGAGCGACGTGATCATCGACGCATCGATGCCGGCAGCGATTCGAACCTCGGGCCAAATGTGGGGACCGGACGGCAAGCTGCACGACATGAAGGCGATCATCCCCGATCGCTGCTATGCGGGCGTCTATCAAGAGACGATCGACTTTTGCAAAGAAAACGGCGCGTTCGACGTCACCACGATGGGCAACGTTTCAAATGTCGGCCTGATGGCGCAGAAGGCCGAAGAATACGGCTCGCACGACAAGACGTTTGAAATTTCCACCGCAGGTAAAGTGCGAGTTGTCGACGGCGCGGGACAAGTTTTGATGGAACACACTGTCCAGCCAGGCGACATTTGGCGGATGTGCCAAACGAAAGACGAGCCGATTCGCGATTGGGTGCGTCTGGCAGTCAGCCGCGCGCGTGCCACCGGAGCGGCTGCGATTTTCTGGTTGAATGAAGATCGCGCTCACGACGCGAACTTGATCAACAAAGTCAATCAGTATTTGCCCGACCACGATACCGATGGTCTCGATATTCAAATCACGGCGCCTGTCGACGCAACTCGTGTGACCTGCCAGCGTGCAAAAGACGGCCTCGACACGATCTCCGTCACGGGCAATGTGTTGCGTGATTATCTGACCGACTTGTTCCCGATTCTTGAGTTGGGCACGAGTGCCAAAATGCTGTCGATCGTCCCGTTGTTGGCGGGCGGTGGTTTGTTTGAAACAGGAGCGGGTGGATCGGCCCCGAAGCATGTCCAGCAGTTTCTCAGCGAAGGACACTTGCGGTGGGATTCGCTTGGTGAATTCCTGGCACTGGCCGTTTCGCTGGAAGACCTCGGTACCAAAACGAGCAACGACAAAGCCCTGGTCCTGGCCGAAGCGCTCAACGCGGCCAATGGTCAATACTTGGAGAACAACAAGTCGCCGTCGCGCAAAGTCAACGAACTCGACAACCGCGGCAGTCATTTCTATCTGACGCTTTACTGGGCCCAAGCCTTGGCGGAACAATCCAAAGACCAAGAGCTTCAAGTCCGATTTCGCGACATTGCCGATCAACTTGCGGAAAAGGAGTCCACGATCGTTGACGAGTTGAACGCCGCGCAAGGACAATCGGTGGACATCGGCGGCTACTATCATCCGGATCCCGCGAAAGTTGACGAGGCGATGCGGCCTAGCGCAACATTCAATGTAATCTTGGGAGCCTTGTAACTGAAATCGGGAATCGCCGTCTTGCAGTTTGGTACATCCATTACGACAAGTCACCCGCTTCGCACATCAGGCCGTTGAATTGCAGTCCCGCTGCCGGCTCGGCGTTTGTTACCATAGTTCCGTCCCCTCCGTGCCTAGTTCGCAACTCGGTCCGAGCGAATGTTGGCTGAGCAGCGTGCTGTATCCTACGATCATTGTCATGGATCACCTCGCGAAAAACGATCGTAACAACTTTATCCATAACTCTCGCGATGGATTTGCTCTTTTGTCACGCCCATCGCTTCCAAGGCGATCGGACCGCAAACGAAAAACAGAGCCGCCGATCGTTGGGTACGGTGTTCGAAACCGTGTTCAAACCTTTGTTGCGTAAGTAGCTCCGTGCTGGAAAAACTTTGCCGCAGATGGATCCGGGACATAGTCGCGAATGAGTTGTTCGTTGACACGGCCCGCGAAGACGCCTTGGTCATTGGTCACTGGGATTTGGACGTTCGGGCAACACGTCAAGAGTGTCCCTGCGACTAGCAAATCTAGAATTCCGCATTACCTGGCGTTCGCGGAAACGGGATCACGTCGCGGATGTTGGTCATGCCGGTGATGAATTGAATCACGCGTTCCAATCCGAGCCCGAATCCGGAATGTGGAACCGTGCCAAACCGCCGCAGATCGACGTACCACCAATAGTCATCGATGTTCAAGCCCTGCTCTTTCATGCGGGCGGTTAGTTCATCCAGCCGATGTTCGCGTTGACTGCCACCGATGATCTCGCCGACGCGCGGCACCAGCACATCCATCGCGCGGACCGTTTTCTCATCATTGTTGACGTACATGTAAAACGGTTTGATCGAGCGCGGATAGTCATACAGGATCGTCGGACGCTTGATCTTCTTTTCCGTCAAATAACGCTCGTGTTCCGACTGCAGGTCGATGCCCCATTTGACGGGGTAGTCAAACTTCTCTCCCGAATCCTCCAGCATGCGGATCGCGTCGGTGTACGAAACATGTTCGAAGGAATCGCTGTCTGCGATCACCTGGACGGTTTCCAGCACCGTGTCATCGACGCGCAGGTTGAAGAACTCCATGTCTTCGGCGCACTGCTGGAGCACGTTTTTGCAAATCGCTTGGAGGAATTGTTCGGCCAACTCCATGTTGTCTTGAAGTTCTGCGAAGGCCATTTCTGGTTCAACCATCCAGAATTCAGCAAGATGCCGCGACGTATTGGAATTGTCGGCTCGAAACGTCGGACCAAATGTGTAGACATTGCCCAACGAACAGGCGTAGATCTCGGCCTCCAACTGACCGCTGACAGTGAGATACGATGAGCGGCTGAAAAAGTCGTCGGAAAAATCGATGCGGCCGTCTTTTGTCGGCAGCTTTTCAAAGTCCATCGCCGTGACCCGGAACATCTCGCCCGCGCCTTCGCAATCGCTGGCCGTAATGATCGGCGTATTGACGTACAGGAAACCGCGCGCTTGGAAAAACTGGTGAATCGTCTGACTGACGCAATTCCTCACTCGCATCACCGCGCCAATCGAGTTGGTGCGGGGCCGCAAGTGTGCCCACTCGCGCAGCTTTTCAAACGAATGACGTTTCTTTTGCAGCGGATAGCTTTCTGGGTCGGCCCATCCGTGTACGGTGACCGATTTCGCATGCACTTCCGTGGCTTGTCCTTTGCCGCCCGACTCTTTGACTTTGCCCGCAATCGTCACACTACAACCGGCGCCCAGATGTTTGATCTCGCCTTCATAATTCGGCAAATCGGCGTCGGCGATCACCTGGATGTTGCCCAGGCAACTGCCGTCGTTCAACTCGATAAAACTGAACCCGCCTTTGGAATCCCGCCGCGTTCGCACCCAACCGTGCAAGACCACTTCGCTGCCGATCGCTTCACGCTGTCGTGCGTCGGCGACAGATCGTTTTTCCATTGCCGTGTAATCCGTTACGCTCATTTCGTGATCCCTATTTTTCTGTTGTTTCTGGATCTGGCCGTTTGAACGCAAAGCCAATTCCTACTAACAAAATGTATACAATCGCCACACCCATGACCAGTTTTCCTGCTTTCGGGTCGCTGGCCTTGTCCATAATGGCGGTGCCCGCGGCGGCAACGGCTCCAACCACGGAGATGATCATCAGCACATTCCAGACGATCATTCGCATGCCGGTTGGCTTTTCGTCGCCTAGGATCTTTTTGCTGTTCATCATCATGAAGAAGGTAAAGTACGCGATGGGCAGCAACATCATGCCGAAACTGGAGGTCAGGATTGCCAGCCAAAGCTTTGCCGGACCGTCCCAAACCATGGGCCAGATCGAGCCAGCGATGCCCGCGATGAGACAGCCGATCACAAACGGCGCGATGCCTTTGGGAGCGTCAAACATTTCGCGGAATGCAAAACCGTTGATGAGCATCAAGATAATGATGCTCGAGAATCCCATGCCAAAAACTCCCAGCCCGAAGACCAAGTTGGCATTCTTTTCGCCGAGCAACGGAGCGAGGGCTTTGGACAACTGAAACGCGTCTCGCTTTACGAGCGTGGCAGCTAACTTTCGTTCCGCGGCACTAAGTGCGACTGACAGTTCCGCGATCCGTTTGTTTTTTGCTTCTGCCTTCTTCTTGTCGGTGTCCAGGCTTGTGTCGTTCATGATGTTGTCGAAGATCTTGTCACCGTGCTGCTTCACGAGATGTCTTTCGAGCACACCAGTCGCACGATTGAAGATGGGACTTTTCATCATCTCGGCGGGTTTGTCACTGAGGAACTGATTGTCGACCTGAGCGTGGAAACTTGCCGCCGATGCGATGACGACACAGCTTGTGACGAGAATGTATGGGATCGCCATGCCGGTGCATAAGTCGAATCGGGACAGACCGCGAAACGGCTTGTCCCAACCACGGTTCAACATGGTATAAGGCATCAAGAATGTCATGTTGATACCGACCGCAGTGGCTGCCGCCCCAATCATGACGGCACGTTGTTCTTTCACAACAAGACTAGACCAGTATTCTTCGTCGGATTCAGGCAAGCCAGCGATCAACTTGGCGACATCGCCAGATGGTTGGCTCCATTGGCTAAAGTCTGGAATGAACCCAGCGAAGATCTGTCCCCAGTTCAAGTGCCCCTTCGAGCCAAGATAAATGACAACGCCGAAAAAACAGATCACGATCATGCCAACAAGCGCTTTAAGAAACCAGTCAAAAATCTTGGCGGTCAAACCTTGGCGCTGATTAAGCAGTACAACGATGCTGGCTACAACGAGGAGCACGGCCGACACCGACATCTTGGAATCGTCGTCAATGCTTGGACCAACCAGGTTCTTTTGCAGCGCCGCAAAGCAGAGACTGAATTGAGGCATGCACCAAATCATGTTGGCCATGACCGTGGCGATCAGCCAGCCCCAACCGAGCACGGGGTTGATGTGACGATTGATCGATTGAAACGGCCGCTCTTTGGTCGACAGCGTGACGTAACTGATCGCCGAGAGCATGACGACACCCATGATGATGGCCACCAATTGCAGCCACAGCATGCTCGTTCCGCCCAGCACGCCAAGGAACAACGCCCCCGCCAATGAACCGCCGCCAAGCGTAATGGCGCTTTGCAGCCAACCGGGACCAGACAATCGCATGTAAACGCCCAAAGTTGGTCCGACGCCGCGTTGTTGGGCATCTTCGAGCATCGCGCGGTTGGCGTCGACCTGGGATTGGCCTTCGTCTGTCGACGGTTTTTCTTCTTGGCTCATGCTGTTCTCAATGAAGTTTACAAGTTTTGTTCTGCCAGCCAGCGCTCGGCGTCCAGCGCGGCCATGCATCCGGTGCCGGCCGATGTGATCGCTTGTCGATAATAATCATCGGCCACGTCGCCGGCGGCAAAAACACCTTCGACGCTGGTCGTGGTGCGGAAGGCGCCGGTCCATTTGATGTAGCCTTTGTCGTTCATTTCCAACTTGCCCTGCAAAAAGGCGGTGTTGGGTGTGTGCCCGATCGCGACGAACATGCCGCCGACTTCAAGCTCGCGAGTGGACTCATCGGTCGTGCTCTTCAACTTCAAACCGGTCACTTGATTACCGTCGCCCAAGACTTCGGCAACCACACTGTTCCACATCACTTCGATCTTGGGATGGTCCAGTGCCCGCTGTTGCATGATCTTGGATGCGCGAAGTTGATCGCGTCGGTGGATCATGTAGATCTGACCGGCGTCTTTGAGATTCGCCAAATAAGTTGCTTCCTCGACCGCCGAATCTCCGCCACCGACGACCGCCAGGTCTTTGCCGCGGAAGAATGGCAGCGCTCCGTCGCAAACCGCACACGCGCTGACACCTTTATTCTTGTACTCTTCTTCTGATTGGAGTCCCATATAATTGGCCCGCGCGCCGGTGGCCACGATGACCGTGTGCGTCTCGACCGGCTCGCCGCTGGCCGGGATCACTTTGTACGGCCGGCTGCCGAAATCCACATCGACGATATCATCGCTGACGATGCGTGTGTCGAAGTTCAACGCCTGTTGCTTCATCAACTCCATCAATTCGACGCCTTGCACGGCGTAGTGAAGTTGGCCGTCTTTCTCGTGGCCCACGGGAGCCGGCGGCAAGTTGTAATGGCGAGCCTGATCGACGGCACTTTCCACGAATGCACGAACGTTGCCGGCCGGGAAGCCCGCAAAGTTTTCCACTTCGGTCGTGAACGCCAATTGGCCCAACGGAGTCATTTCCGGTTTGACCGTGCCTTCGAACAACAGCGGTTCGAGGCTCGCACGTGCGGCGTAAATGGCTGCCGAGAATCCAGCGGGACCACTTCCAATGATGACAACTTTTTCCGGCACAACAGAATCCTTTGATGGTGAGATTGGCGGCGTGAGTCATGTAGGACGGGTTGCCAATCCGTCCAGTCACCACGGCACGGGCGCAATGGCAAACCGTCCCATGAGGTTGGCGTCATTATAAATCGATCGAACCCTACGTCTACCACGCGTATTGTTGTCCCGTTCGGCGGTCTGATATGATGCGGGATTGAGATCAAGACGATTTGGAAGAATTAATCTATGAGTACATTGCTAGTTGCAGTTGGCGCGTTCGTTGGCTTTATGGTGGCCTATCACAGCTACGGCCGCTGGCTGGCAAAGAAGATCTTTCACCTCGACCCCGACGCCGTGGTTCCCAGCGAAGAGCTGCGCGACGACGTCGATTTTGTCCCCACCAAGAAAGAAGTCATCTTTGGCCACCACTTCACCAGCATCGCGGGAACCGGGCCGATCGTTGGTCCAGCGATCGCCGTCTTTTGGGGCTGGCTGCCGGCGCTGTTGTGGGTTGTTTTCGGCTCGATCTTTATCGGCGCTGTCCACGATTTTGGCGCTTTGGTTGTCTCCCTGCGAAACCGGGGCCAAACCGTTGGCGAAATCGCGGGCCGATTGATTTCGCCGCGAGCGCGCGTTCTGTTCTTGCTGATCCTTCTTATGGCGCTCAGTGTCGTGTTGGCGATTTTCGGCCTAGTGATCGCGATTATTTTCGCCGAGTATCCCGAGTCTGTGTTGCCCGTCTGGATTTCAATGCCACTGGCCGTGGGCATTGGAGTCTGGGTTTATCGGAAGGGCGGTGGTCTATTGATACCGTCTATCATCGCGCTGGTGACAATTTACGCATGCGTTTGGATCGGTGCTTATGTCTTGCCGATCGATGTCGCGGCCATGTTAAGAATGGAAACGACGGGGCCCTTTCCCAATGTGGTGATCCTTTGGACGTTTGTACTGCTGATTTATTGTTTCGTGGCTTCGGTGTTGCCAGTTTGGGTGCTGTTGCAACCGCGTGACTACATTAACAGCCATCAGCTTGTTGTTGCTCTAGTGCTGTTGACGGCGGGGTTGTTTGTGGCTGGTGCCACGGGCGAGGCGGAGTTGACCGACATTCCGGCCGTTGCCAAAGCCGAGAATCTGCCGTCCGACGCGCCGCCAATTTGGCCGTTCCTGTTCATTACGATTGCCTGTGGCGCATGTAGCGGCTTTCATTGCCTGGTGAGCAGCGGAACAAGCAGCAAGCAAGTCGCCTGTGAAACAGACGCTCAATACGTTGGCTACGGCGCAATGTTGCTCGAAGGCGGATTGGCCGTAATTGTGATTCTCGCCTGTTGTGCCGGCGTTGCGATGGGACAATTCAAAAAGGAAGGCACGGGAACGGCCGCGGTGTGGAAGCCAGTCGAGGATCCAGAAACAGGACAGCAAGTAGCCGGCATGGCCGCTTGGCAAGCCCGCTATGACATTGGCAAGGGATGGGCCAATTTCAAATTGAAAAACAAAGTTGCCGCTTTCATCGAAGGCGGTGCGAACTTCCTGCGGATGATCCGCATACCATTGAAATTGGGCGTCGGCATCGTGGCCGTGCTGGTCTGTTGTTTTGCCGCCACCACCCTTGACACCGCGACACGGCTGCAGCGCTACGTGATTCAAGAACTTGCCGCGACGGCGCGCATCAAGCCATTTACAAACAAGTATATGGCGACGGGATTGGCCGTCGGAATTGGTGGCCTGGTCGCATTGATCCCGGCCAGTCCGGCGGCGGGACCTGGTAGCGGTGGATTGATTTTGTGGCCGTTGTTCGGCGCGGTCAATCAACTGCTGGCGGGTCTGGCGCTGATGGTCACGGTGTTTTACTTGTGGCGAAGAAGTAAGCCGGTTTTGTTTGCCCTTGTGCCGATGTTGATCATGCTGGTGATGCCCGGTTGGGCCATGTTGTGGAACATGTTTAATTCGGAAAGCGGCTGGCTTTGGTCCGGGAAATATCTGCTGTTCGGTTTTGGTGTTGCCATCATGGGATTGCAGGTGTGGATGGTGGTCGAAGGTGTGCTGTTGTTCCCTAAGGTGCAAGGTATCCAGGAAGAATCGCTGCCTCCACTGTTGCCGAAATCCGCGCTAGCGACGGCTGCAGGGGGCGACGGCCGGTCTTGCTAACAGGCGATCCGATGAATCCGAGTTGGCAATACCCGATCTATTTGATTCCTCACGGCGGCGGTTACGCATCGATCGTTGATCCCGATTCGTCCGATCAACCCGTCCATCATTTAGCCGTCTACGATGAACTGCGGATGGCCATTGAGTTCATGCACGATTTCAGCATTCTCGGCGCACCGCGGCCGATGCAAAACGATCGTGAGTTTTTGTGGTTGCTCCAAAGCCTACAGGCTCCAGTGACGCAAGTTGCGCTGAATCCACAACCGAACGATGATGGGCTTCGAGCCCGGTGGACGATTTCGGTTCGCGAGCTGATGGACGACCATTTAACCGTCGAGTATTCGCCGTGGAACTATCCAATTTATGTGGTCGCCCTTGACGCGGGCTTTATTTGCATCGGCGGTCAATCGAATGATGGCCGCGACATTACTGCAATTGGCGTTTTTTCGAACGAAGCCCTTGCAAACAAGTATCTCGAAGCCGCTGGCGAGTCGGGAACAACTTGCGAGTTAACGAGCGTTGAGCAAGCGACTCGCTTCTTTTCCGCGCTGGATGGTAAAGTTGCCGCGGCGGCTTTAGACCCCGTGATCAATGATGGCCGCCACACAGCAAAACATTGCTTCGAGCTTGAGACGCTGTTGACGAAGTACCTGGTCTTGGACGAAGAGAAAACGTAGGCAGAGTGTAGAACAATTCCCACGATGCGATTATTCGAAGGCACACCATTCGACATTCCTCCGCGCTGCGATCGCTGTGGCGAGTTGGAAGATGCCTGCCAATGCGAGCCCGAACCGCCTCCGCGCACTCCACCAAGTGAACAAACCGCTCGCTTGTCGATCGAAAAACGCAAGAAGGGAAAATCGGTCACGCTCATCAAAGGGCTCTTGGACGAAGATACCGCTCTTGCCGATCTGCTTACCAAGCTCAAGACGATTTGCGGTGCGGGTGGCTCAATGAAAGAGGGCAATCTTGAAATACAAGGTAGGCACTTGGACTCGGTCCGTGGGGCGCTGAAGGACCTCGGTTTCCGTGTCAAAGGATGATCGCCACTCGCTTCTTTCAGTCCAATCTGCGAAAAGTGGCTCCAAACTGGGCAGATCCTCTGCCTATTACATAGCTATTACACCCAACGCCCCAAATTGACATCCCTCAAACAGCCGTTTCACGTAGAATCTCTGCGGATTGGTCGATGCATTTGTGTAAGAGAAGGAGAAAGCTGTGACACTCCAAGCCACCTTGTTATTGCCGCCCGAAGAAGCTGATTCACGGTCTGATGATTTCCAGCAACTCGAACGCTTCGACTCGCCTCCCGAACCGGCCGCGTCGGACGATCGTCGAACGGCACTCAAAGATTTCGACCCGATGCTGGCTCCATATCGCGAGTCCAGCGCCGCTCGCAGCATTTGGCAACTTGCTTCGACGTTCTCGTTGTTCGTCCTTTTGAACGTGGTGATCTACGCTAGCTTGTCGTACTCCTATTGGCCGGCTGTGGTGCTGATTCCCTTTGCGGCGTTACTGACGGTTCGACTTTTTATCTTCCAACATGATTGCGGGCATCGCTCGTTTTTCAAATCCAAAAAGTGGAACGATCGCATTGGCTTCGCGCTGGGCATCCTGACGCTGACCCCTTACGAATTCTGGCGGCGTACACACGCATCGCATCACGCCACATCGGGCGATCTCGATCGGCGGGGCAAGTCGGGTGAGATTTACACGATGACGGTCAAGGAGTATCAAAACGCCAGTTGGATCAAACGGCTGTTTTATCGGATCTATCGCAATCCATTGGTGCTGTTTGGCGTGGGACCTTTCTTTCAATTTGCGATTCGTCAACGGTTTGCCTTTGAGTTGCCGAAAGCGTGGAAGAAAGAACGACGTAGCGTTTATTGGACCAATCTTGGGATTCTTTTGTTGGCCGCGCTGATGTGCTGGTTGGTCGGCCCGCTGAATTTCCTCATCGTCCAACTTTGTATTTCGGCGATGGCATCATCGATTGGTGTTTGGATGTTCTACATGCAACACCAATACGAAGACGCATTCTGGGAACACAGCCACGATTGGGACTACGTCCAAGCGGCGCTCGATGGCAGTTCCTACTATCGGTTGCCCAAAGTCTGGCAATGGTTCACCGGCAACATCGGGCTTCACCACGTCCACCATCTGGACAGCCGCATTCCCAACTACAACTTGCAAGATTGCCACGACCGCAATCCAGAGTTGCAGGACGTCAACGAATTCTCGTTTCTCGAAAGCCTGTCGTGCGCCAACGTCCGGCTGTGGGACGAAGAACAAGGCAGGATGGTCGGCTTTCACGCGGCAAGATAGCGACCGTCTTGTTCGCGTCTTCGACTCGTCGATTCTTAACTTGAAATCTGTTTGCGGATCGTCAGCGTTGTAAAAACTCCTCCTTTCTCAGTATCTGCTGACACGGATTCCCATAGCAACCCTCGCCAATTTGGGGGAATCCCTGATGCCAAATGTATGTAGTTCCGGTTAGTCTGGCGTTATAGCATAGATCGCTGCATTCAGGATTTCTCAAGTGGTTTGCCAGACCGCTGGCAAACATTTGTCACATCTGGCTTATTCCGCCGACGTCACTGACAGGATGCCGAAAGCACCTACTCTTCGTAACGGCAGGAACTCATGGAAAGTCCACTTAATTGTACAGCGCACCTTGCATGATTTTTGAAGAAGCGGTATGACCCTAACT
>CAYFJO010000221.1:0-16703 GCA_964343305.1 uncultured Pirellulaceae bacterium | reverse complement strand
TCATCCTCGTTGTCGTCCACCAGTAGGATGTCGATTGGCTCGGTTTTCATATTTATGTTCCTCATCAATGCTGATTGACCCGTGTAGGGAACGCCCTCTGTGGCGTTCCGCGCGGCTGGATCAACCAGATTATTTCCCAACATAACGGAACGGCACAGAGGCCGTTCCCTACATTATTTCCTCGTTTGCTACCACATTACGTCACGTTCATCGTCGTCCGACATTATAACCACCATGGATCTATAATTCTTGAATATGGCCAATCATTCCAATCTTTGACCAGTTCCTTTCTAACAGCGTTCTCCAACGTGTACATTACCACTTCCTCAAACGGTCTTTCTATGTCGAGCACCCGGTCGTAGCTGCTCTTCTGCCAGAGTTTCCCTTTGACCCAAGTTTCCATGAGCAATTGGTCGTGTAACTCTTGAATCGAGCGAGATGATCGAGCACCCCTTCGCGCAGGACCCCGCGCGCACCAGCGTTAACGAATTTGACTTCCGCATCCGTCAATCGGCAAACAAAATGCAAATGGTCGGGCATCAGGCAATAACAGAACAAGCGCCAATTGTATTTATCCTTGGTCCACAGCAGGGATTCGATCACTTTCTTTGCCAGCGAATCATTGCGAAACAGCTGGCCCTGGTTGCGCGCACAAACGGTGAAGAAATATTCGTATTCGGTGGTGGCGTAAACTTCCGGCGATAGCCGGTGCGATTTGCGCCGAGGGCGAGTTAATGGGTCGTCCATCATTTCATTCCGTTTGTAGGGAACGCCCTCTGTGGCGTTCCGTGGTTGTGGTAGCGTTTCATGAATTGTTTTGAACGTAAATCTTCGGAACGCCACAGAGGGCGTTCCCTACATATCCGGTGCGGCACCGAAGGTGACGAAGAATTCAGACCCGCCGCCGTCGCGTGGCCCGGCCCATGCACGGCCACCGTGCCGCTCGGCAATCTGACGGACAATGGCCAAACCAGCTCCATGGCCGTCAATGTCACGGCCCACGGCCCGTTGGAACAACGTGAAAATCCGTTCCGCATGCTCTTGTGCGATGCCGATGCCGCGATCTTGTACCACGATTCCAACTTCCTTGGAGTCAACATCGTCGGGACAGTAGGCGACGATCTCTAAATCGGGCGCTTCGCCATCTTTGGTAAACTTTAGGGCATTGGCGACCAGGTTGTACACCGCTTGTGTGGCCCAGCGCTGGTCGGCCAGCAATCGCGGCAGATTATCGGCGACTTGGACGCTGGCGCCCGTTGTTGTGATCTTATTGTCCAACGTGGAAAGTACATCACTGACAACCGCCTGACCCTCGATCGTTGTGGTCGGTTGCTCCATCCGCTGAGCGCGTGACAGCACGAGGACATCGTCAATCAAGCCGTCCAAGCGGTCGGCACTGAGGGTGACGCGGCGCAGGAAGTCCTGGCCCTTTTCGGGCAACTCGTCGCTGTATCGATCGACGACCATCCGCGAGAAATTCTGGATGGCCCGCAGCGGCTCGCGCAAATCGTGCGAGGCGACGTACAGCAGCGTTTCCAGGTCCTGGTTGCGCGCGGTCAGTTCCGTTTCCGCCTGCTCGGCCCTCGCGCGCGCTTTGTCGATGTCTTCCATCATGTTGATCGTCGCCGATCGGGACGCCGCCAGTTGCTCGACCGAGCGCTGAAGTTCGTCGGACTGTTGAGCTAATCTCTCGTTGGCCTGAGACAACTCGGCCGTGCGCTCCTGAACGCGCCGATCCAATTCTTCGTTCAGTCGCCGCAAAGCCTCTTCCGCGTGGCGACGTTGTTCAATCTCCTCAGCCAGCCGCTTGCGCTCGGCCTGCAAGTCTTCCAGCACGCTGAGCAATGTTCTCGCGCGGTCGGCGGCGCTGCTTGCCGAATCCTTCTGTCGCTCAAGATGGTTCATCGGGGTGCTCCTGCAAGTAAGGTGGTTCGCGGCCAAGTTCCTTGAACAACTCATTCACTTCCTGCTTCAATTCGATGATCCGATCTTCCCGGCCGGTGATGACGCCGGCAAAACGTTCCAGCTCCTCGTTGCTTTCCGCGAGCCGCTTATTGACGACAGCCAGACCCGGCAACGCTAAGGCCTTCGGCAACACCGGCAGCAGCGCCAGCACCGTGACCCACGAAACGATGGCCGTACACACCTTAATGACCGCGGTCAACCGGTACCACGGGTGCCAGAAGATAAACGCTTCCAGGAAGTGGCCGACGCCGCAAAATAAAATGAAGGCCGCGAACAACCAGAAGATCGGCAGGAACGGCACATCGCGCCGCCGAAGGATGAAATATGCCAACGCAAACGGAATCGCCGCGTAGGCGCCGAAGATGGCGAAGTCGGAAACGATGTGCATCCAGCCGACCGGCGGATCGAATGTCCCGGTGACGCCTCACGTCCATCGCGGCGGAAAGTCCGAGGTATCGAACATTTTGGTGAATATCTCGAACATCACATTAGCTCCGGTTGATTTTTTGTTGCTTGGTACGGGTCTCCACTCCGGTCGGCGCGGGACGCCGACCACGCCGTGATTGGACAGCCAGCAACGCAGCAAAAATGGCCGTGCAAAGGCGCTTGCCGCTGCCCAGTAAATCCAGATAGTCCCCGGCAATTTCGTGCAGAATCTCTGGTCCGACCGAATCGGCAATCGTGCGTTTCGTGTTGAGTTGAACGAGATCACCGTAATTCTGTCCAGAGTATTCTTCATCTGCTTCGCTGGCCTTCAGCGATTCCTCTTCCAACAACCATTCAATCTCTTCGAGCATTTGCTCCCGCGTTTTCTTTTGCTCAGTCATTTTTCGTCTCCCCCACTTCGAACGAATGTCACGGCGGTCAAATCGAATTCCACTACATGAATTGATACGACCCACCAACGCAACGGCGGCCTTATCAAAACACAATTAAAATCGAGGTTATCAATCTGTCAATGGTCGAGCCCATTGTATCGGATCAACTGGTAAATGCCTCTCTGTGAGATGGATCAGCTCTAAGAAATGCGCTTAGTCGCCGGCGGGGACTTCCCCGATACAGAAGACATGAATCCCCAGGCACACCGTGACTCGCAACAACTTCATGACGATACACTGTTTTTCGGTCAGGCGACCGGTTATTATGTTTTTGCGTTGCCCTGCTGATGAACCATATTACGACTGTTTTTCCAAATTTGCATCCTTACCATTCGACGTTCGAGCCACGTGTGCTGAGTACTGAGCAGAGGACAATTGAAACAAGGAGTTAGGACTCGTCGCTAGCCGCCTAAGCCAATGGGAGAATCATCATGAAAGTACGGAGAATCAATCGCAGAGAATTCGTCGGCGCAGCCGCTTCGGCCTTCGCCTTCGCTTACATTCCTAGCCGAGCGTTCGGTGCCAATGAGCGGCTTAACGTCGCGGGAATCGGTGTTGGCGGCAAGGGCGCGAGCGACGTCAGCGGGGCGGCGGACGCCGGTTGCAACATCGTGGCGCTGTGCGACGTCGATGAGAACCGCGCGCGGGGAACGTTCAAGAAATACCCTGACGCCAAGCGTTACACCGATTTCCGCAAGATGCTTGAGGAGCAAAAGGACATCGATGCGGTCACCGTCAGCACGCCCGACCATGTCCATGCCGTCGCCGCTGTAATGGCGATGAAGATGGGCAAGCACGTTTACTGTCAGAAGCCGCTGACCTATTCGGTCGAAGAAGCGCGCGTGATGGCCGAGACGGCCAAGAAATATGGCGTCGCGACGCAAATGGGCAATCAAGCGCACGCCGGCGAACCGATCCGCCGCGCCGTGGAACTGGTGCGCGCGGGGATCATCGGCAAGGTTCACGAAGCGCACGTCTGGACGAACCGCCCGATCTGGCCTCAGGGACTGAAGGACCGTCCGCCTGCCGAACCGGTTCCCGATTCGCTGGACTGGGATCTCTGGCTTGGTCCCGCGCCGAAGCGCGAATACAATTCGGCCTACGTCCCTTTCAAATGGCGCGGCTGGTGGGACTTTGGGACCGGCGCTCTGGGCGACATGGCCTGTCACATCATGGATATGCCCTACTGGGCGCTCAATCTCGACGCACCGACTTCGATCGAAGCCAACTCGGAAGGATCAACCCGCGAATCGGCACCGCTCTGGTCAACGATCACTTACCAATTCCCGGCCCGCGATGATCGACCACCCGTGAAGTTGGTGTGGTACGACGGTTATCGCGGCCTTGATCGCAAAAAGGCCCCGCAGAACTTCCCGCCGGAAGAAGTGTTGGAAGGCGAAGACCCCAAGCGCTTCGGCAGCATTTTGGTGGGCGAAAAGGGCAAGCTCTTTTTCAATCGAGGCAATACGAACTGGGTGGTCAAACCCAGCTCGACGCTCGAAGGCTTCCAGGAGCCCGAGAAAACGATCGCCCGCGTAGCGAACGAAGACGTCGAATGGGTCGATGCCTGCAAAGGCGGCCCGCCGGCCTTATCGAACTTTTCTTACGCTGGCCCGTTTACCGAGACCGTCCTGCTCGGCAACGTCGCCATACGCGTCGGCAAGAGAATTGAATGGGACGCGAAAAACCTCAAATGCCCGATCGCACCGGAAGCGGATCAATACATTCGCCGCGAGTATCGCAAAGGATGGGGGCTGTAGAACATCGGATGATGTCAAGCTCTCGAAGGAAGAGATTCGAGCTTGTGCAGCAGAGTCACCCGGCAACAACGTCGCGCAGTTTGTCGTCATAGACCTGCCGGCGGCCGGCGTCCATGGCCCTGACAGCCATGATCATTGCGACGCTGTGCTGATATCCGGCGTCGATCGACGCATTTGGCGTGTTGCGGCTGCGGAGGCACTGCAGCCAATTCAGAAAATGCTCGGGAGTGTCCACAGGTTCGACGGCAACTTCGCCGCGCAGTTCTCCGCGTTTGGCGGCACCTTCTCCGGAAACTTTCGGAGCGTTTTGGTCGCTCATATCCAACACTCCCTGAGTTCCGCAGAACCGGTAACTGTTCCCACTCGAGTTGCCGTAGCCGGTGGTGTAGCTGACCATGAAGTCTTCCGGATAGATCCACGTTGCCTCGACCTGATCGGGGCAAGTGAAATTGTGCTCGTCTTTCCAAGTAAAGATGCCGCCCTGGCAGGTGCTCGAGATCGGCAGCGTGGCTCCTGTGACGTAGTGGACCATGTCGATAAAGTGGCTTGCCAGTTGCGGAACGGGACCATCGGAGTAATCCCGGTACCCGAACCAGCCGGTAAACAGGCCCGCGTCGAATGGACGGTTCGGCAGATGCATCAGGAACTCGCTCCACTCCACGTCGCTCTTCTTGGCTTCCGTCAAACGGCTGTACCAATACGGCCGCGTTCCGTTACGTCTCTGCTCGATGCGCGATACTTTTCCCAAGGCTCCTGTCTTGTAGAGTTTTTGGCAGCCGGTCGCTCCCGGCCGGCTTCGCCCCTGCGTCCCCATTTGGCAAACGATGCCGCTCGCTTTCACGGCGTCGCAGCACTCTTTGAGACTCTGCATGTCTCGGGCCAGCGGCTTTTCGCACAAGGCGTCCTTCTTTGCTTCGACGGCCGCCTGCAAATGGGTCGTGTGCTGGTGATCGCACGAGGCGATCATGACCGCGTCGACGTCATCCAAAACCATGACGTCGCGGTAAGAGACGAACTTGCGAGCAGGTCGGCCGAACCACTCTTTGGTCTGATTTGCCGCTCTCTCCCGCCGAATCCGCCACGGATCGCACACGGCCGTGATTTCGATATTCTCGGACTTCGCGTATTGGTTCACGCCTGGCATGTGAGCCCGAAAGCCACGCTGACCACAGCCGATGACCGCGATCGAAATTCGATCGTTGGCGCCCAGCACGCGCGCGTAGCTAACGGCATTCATCGACACGGCAGCAGTTCCAGCCGACACGGTTTTCAAAAAGTTGCGTCGCGATGTATTGTCTTTCATCACCGATTCTCCGAAAGGGGGGTTCGCCGGCCGTCACAGTCTGAGAATGAGGAGCCATCTCGTCTGGCAACATGGCATTTCTATTCTACCCCTGACCACTCAGCCGCCACAAGCAAGTCGATCGCGTGCTCGCGAAACGCCATTCACTAAAGCGATTGCGGACGTCATCAGTGCGATTCCGACTATGATTCAGTAAACTATGGCTCATTCGAAAAAAAATGTCACACGAGCCCGATCGGCCGGAACTTTCGCGGTTCAAAGCCGCCCTGATGAAATGGCGTCAAGAGACCGGCGATCCTCTTCTCGAACCGGACGGGTTTCGGAGGGTTGCGGAACAGGAGCGTGGACTGCGATTAAGTTCAACGTTAGTGATATACGGAAAGTGGGCGTTGTTCGACACCGAGTTTGACCGACCCAAATTACGGCCATCGCTGCAATACGATTCGGAATTATTGAGAACATGGCTGCCCACTGCGAATGCTAGTGGCAAGAAGCCGCCACTTTTCCTGCCCTTTCACTACGGTGAATTGAAGTCACTCACAGATTACAATGATGAAGATAATGAGCCGTTAACCCACTATACCACGGCCAGTTAGTAATGTCCGCATACGTCGTTTAACGCCGAGCCGGCAGGCGACGGCACACGAATAGCCGTCGCTTGCCGGCTCGGCGTTAAGCGAGGACATTTTCTACTGGCCGCGGCATAGTCCCAAAGAAAACAGGTAATAGTATGCGCCTCATTTTTCAATACCTGGCATCGACGACACTTGCGGTCCAGCTCATCGCGATCTCGGTTTCGGAGGCCAAGCCACCAAAGACGAGCACTACGATCAGCGAGCGTTTCGAAGCCTCCGTGGACGAGACGATCGAGGTGGGAACACCGTTCCAACGGGAAGGCTGGGAAACTCGGACGACCAAAAGTGGCAAAGTCACTTGGTCGATAGGGCGTCCCGGTAGGATGGCTTTGAAGCTTGACGCCGCGTGCGGGCTGACAACGTCGGTTACGCTGGCAGAGGGACTGCATCATGTTGCCGCCGTGAGTATTTACGGTTGGGATGGGAAAGGCGCTCCTCCGGTCATGCTGTCCCTCGAAGATGCCGAGAGCGGCAAGGTTTACGCCGCGAGCCAGACCGACGTCGGTTTGGCATCGGTCATTGAGATGCGGTATCCGATCATGGCGCTGGGCACGCGCGGACCGGGCGACGCCGCGGTCGACGGCGATGTTTCCACCGATTGGAGTTGCGAGGTCAACTCTCCCGGGCAGCGTCCCTGGCTTGTCGTGGATCTTGGCGAGACACACGCGGTCGGCGGCGTGCGGCTGATGCCTTCCGCGACGTTGGGCGGCTCGGGCGTGAAGGCTTTCGAGATCTTTCACAGCCGGGGTTCTTACAACTGGGTTCCGCTGGGCGCGGGCGCTTTCGAAAAGCCCGGCAGCAAACCTGCGACGGTGATGTTCGACGAGCCCTCGCCGGAACGTTATTTCAAGCTGCTCTGCAGATCTTCGCTGGATGGTGGGAACAAAGGCACGCTAGCCGAATTAGAATTCCTGGGCGCGGATGGCAAGCCGCTTCCTCGCAAACCCTGGGGGCCGTCCCTCCGCCGCCTCTACTTCGCCATCGACCCCAGCGTGGCGGACGCACTGAACGAGCGGCGGGCCAAGTTGGTGGTGAGTAACACGAGCCGAAAGCCGGTCGTCGTAAACGACGTCGTGATGCTGCCTTATCCGGCGCGCGGCAGCACGATCGACGCGGGGATCCTGGGATTCAGAAGTCTCTACTGGTCCGGGGAGACCTGCATTGCGGTCGTGGAAGTGCGGCCTGGCAAATCGGCAGAGCAAGCGGGGTTGCGCGTCGGAGATCTGATCATGGGAATCAACGGGGTTCCGCTGCTTCCCAACGAGACCCGATCGACCGCCGGTTGGTTCATGCGATCACATGAAAGCACGTTGGGCCGGGCGGTCGTCGCCGCTCTTCTCGACGGCAGCCGGAAACTCGAGTTCACAGTCCTTCGCGGCGCAGACACCATTCGTGTGCCGATTACCCTTCCCGATACTCCGGCCTTTACCAACACGTTCCCGTTCGACTGCCCAATGGCGGACGCGATGCGCCGCGACATGGCGGCGTTCAGCGCAGACTATCTTGAGCAGAAGGGCGCGCCTCGGTCCGCGCGAGGTGTCATTCCCTCCTGTTACTCCTTCTGCAACGTGCTCGGCATGCGGGACGAGCGGTACGGCCCGCTGCTGCAAAAGGTCGCGCATGAGTTTGTCGACGAGGGCCGCAACGGCATCGGGTTGAACGCCTGGTTCAACGGAGCAGCGGGGGTGATGCTGTCGGAATACTACCTCGCAACCGGTGACCAGGCCGTGCTGCCGTGGATCACCGAAACGCTCGCCTACTTCCCTCAAACAGCCGATTTCAGCAAGTGGGGCCACGCGATCTACGGGCACCATCCGGGTTCGCTGCCCTATGGCGGAAAGTCGCTCGTCGCTCCCACTATCGCCATGCTGACCTTTGACGCTTTGGGAAAACACCGCATCGGTGTGAAGTCGGAGACGTGGGATGTCGTTGGAGCCTATGTGATGGCCGGGTGGTCTGACCCGGAACAGGGCGGACACGGGGGCCAGGGTTATGGCCACGGCTCTTCACGCCGACAGTCGTGGTTCCGCACCGGCGGCGCCGGCCTGGCCGCCAAGCTGCGCGGAGCCGATCGGATCGCCCGCGGGACGGCCCTTTACCAGAACGACCATCACTGGGCGATGCGGGACAATCACGCTTACGGCGCGCAAGGCGCGACTTGGGGTCTGCTGGGGCTGGCCGCGGCCGACCCGGAAGGGTTTCGCAGCGTGATGCAGCAGTATGCGTGGCACTTTGTGCTTTCGTGGGAACCGGGTTTTGGCCTGCGTTACTCCACCTATCACATGGGCTGTTCCTACATGGATCCGTTGGTCATCATCAACGGCGGCTACGGCGCGGCTTTCAGCGTGGTCAACGAGGGTCTACACATGACCGGAGCCACCGACCGGGATTGGCTGGGCGTACCGTCGAAGACCTACGCTCGCGAGGTTTACATCACCCGCGACCAAACCGGCACGGTGTCGTTTCGCCCTCACCTTCCCGCGGCCGAGATCCGTTACTCGCTCGACGGCTCCGAGCCGGCCCGCAAGTCCCGTTTGTACGAAGAGCCCATCCCGTTGCCCAACGGTGGCCTGGTGGCGGTCCGCGCCTACGATGAAGCTGGTGAGGCTGGACCCGTCGCCCGCCAAGCCTACGGGACCTCGCGGCAGGGTTGGACCATCACCAGGCGACTGCCCAAGCACCTGTTCAAGTTCGCTTTCGACGGCGATCCCTACACTTACTACGAGACACCACGGACCACGCAGTGGGCGCGAAACGTTCCTCACCACCTTCATCTGCAGTTCCCGTCGGACGTCCCGCTTCTCGGCCTGCGCATCGCGCCGCGCCTCGATAATGTCCGCCACTCCGCAATCACAAAATGCTCCCTGCTCCGTTACGATTCCGCCACAAAGAGCACCACGACCCTGGCCGAAGCCAAGATCCCCGGCGGCGGTGATATCCTGCTCGAGCAGCCGATCGCCACGCGTTCCATCGTCTTCTCGGTGGACAGTACGGCGGGCAATTGGCCGTGGTCCTCCTTTGCCGAATTGGGACTGATTTCCCCCGACCCGGAGTTCTCCTACGACATCGAGAGCATGGGTGCGCGTATGAGGACGTACGAGGGGTATCCGGTTCGGTACACGACAAACGGCACCGTCCCCAACGCCAACTCCGCCCTTTACGATGGTGAACTGATCAAGTGTGGTGTGGGTTCCAGGATCATCGCTCGCGTGGTTACAGAAAATGGATGGATGGGAAAACCCGCCGTGTACGCCCCAAAGCGGCTAATGCTCTTGGACCTGAAACGCTGCTACTACGAACACGCAGGCAGTGCGCCTGACATTACAGACCTCACGTCCGTGGAGACCATCGCCGTCTCCACCGTCGACTGTGAGGCAACGCGCCGCAATGGGAACATCGCTTTGGTGTTCACGGGGACGATCGTGGCGCTTGCTGACACGCAAGCCACGTTCACCGTCACGACACACGCCGACGATGTTGTGCTCTTCGTGGGCGGGAAAGCCGTGTGGGACAATCGCGAAGACCGCAAGCGTCGTCCCCGAGGAGGAGAAACCACGGTGACCCTGAAGCGTGGAAACCATGCGTTCCGTCTCGAACACACCCACAGGAAATCCAAGGCCAGTCTGGGATTCAAGATGGACTGGTAAGGTCATCGTCGACAGGAAGAGCGTCCTGGACTGCTCGATCGAGAAAAGATGAATAGCGAGACGGTGGTTTGTCATCAGGTTGCTTACGCGACGAGCCCCAATTTCGACCGAACTGAACTAGGACGACAACACCGACGCGGCTTAACTGCGGGGCACAAATTCGGCGGGTGGCGCGGCACAGCACAGCATCACGGCCCATCAAGCGTTCGAATTCCGACACGAATCGACGCATGTCAACCCGGCACAGTTACTTCGGAACGCGAGTGCGCATCCCACCGCAAAGGAGGTAGAATTATGATTAACCCTGCGCTGAAGTGAAGTTTATGCTGTTGATTTCGCCGGTTCGGCCGCAAGGCCCGCTTGAAAGAGAGAACAAGTTCATGCCGAAGCACAGATCAATTCCTTCACTGTTTGTAATCGGATTGTTCGTCATCAGCTTCGTCGTCGCCGCAAAAGGCGGTGCGGTGTTCGTGGAAGACGTTGCAGAAGAGCAGGCGACGGTCTACCGCGTCGGCGTCGCCAAGATCGATGTCACTCCGGACTATCCAATCCGATTGAACGGCTTTGGCAATCGCCGGAAGGAATCGGAAGGCGTCACGCAACGGATTTGGGTCAAAGCACTCACCATCGGCAACGACGAAAAGAACTCTGCGATCCTGCTGACACTCGACAACCTCGGGATCCGGTTGCCAATGCTCGACGAAGTGGCGGCGCGGCTGAAGAAGAAAGCCGGCATCACGCGAGACCGGATCGTGCTGTCGTTTTCACACACGCACACGGCGCCCAAAGTCAACGGGGCGTCGGACAATATTTTCAGCCAACCGATCTCGGACGCTCATCAGAACAACATCGATCGGTATACGCGCGAGCTGACCGATAAAATCGAACAAGTCGCGCTCGAGGCACTCGGCAAGCAAAGACCCTCTCACCTGTCGTGGAATGTTGGCAAAGTCACTTTCGCCAAGAACCGGCGCACCGCAGGCGGCCCCGTCGACCACGATCTTCCGATGTTGGTCGTCAAATCGCTCGATGGCAACGTGCGTGCGATCTACGTCAGCTACGCATGCCACTGCGTCACGCTCAGGGACAATAAAATCAGCGGTGACTGGGCGGGATATGCGCAGCAGATGATTGAGCGACAATCCCCCGGAGCAGTCGCGCTGGTTGCGATCGGTGCGGGGTCCGACTCGAACCCGAGTCCCGGCATCACGGGAACCAATGCCGAAATCGCCGCGGAGCAGGGTGTTCAGATCGCCCGCGAAGTCCAGCGCTTGATGAAAGGCCCTCTACGGTCGGTCAGCGGGAAATTGACGACTCGACTGCAGCGGATCGATCTTCCGCTGAACCAATTGCCGTCGCGAGAGCAGTTCGAGCAAATGGCCGCCAAAGGCGGGCCGGCCGGTTACAACGCGACAACTCAACTTGCCCGTCTCGCCCGAGGCGAAGAACTACTGACAAAAATCGACTATCCAATCCAAACGCTGACTTTCGGCAATCGGCTGTCGATGGTGTTCCTCGCCGGCGAAGTCTGTGTCGATTACTCGCACCGTCTCAAACGCGAATTGAACCGCGACCGAATCTGGGTCAACGCCTACAGCAACGATTTCTGTTCGTACATTCCGTCTGAGCGGCTCGTGAGAGAAGGCGGCTACGGCGGTGGTTCCGAGGTCCCCTACTTCGCCCTTCCAACAACACTAAAAGCGGGGCTCGAACAACTGATTGTCGACGAGGTGCTGCGGCAGGCGCCGGACTCGTTCCACGTCAAACCGGGCACGCAGGGCGTTCCTCCCAAATCGCCGGCCGACTCGTTGCGCTGCATGAAGACTCATGACCATCTCCAAATCGAACTGGTCGCCGCCGAACCATTGGTGTCCGATCCCGTGACCATCGATTTCGGCCCGGACGGCCGGCTGTGGGTCACCGAGATGACCGACTACGCGCGATCTGTCGACGAAGAATTCGAACCAACCGGACGTATTAGATTTCTTGAAGACACAAGCGGCGACGGGAAATACGACAAGGCGACCATGTTCCTCGGCGGCCTTCGCTTTCCGACCGACGTCAAGGTGTGGCGAGACGGCGTGCTCGTGTGCGACGCACCGGACATCCTGTATGCCGAGGACACGACCGGAGATGGAAAGGCGGACATCCGGCGAATACTCTTTTGGGGATTTGAAACCAAGAACCCGCAGGCCCGCGTGAACAGTCTGCGGCTCGGACTCGACAACTGGATCTACGGCTCCGGAGGATTGTTCGGCGGCAAGATCACAAGCTTCTCTGGAAAGACTGCCGACTGTTCCAGCCGCGATTTTCGTTTGAATCCCGAAACCGGCGACATCGAACCGGTGGCCGGCAACACGCAACAAGGCCGCATCCGCAACGACTGGGGCGACTGGTTCGGTTGCAGTAACGGAACCCTGCTGCGGCATTATCCGCTCACCGATCGTTACACGCGGCGAAATCCGCACGTCGCACCGCCGGCTTCGGCAGTCTACGTTCCCAGCGATCCGAACCCGGAGACGCTGTTTCCGGTCGGTGAACTGGTCCGGTTCAAATTGTCCGGAGCCGCCGGCCGGCCGACGTCCGTGTGCGGCGCTGAAATCTATCGCGACGACCTGTTGGGAGAGAGCTTTGCGGGCAACAGCTTCTCTTGCGAGCCGGTGAACCAACTCGTTCATCGTTTGACGTTGTCCCGGCGCGGAGCAACTTTTTCCGGACGCCGTGCCCCAGAGGAACAGTCTTCCGAATTCCTCGCCTCGACCGATCGCTGGTTCCGTCCGGTCCAGGTGCGAACCGGTCCCGATGGTGCACTGTGGGTAGTCGACATGTACCGCTACGTCATCGAGCATCCGCGCTGGATTCCACGGGAGACCGTCGCGACGCTCGACACGTTTGCCGGAAAGGGCCTGGGACGGATTTATCGCATCTTTCCAAAAAACAAACGGCCGCGATCCGAGACGCCGCTGGACGGCATGAAGACTCCTGAACTCGTGGCCGCGTTGGATAGCCCAAACGGTTCCCGTCGTGATCTGGTTCAAGAACTCCTGGTCTGGAGAAACGACCGAACGGCCGCCGCGCATCTCGAACAGCTTGCACGCAAAGGCCGGCACCCCCAAGGCCGGCTGCACGCGCTTTGTACGCTGGACGGCTTGGGCCTGCTGCGCGACGAAATCCTGCAGGCGGCACTCGCCGACAAACATGCCGACGTCCGCCGGCATGCCGTCCGGCTGTCTGAAAACCGCTTGGATGAATCGCCGGACCTCTTGAATGCGCTGCTGAAGATGCTTGATGACTCGGTGCCACAAGTCCAATTGCAACTCGCCTACTCGCTCGGCGAGTGCCGTGACCGGCGTGCCGCAGACGTCTTGGTCCAGCTGGCCACAAAGTTCTCTAGCGATCGGTACCTCGTCGCGGCCGTCATGAGTTCGGCAAACAAACAGAACATTCATGACCTTCTGCGAACTGTATTGGCCGAGTCGCGAGAGAATCGAAGCGGAAAGTTGCTGCAGACTCTTCTCGGCTTGGCCACCACTCTGGGCGATCGCAAAACGATGGCCGGCGTCATCGAGACGATCGTCACCGTGGACGATGGAAATGCCGCTTGGCGGGCCGCCGCGCTCGGGACGGTCGTCGATGCACTCAGACGCCGCAAAATGAAACTCGATGAAGTTATTCACGAACCCGTGCGACAACAGCTTGTCAAGTTCCTCGACAAGGCCCGGCGAACCGCTCGCGATGACAAGGCGCAAACGGCAAACCGTTTGGCTGCGATCACCCTGTTGGGGCGACGTCTGGATGGGCAGGCCGCCGATGTCGAGCTGTTGAGCGAGTTGCTGGTGCCGCAGAGCCCCGTCGAGATACAGACTGCGGCAGTGCAATCGATCGCGAGTACGGGCGACACCGAGGCCGCATCCGCATTGGTGTCGGCGTTGCCCTCGGCAACTCCGCAGCTTCAAAAACAGATCCTTGACGCGCTGCTCCGACGCGATGCGTGGATCCCGAAGGTTCTCGAAGCCGTCCAGTCGGGCCAGGTTCAGCCGGCCCAACTCGACGCAACTCGACGCAGTCGACTGCTCACACATCGAGACGAATCAGTCCGCACGTTGGCAGCCACATTGTTCTCGACAAAGGACGCCGACCGCCAACCGACGATTGAACGATATCAAACAGCGCTCGAGACGCCGGGCGATCGCGCCGGCGGGAAGGCGGTTTTCATCAAGGTCTGCGCAACCTGCCACAAGTTGGAAGACGCGGGACACGCCGTCGGCCCCGACCTGGCGGCACTTTCTACCAAGACACCCGAGGCGCTTCTGATCGCCATTCTCGATCCCAGCCGCGATGTCGATGCCCGATACCAGAATTACGCCGCAGGAACTGCCGGTGGCAAGGTCTTTACGGGAGTGCTCGCCGACGAAACCAGCACCAGCATCACGATTGTCGAGCCAGACAACAAACGGCACGTTCTGCTGCGTACCGAATTGGAAGAACTGCGGGGAACCGGCAAGTCTGCGATGCCCGATGGAGTGGAAAAAGACGTCAAACAACAGGAGATGGCCGATCTGCTCGAGTACCTGGCATCGACTGCGCCCAAACCGAAGACGATTGCCGGAAACACACCGACCACGGTCGCTTCCGCCGAGAAAGGGCAACTTTCGCTGCTGGCAACCAACGGTGCGATCTACGGCGGCGATATCGTCTTTGAACAGCCGTTCCAGAACATCGGCTACTGGCACGGTGAGAACGACCGGGTCAGTTGGCGGGTGCAGATCGACAATCCGGGAACGTACGACGTTTACATTGACTGGGCCTGCCACGACGAATCGGCCGGCAACGCGTTCCGAATCGACGGCGTCGACCCCGTCGTTCGCTCGACGGTCGTGGCGACCGGCGGCTGGGACCGGTATCGGCACGCGAAGGTCGGTTCGGTTTCACTGGCCGGCGGGCTGCAAAACATCACCGTGCGGCCCGACGGCAAACTTCGCTCGGCACTGTTCGATTTGCGGGCCGTCTATTTTGTTCCGCGCGGCCGATCACCGTTGCTGGCACTCTCAGATTCCGCGTCCTCGGAACCGGACCCGACCGATCCGGCAGCAATCGCCCGGATGCTCTTGGACGACACGCAAAGTAAGAGCCATCGCGAAAAGCTGATGGCAGACAATCCGATGCATGCGGGGCCGATCGTCGCGGCGATGGTCGCCGACCTGAGGCTCGGCTCGGCAGACGAATACCGCCGCATCCCGTGGATTTGGCGAGTGTCGATCGCCGCAGGAAAACGGAACGACGCCGACGAACTCCGCCGTCTGCTCGACGTGGCGTTGCCGACGACTGGTCAGCCGCTGAGCGACTGGCGCGCGGTCGTGATCGGCGGCGGGATTGTCAACGGCATCAGCCTCGGCGGCGTCTGGCCCCGTGCTCGGATGGACGAACTTCTGAAAGGCGAACCAGAACTGTCCGGCCGCTGGCGCCGTTCGCTGGGCCAGGCCGCCTCGATGGCCGACAATCAAAAAATCCGCTCCGGCACGCGCTACGACGCGCTGCGAATGATTGCGATGGACGATTGGAAGCGTCGCGGCACGCAGTTGGTCAAATACCTCGAGAGCGAAGACGCGGAACTCCAAATGGGCGCTGTGAGCGGGCTGGCTGATGTCGATTCTACATACGCCACAACAGTTTTGCTGAACAGCCTGGAGCATCTGACCAAACGCAATCGAACCCTGGCTCTGGCCGCGTTTGTGCGAAACGAAATACGAATGACGTCGCTACTCGATGCAGTCGAAGCCCGCCGGCTGAAAGCGAGTGACATCAATCAAGAGAGTATCAAAGCGCTGCGCAGCTCACCGAACGGAGCCATTCGCCGGCGGGCGAAACAGTTGCTGCCGCACAAACCCAGCCGATCTTCAAAGCCATGAAAGAACTTAGAACATCGCGGTGATGTTGAAGTGCTGTTCTCGGCCTGGTGAGAAAGAGAGCGTTTCACCATCGGCCGGTGCGACGTCGCGGCCGTTGATCTGTGCCTTGCGGATGGGGCGGCCCTTAGGGTGGAACAGCTTCAGGACAACCCGCCGGACGTCTCGCCGCGGCTTGAGATTCAGTGTTGCGCTGATGCTGTTCGCCTCGACGTTGGACACGACTTCGAGCGAGATCGGACCGTAATGGGTCGGCGCGTTGGTGACGCGGATCTGTTTGCCGTTTGCGAGCCAGCCGCGAGGAATGCCGGCCAGCAGGATGAGCGATCCGTCGTCGCCTTCACCGTTCTGACCTTCGTCCACCAGCATCGTTCGCAGAAGTTGCAGGACCACTCCCGGTGGAGCGCTGAGGGCCTCGTCCCATCCGCTTTGCCAATTCCATCGTGCCGCATCGTGCTCGGCACGCCACGTGTGGTTGCTCATACGGGCCGGCCAGACGGAGCAATCCTCGCCGGACGTTCTCGCATCGGGGGCAGCCCCGTGGGCCAGTGCCGAGTAGAAACTCAGCAGAAACCGCTCACGCTGGCCCGACCACAACAGCGACTTGAT
>CAYFJO010000220.1:0-16727 GCA_964343305.1 uncultured Pirellulaceae bacterium | reverse complement strand
ATTGGGCTGGTGCTTTGTCGCAGTGAAGGCAAAAGTCGGCCAGAAAGGCGGCGTTGATCCGAAGCCGGGGCAGCGAACCGTCGACGCGAAACTTCCCAAAGGGTCGACTTTCGACGGCCATGTGCAAGGCATGGGTTTCCGCTTCAAATCCGACGAGTTAGTCGTGCCGATGCGGCTGTCCGCTTTCAACAAAGGTGAACTTCGCAACGTCGTCTATCTCCTCACCGACGGTCCCCGTCGCATCCGTTCGATTCCTGAAGAGTACGTCGTCCGGCAGATTTCAGGTGAACAGCTTTTCAATAATCTGACACAGCCGTTGCCGTTGCGAATCATCGGCGGCACCGAAGCGGACATTCCGGAATACCGACGCAAGCAGTTGCCGCAGCAACGAAACCCGGTTCCGAAAAATGGCGCGGCCGGCGAATTGTTTGCGTCCGATCTTTTGGCGATCCAATCTGGCCGACTCGCGCTGCCCCACGAAGAACGCGAGAAAGAACTGCTGCGAATTGGCGAACGCCTCGGCCTGCGCGGGGCTGACATCGACAAGCTGAACAACCAGTCGCTCGGCGAAGAGCGGCGGAAAACCGTCGAAAAATCGCTCGACAAACTCAAAGATATGACGCTGACCGTCATCGACGGCGACTTTCCGCGTGAGGTGCTCGGCAAACAGAATCTGACTTTTGCTGAATACAAGATGCCGTCGAGGCGAAACCGGCCAACTTCGTACGACGCGAAACTTAATGCGCCGTCGCCCAAGAAAGACGGCGTCCTGAAAATCGGCGCACTGATGCCACCGCGACAAAACGGATCATCGACAACCTGGATCGTCTCTCTCGTGATCGTTGCCTTTGTGGGCTTGGTCATTTCGGTACGTTTGAAGCGGCACATCGGCTGGTCGGCGTGCTTTTTGATAGCGTTTGCGACAATGGGCGGCGTACTTTGTGCGGACGAACTTTCCTATTACGAGAAGATATTGACTGAGAAGAACATCAAAACCGACTCGGACGGATTGAACGAATACCTGAGCGGTTTGCATCCCAGCGAGCAACAGAAGCAACGCGCCATGCAATTGATCAAAGCGCTCGGCACGACCGACAGCTTTGCCAAACGCGAAGACGCGATGGCAAAGCTACTTGTCCTTCCGGTGCTTCCCAACGAGGAACTCATCGCGGCAACGAAAGGCAACGATCCGGAGATTCGTTGGCGAGCCACAAAAATCCTGCAACTTGGCAAACCGGAAAGCGATCGGGTTCTGTACGCCGCCTTCAAAACCGTCGAAGAGGGCAAACCGACCGGCGTGACCGCTGAGTTGATTCGTGCGATTCCGCTGTGCGACAAACCTCATCTGCGATACGCCGCCCGACAGGCACTCAAGGCGTCCGCTCGGCCGAGTGATGCAGCTTTACTGCGACGCGAATTGAAAAACGAAAACGTCGAAGTCCGCATCGCCGTCGCGGCGGCACTTGGCAAAGCACTCGAGGAAAGGGCTTCGGAAGAGTTGTACGACACTTTGAGCGATCCCGAGGACCGGGTGAAACTAGCAGGCGCACGCGCCCTCGCAGACCTCGGCGACCGAAAGTCGCTGGCAGCGCTCGAGAAACTGCTGTCGTCGAGTGACAAACTTGTGCAAACATCCAGCGCCTTGGCGCTGCGCGGATTGACGGGCAAGCGTTTCGGGTTTTCCGCGCACGACAAAGTGGCAAAACGCACCGAAGCAGTCGCCAAGTGGACCGACTGGATTGCGGGAGACGGAAAGACATCCAAGCTGAACTTCCCGCTTTCTCCTTTTGGCATAGGCGTCAGCTATCTTGGCGGCAATACTCTGCTGGCTATTCGCGGACTGAACAAGGTCGCAGAATACGATACGTCCGGCAAGGAAGTCTGGTCGTTCGACCGGGTACGATACCCATGGAGCGCCGAAAAACTAGCCAACGGAAATGTTCTAATCGCAGCCCATGGACAACAGAAAGTAATCGAAGTCGACGGCAATGGAAAGACGGTCTGGCAAATCCAATCGGTCCATCCGCTCAATGCCAAGCAACTCTTGAATGGAAACTACTTGATTGCTGACTGGAACGGCATGCGAGCGGTCGAAGTAGATCCCGATAAAAATGTCGTTTGGCAATATGAAACGCAAAGCCAATGTGGCGATGTTCACCGGCTGGAAAACGGCAACACGCTGCTTTCGGAATACCAAGGTAACGTTAAGGAAGTCACACCTGAAGGCAAAGTCGTTTGGCAATACCCGTCGTCGAATTGCTATGGAATTCAACCGCTGCCCAATGGCAATGTCTTGGTCACCAGCATTAGCGGGCGCGTGATCGAAGTGACTCGTGATAAACAGATCGTCTGGGAGTTTGCTGAACCAGGCGCGGTCGATGCGTTTCGGCTCACCAGCGGCAACACGTTGATTACAGGGGTTTCTCGATTCATCGAAGTGACGCTGGACAAGGATATCATCTGGACCAAGGCAGGAAACACCTACGGAACGGCCAGACGTTAAGAAACAAAATCGCTTCACGGAGAATTAGAGATGCGCGCCACATTATCGTTGATGATCGGAGCCGTAATCGTTGGTTGCGGCTCTTGGACAACCACGGTGTTGGCGGATCCCTGCGGGATGGTGCCGCCGATTTATCCCAGCGGTCAGCCGATTCCGTTGGCCCGGATTGGCGATCAGCAGACTTACGTGTTTTTTAAGGACGGCATCGAGACGTTTGTCATCCGGCCTGGTTTCACAGGCAAGGTTGACGAGTTCGGGATGCTGATCCCGTTTCCTACGCCGCCGGCGATTCGCAAGGTGCCGGATCTGATCTTTCCACACATCGCTGCGGCCATTGATCCGCCGGAAGTTGTGGTCGATTTGCGAAACCTGTTCGGTCCTGATGAGGATGCCAGTGAGGAGCCTGGCGAAAAAGCGGACTCCAATGGCGATCGTGGCCAAGCGTTGCAGTTTGACACAGTTCGGGTGCTCCGCCAGGAAGCGGTTGGCATGTATGAAGTCGCAGTGTTGGAAGCAGGCAGTGCCGTGGCATTAAAACGTTGGATCGATGACCACGGTTACAAATATCCCGACGGGATGGACGAGGCGTGCGATGATTATGTTGCCGCTCGTTGGTGCTTCGTCGCGGTCAAGACAAAAGTTGGTCAAAAGGCGGGCGTCGATCCTCGCCCCGGCCAGCGGAACACCAACTCAAAACTCCCCGACGGCTCGACGTTTGATGGTCACGTACAGGGCATGGGGTTTCGTTTCAAAGTCGATGAACTTGTCGTGCCGATGCGACTGTCGGCCTTTAACGATGGCGAGTTGCACAACATCGTGTACTTGTTGACCGAAGGCCCGCGCAAGATCCGCTTGATTCCCGAAGAGTACGTCGTCCGCCAAGTGTCGGGCGAGCAGCTTTACAGAAATGTGACGCAGCCTTTGCCCGTTCGGATCATTGGCGGCACGGATCGAGACATTCCCGACTGGTGGCGAAAGCAGTTGCCTTCTCAACGCAACCCCGCGCCTCACAACGGCGTCGCCAAAGAACTGTTCGCGTCCGACCTTCTTGCCGTCAACAATGACAATCTTTCGCTGCCGCACGAGGAACGAGAAAAAGAACTGCTTCGCATCGGTGAACGATTTGGTTTGCGCGGACCGGAGATTGACCGTCTCAACGAACAGTCGTTAGCCGAGTTTCGTGACAAGATTGTGCGGCAATCGCTCGCGGGCTTGAAACAAATGACGTTGACCGTCATCGACGGCGACTTTCCGCGCGAATTGTTAGCCCGCCAAAACCTGCGGTTTGTACGATACAAAATGCCCGCGCGACGAAACGACGCAAAGAACTACGATGCGAAATCAAAAGCGCCGGCAAGCCCAAAGACAGGAATCCTCAAGTTTGGGCGATTGGATACACCGGTTGGCCGGCAGGTTGATGAGCAGCAGGTTGCAAACAACTCAAAGCCCACCGACCAATACGCCCCACTGTTCGGGCTGATCGCGCTAGTGATCGTAGGGACACTTGGACTGATCCACCTAAGACGTGCTTTGTAAACATACAAACGAGTAATCTCGAACCAGGAATTCAGCGACCATGAACATCAAACTCCTCGCATTCCCAAGTTTCGTCGCACTCACTTTGTCGATCGCACTGGCCGTCGCTGCCAGCGGTGCGGAAATTCACACTGCGGTCCAAAATGCAAACTTGGCGAAAGTCAAGTCAATCCTGAAAGACAACCCCAAGGCCATCAACGCTAAGCAACAGAATGGGTACACGCCACTGCATCTTGCGATCAGCAACAACCGCTCCGATGTATTAATCGAGTTGCTCAAGCACAAACCGGACATCAATCTGCAAGACAACAACGGCTACACTCCGTTGCATTGGGCCGTGATGAACTACCGGCAAAACATGATCAAACCACTGCTGGACGACGGTGCCGACATCGGTATTCAAGACAAACAAAAGCGCACGGCACTGCAATACGCGCTGCAATATCGATCCTATGGCAACGTCGACCTGGTCGGTCCGATGCTCACGGGGATCAAAGACGTCAAAACCAAGTTGCCCGGTGGCCAATTGCCGCTTCACTTTGCCGCCTGCCACGGTTACCACGAAGCGGTCCAAGCCCTGCTCAAAAAGAAGGCCGACCCCGTAGCAAAAGACAACGAAGGCCGCACGCCCCTACAACTTGCAATCGCCGGTGGGCACGCCAAAGCGGCGGGACACTTAATCCCGGTCACCGACATCAAGCAGTTCAAAACGATCAATGGCGAGTCGATCTTGCATTGGGCGGCGGGACAGGGTTTCGCTGAAGCGGCCAAATCGCTCATCGATCGCAAGCAAAATGTGAATGCAAAGAACGAGGATGGCGAAACACCGCTTCATTCCGCCGCCTGGAACGGGCATTACAAAGTAGTCGGTTTACTCTTGGACAGCAAATCCAACCCCAACATCCGAGACGCATCCGGTCATACGGCCCTGTACGGAGCCGCCTGGAATGGGCACCTTGAAACGGTAACAACTCTGGTTAAAGGCGGAACAGCCACCACATCCGAACCCGATATGTCAACACCATTGCACGCGGCGGCCTGGCAAGGCCACAGCGAAGTGGTCGGCGCGTTGATCGACTTTGGCGCCAACCCAAACGCTCAAGATAGCGATGGCAGCACACCGCTACACAAAGCTGCTTGGCGCGGCCATGGCAAGGTCGTCCGCATATTACTAGGGCACAAAGCGAAGACGAACATCAAGGACAAAGCGGGATTCACCGCAAGAGACATGGCCAAATCTGCGGACCGTGAAGACGTCACGGCCTTGCTCTCGAAATCTGAATAGCTGACCGGGTGCGTTTGTTCGACGTTATGCGAGCGGCAGACGAGAATTTACCTGCCGATTGTAGAACAGCTGTCTCAACTGTTCCTGAACAATTGGGACAATTGTTCTACACTGGTATATTTTCATCTGCCGCTCGCCTTACGCGGCACACGCTTGTCCAGACCGTCGTTTTGGCTGAAATGGCAATTGTTCGTGAGCCGGCGTTCAGCCCAGATGGCAAATGGATCGCCGTGGTCACTCAGGCATTCCCGTACGACAGCGGTCGATGACGACCGTCTGAGTCGAATTCGCGGCCATCACCATACGATCCACTCGCCGTTGATGTAGGAGTACTCGAAATGGCCGAGGTCCGAGCGGTTGAGGTTGTTGAAACCGGCTACACAAACCACATCAACGTCGTTGTGCGGACTCGTGTCTGAGCCGCCATCCAGGTAAACGTCACCTCGGAACCAAGTGTTGTTGAGCCAAACGAAGTCGCTGCCGGCTCCAGCGTCGATGGTCGTGTCGCCAAATACGAAGACCCAATTCAAGTACATCGCATCCGAGCCTTGCCCTTTATTGTGAATGTTTAAGTCATTCCAAACCACGACGTTGTTGAACGTCACTTCCGATCCGCCCCCCGTGTGCGAGATATCCAGGTCGCCACCAACGAAGACGTTTTCTAAGGTTGTAAACTGACGGTTTGTCCATTGGGGTGAGTATGAAACGTTGACGATCGAAAGGTCCTTGTCAAAGTTGGCGTCCCGAATTCGCAAACAGGATCGTCCCTCGCCCGTACTGATGACAACATCGCCATGGAACGTCACGCCGTACAGCGATGTGGACGAACGATCGTTGCCGTGTTGAACTTCAACGCGTTCACCAAAATCGGCATCACGTGCATAGAATTGAGAGTTGCCTGTGCCGTTGTTGACTTCGAACTTACCCTGGATCGACGGGCGGTCATAAGCGTCAACGAATACTTTTTCCCAATAAGCACCATAGTATTCTTGGTGAACGATCTGCGTCAAAGCTCGTCCATCGCCGTTGTTCAGTTCGACGTCTCCTTTGACAAGGGAATCCGAATAATAGAACCTGTCAAACCCGTTACCGTTCGAAATCTCGAAGTCGCCATGCAAAGTGGATTCCAAGATTGAAACCGAGCTTCCGCCTTCCCCGTTTTCAATATCGACGTCTCCGTGTACGTTGGAACTTGTAAATCGCACGCTGTCCATTCCACCATCGTTCTCGACTGTCACATTGCCACCTATTGTGCTGTTTTGGACATACAGAATCGTCGAGCACCTTCCGTCGACGTCGTTGTGTTGACTGGATTTCGTGGACACGCCGCCCTCGACCGTTGAACGAGTTACGATATACCTACTTGGCCCCCTTCCGCTCGACAGCTCAATATCCTTTCCCACCCGAGCTTTGTATATGTGAATGAGATCGCTTCCATCACCAAGATCGGCAATCAAGTTGTTAATCCCAGTGGCCTCGCGAAAGTCGCCAACGCCCAATGTCACGTCGCTTGCGTCTTCACAACCACCTGCCGGCCAGTCGCGGCCGTGGACTATCACTTTATCGTCACCCGCGTTCATCTTGATGATGATGTCGCCGGTCACCGCACATCGTGAAATCAGAGCCGCTTCACCTGCATCTTGGCCGTTAACGCGAGTAAACCCGAACGGCTTGATCGCGTAGTTTGCCGATTCATCTTGTTCGATGATCACATGATTGTCGCCATCGTCGCCAGTGACAATCAGATTTCCTTCGACCACTTCGGCCGCAACGTTGTTCGCTTCAACCGCAAGGAACGAGACATCCGCGGCCATGAAATCGCCAGCCATCATGGCACGGCCCTCGAGTGGCTCGACACCAAAACGTCGTTTTTGTCGTCGAGAGGGAGAGTTGTTTGAATTGCGATCCGTGAAGAGCTTGAAGAATTGGGAAATCATCGTATGGGCTCCGTTTGTGACTGACAACGTTTGGTTTCCCTGAACATTGCCCTAGCGCCACACGACTTTTGATGATTACCGGAAACTCCCAGAACCAAATCTGGGCGAAGATTCGCAAGTGACTGTTACGACTGGAGTTAAGACGCCCCGCATCAATCTCGGAAAATCGCGTGTCGCGTGGGCAATGTTCTTGGCACGTGCAAAAAACGCCTCGCGCAGGACACGTTGGCCTGGGATCGCATGGTGCAACTTTTCGGCCCGCTGATCTATAGCCGGGCCCGCCGCGTGGGTCTGAGAAGGATGACGCTGCAAACATTGGCAAGGCATCTTTCGCACGTTGGCTGGACGCATCGCCTCGTTTCAACACGGCAGCGAAGGCACCACGTTTCGTGGTGGCTGTGCAGATTACGCGCAACAAACTCGGCGATTTTTTCCGTCGCCAAGAAGACCGTGCGAATGCCGTCGGTGGGACAGATGCCCAAATTCGAATGCAACAAGCCGTGGATGTGTTAAGCGAGGAGTCCTACGACTCGATATTGGCAGGGTTCGACGTCGAACGCAGTCTCGTGCAGCGTGCCGTGACGATCATTCACACGGAGTTTGAAAGAAATACTTGGCAAGCCTTCTGGCGGGCGACTGTCGAAGGCCATCGAACGGATATGATTGCTGGCGATTTGGGAATGACAACCAAAGCCGTCCGCCAGGCCAAGTATCGCGTGCTGCGACGATTGGGCGGAGAACTTGCTGACGACGTGTAATTACGTCGCGAATTGAGTGAATCCAACGCCGCATGAAAAATGCAACGGCGGGGTACGACTCCTCATAGTTTTTCAGCGAGTAAGCTCCCAGTTACAATTCTTGTTTTGCAAGATGTCCGTAAATGTGCCAGACATCTGTTTTGTGTTCTTGGAAAGTGTCAAGTTTGCACTGCCCTTAAGAAAACTACCGATGACTCGAAACTGAACGGTGCCGTTTTTTCCGATCTTGCCGTAAAGTTGAACTTGATTGCCTGATTCGTCTTTCGTGAGGAAGTGGCCACGTACGGCACCTGTGGGATCTTTTCTTAACTCGACGTGGTCTCGATCGTTACCAAGAACCGACGTCCATCGGCCCGCGAGGTTGGGAATCGAGAGTCCAGGTATCACATCAGGCTTTTCGGGCGCCGGCTCGATGATAAAGCAACGAATGTTCGCCAAGCCAAATTCGCGTTCGAGATTGTATCGATCCACCTGGTCAGTTCGCGTAAGGCCTCGTATTCGACCATCGTTTAGATGGAATTTGACGATGGTTCCCCGTTGTGAATAGTCTGGAAACCGCAACTGGCGAAAACCCTGCTTGGCAAGCAAGGCGCCTGGATAGACGCCTTCGCCGAGGAATTGCCTTTTGGACAGTCCGTTTCCCACAATCGAGTTGTCTTCAAATACAGCGCCTGGCGGGCCACTGATCAAGCCTGTGGACTTGTAGTGTGTATAGACGATCAGGTGAACCGCCTCGTCATCCATGTCGCCCAGATCTTTGTAGCCGAATTCGGCTGAAGAACCCGTGCTGCTTCCTTTGAATTTAAACGTCAGAAAACTCGACCCGGATTGTAGCAGTACGGCGTGTCCCCTCGACACGCGAAGGGACGATATCTTTTTGTACCAACTCGGTGTGTCGAATAGACTGACACTGCGATATTGTTCGTCATTTTGCAATGTAATGTTCCACACCCTGCCTTCGAAGTCCTCGTCTTCATACATGGTTACCTGTGCTGATGCGAGTTTTCCGAACGCGACACAAGTGATAATGAAAGTCACGAAGAAATAGGACGTGAGGTTGCTTTTAATGAACGGCATTTTGTTTCTCCAAATTCGCGCGATATTGCTTGAATCACAGGTTCGATTGGCTATTTCACATGCGGCAATGGTTTTGCCGGTAAAACGCCGATGACGGGTGGAGATGATGGTCGGGGCGGATTCTGTTCAATGGATGGTCCGCGGGATGGAACTGGAATTAGCCGTGGCCAAATTATGTTGGTGTCGGGAATAATGACAGGCGGATCCGGTCGTGATGGGTGATGAGGTGGATCGACTGGAGGAGCGTGAGATATGGGCTGCAGCCAAATGGTTCCTTCTTCGTCGCCCTGCGGTTGAATGATCCTCGATGTTGCAACGTAATGCGTCCGTCCAATACGTCCATTCGGCAAACGACCTTTCTTTTCGACGCGAAATTGATATGAACGCCCGGGCGTGAGGTTCAGTCGTCGGCTTCCATTGGCCGAATTGGTTTCAAATGTGTATCCGTCATCACGGACAACCGTAATGGTCGCGCTGGGAATCGGCCGCTTGCTTCGCTCTTCGACAACGTGAACTGTCACTTTTGCTCGTTGACGTTCCACCTTTTTCGGCGGTGTGGATACGACCACGGGCGGTTTTGAGCTTGAATTCTCTTTCTCAAGAATGATATCCCTGCGTCGTTTACCAAACTCAATCTCGACATTCCGCTCGACAGTCGACCGAAATCCTGAAGGAGCAAGGATTTCAACGTCGTAGATTCCCTCGGGCAGAGAGACTGTGTACTTTTCCAGCTCTTGGTCGCTTTCAATGGTCGCGTACGTTGCTGTGTTATGGCCTTGGTCATGCCAAATCACGGTTGCCCCCCGCACGATCTTATATTTCTTCGTTGAATTTACCGTTCGGTGATAGTATTTGACATAACCATAGACATCGACGATTCTCTCGTCCTCTTCTTCATTCGATCCGCCGTTGCTCTGGTTCTTGTTTGGAACAACGGAGCCAGGCTGATTGACCACGGCCGATTGAGGCGAGGATTCAAGCGTCAATTCGACGGTCATGTAGTCATTCGAATGTGCGTTGATCGTCACTGACTTAGGACGAGCTTTCGCGTCACCTTGGTAGGCCAGGACAACGTATTTGTCCGAGATTGCTCGGCCAGTGGGCCGAGCAATCTCGTGTGTTGCCTGACCCTCGCTATCGGTCTTGAGACTGAATGTCGTGTTGCGAAGATCGTCCTGCCGCACCAGGACACGAGCGTCTTCGACATAACTGCCGTACTGATCTTTGACGATGGCTGTCAACAGAACTGTGGATCGTGTGAGGCGCACGGTTAATGGTGCAACCTCATCCGATGAAATGGACACGCTCCGCGATTTGGCTCGGTAGCCCACACGCTGGATATACAACTCGAACTCTCGCGCCGTGCCGGTCACTTCGAACGTGAATTGGCCGATATTTGGGAATGATTGTTCGTCATTCGGTTTCACGGTCGACCCGGAGTTGGCCTTGTCTCGCAGGACAATGTTGACGCTATCGAGCGGCTTCTCGTCTTTCTTTGACACAACTTCGACTGACAGACGGCCGCCGGGGAGATGCGTAAAAGCAAAGTCCTGGATGACCCATCGCGGTGGGCCGTCTGACGGATGCAATTGAAAGCGACCTTGGTCGACCACTTGGTTCTTATACTCGATTTGATAAGAGTAGGTACCAAACCCAAGGCGTGTCCGGAAATAGCCGTGAGCATTCGACGCAACGGTTGCCTTCGTCCCGCTGCTGAGATTTGTGAATTCGATCGTCACACCGGACACAACGTCCAAACTGGAGTCGGTCTTCACGTAAACATGACCATGAAAACCAGTGACTCTTAAATTGCTCGAGCGAGCCCCGGCGCTACTGGCGACCCGTTCACCGGCTGTTACGGACAAACAAACCGAATGGATGCAAACGGCCAAGGCAAATAATAACACATGATAGCGGTTGCTTGATCGTCTAAAGATTGTTGGCAAATCACGCATGGTTTGCTCCTAAAATGGATCATCATCGAGCAATTACTTCGCTGGAACGACACGTACGCCGAACAACGCTGGTCGCGCGTCGGTCTTGCTCACATCAACTGTGAAGTTCACAGAGAGTTCCCAGATCTTTTTGCCCCCGTCCTGGGGATCAATCACAAGGTCAATCGCACCCATTGGCGAAAGTCCATTGCATTGCGCGACGTTCTGGAACGCGGCGATGGAAGGTTGTCCGAGGATAGCAACACCATTGCTGCTATTGTTTGTAGACGCTAGTGCAATGGGGTTGATCGAATACGCAACATCGACACTCGTTTGATCACTCGGTTTGGCACCACGAAAAACGAATCCGAGTTGTGCCTGAAGACGAATCTTGCCGGTGAACTTCGGCAATCGAAGTTCGACGGAGTTTCTTGAATCTCCCTTGCCCTTTGCAAAGCCGACATTGTGCGCGATGGCTTTCGATGCGAGGAAGGGAGCCTCAAGTTCAAACGGCAGGTAACTTGCTTCACGGGAGAAACTCCAGACACCCAAGTTTTTGGAAGGCGATACTCCGAACGCGACGTTGTCTGAACCCGAGTTGCCAGTGTTGTGCAGGTAGGTGTATTTCGAATTAAGCTCGAGTTCGTACTTCGTAATATCTATGTTGGCCGGAAATATCGGGCGCCCCGCACCAAATCTGGGATCGCCAACCGACCCATCCGCGAGCTGTGGAAAAACGCGCGGAATCACATAAAAGCTATCGTTCGAATTGTTGGGCAGTTGCGGAATCTTGATGAATTGAAGCCGACGTTCGCCTGCGGCGGCACGTCTTGCGCCACCAATTATCGATTGACCGACGGGTCGCGGATCTTGTGGACTAAACGCAAGCAAATCAACCTCGTAGAAGGCAACCTGTGTCTCATCACCAAAGGCGTCCCATCTAATGGTGAACTCATGATCAAGTCGCCAGCCTTGAGCGATTCCGACGTTTCCGACAGCCAACTGAAGACCCAATGGTGTCGCATAAGTCCCCGGTGTTTGTTGATTCTGCGAACCACCCCAATTGCTAGGATCAGGTCGTCCGTAGTCTTGATTACCTGAATTCCAGTCTGCGCCGTCGTACTGACCGTTGTCAGATTGAAAGTTGTTTTCTCCATTTTGAGCATTCCCGTTGGAGTTGTTTGCTGAGTTTTCCGGATTGCTATTTGCCTCATCCGATGGTTCGGGTTTGGCGGGGTCGTTGTCTGGACTAGTGCCTGCATCCGGCGCAATTCCCAAGTCACTTCCCGGTTGCCAAAGAAACACTTCGCGCGACGAGTGCTTGGCATTGTCAACGAGTTGTCCGTCGCCATCGAGGTGGCTTGGTGGAATGATGCAGATTGCCTTGAGCGACTCTTTATCGCGTTTTACTTCATCACTGTCGTAGATTACTTTGCCATCAACCTCGACGGCGACGCGTTTGGGATGCCACCGATCGGGAACGTCTTCATAGGCAAAACCATTGGCCAGCATACCGAGAGCAATGTCATTCGCATCAGAGATCGTCAGCGGTGCAGCAACAGGATCCAATTCAATAACCTGCGGATTCAACTTGTGATGCAGAGGCCGATGAAATGACGCAATCTGGTACTTTCGTCCGCCGACACGGAAGTAGCCATGGTTTCGTGTATCCGCGCCTTTGTGGTCTTCCGTTTCCAACCTAATCTTGATCAAATTGGCAGACCTCTGTTCCTGTTCGAATTCTGATTCGATAAACCAGGGGTAACTCGCCTCGATCTGTCCTTCGAGCCACTTCAGTGACTTTGACAATGGCTTGAGTTCTTCGACAAGCCCCGCGAGATTCTTGATTTCTTCCGGGCTTGCAAGCGCCGCGTCTTCGAGGGCTCGCAAATCAGAAATCTTTTGGCTCAATTCGGCCGCGTCGGCCGCCAATTCGACTTTTCGTTTTCGAATGTCGACATGGTCATCATTCGCACCGCGATCCACTTCGTCGTTGACGGCAAACAGTTCGTCGTTGATGTGGATTTCGTATCCCGCGAGAATCCAATTTGCCTGTCCCCGTCCGATGAAACCGATTCGCGAAATGTCACCCACTTTGATTCCATCGAGCAGTTGTGCCGACGTGCGAAATCGATCCTGTGCCGGATCACCTTTCAATTGAAATGTAAAGCTGGCACTTTTCCCCGGTGCGAGTGTTTTGCCGGCGGTCGACAATTGTGGTATGGCACCAAATGGGACTGGACCTTCTTCAATTCGCGAAGGTTCCGACGGAAAAAGATCCCAGAGTTTGGTCTCGGTGTTGATGCCAACATGGAATTCGCCATTGAGCAACGTTTTCTCAACGCGATCGTTGCCGTCATGAAATTGGACCAACATCGGTTCGTCGCTTTCATGCTTCAAGACGTCGCCGGCCTTGACGGTTTGCGACTCGGCATCCAGGTAGTAATGGAAATCTTGATCGCCGTCGGCGTTGTCAATCGTGATGCTAAACGATTTTTCAAGCCGATCGTCGCGGCCCAACGGATGCAACCAAAAAGGGAAACCAAGTCCCAAGTCCAACCCGACCGGCTCGTCCAACTCGTCACTGCCCGCGCCAACCGTAAGTTCGACAACTAGTTCGCGAACGTCATCAGTCTTCCTTAACTTGGTTCCCTTTTTAAACTCGGCTCGCAAATGACTGTTTGCCGCAAAGAGTGCGAGCACACAAGCGATCGCACACCATAGGGCGGTCTTATGTCGGTTCATCAGCAGTTCTCCTGGTCATTGATTGAAGCAGCGATTTTTGGCATCGCTATTCTTGTTATCCGAAAGCGCGCGACGAGCTGGACACAGGGAATCTGAAAACGGATTGGCCAACGACGATCCGGTTGCCGAGACCATCATTGGCAAAGAAGTCGAGTCTTGGAGCTGAGCAGAATTGACGAGATCTTTTGTCCTCGCGCCCAGTCCATTTCGGATACAGAAGTAGTGATCACGATGCTCGGCTTACACCGCAAGGCAGTGCCGGGCGTCAACCCAAAGCATGCTCATTTCTTTTTCAATTTCACTCAAAAACGGAGACAAGCCATGAAAACGCTTTCGTCACTAATCGTTGTCTTGACACTGGTCAGTGGCCTTGCTGCTTCCCAGCCAGCTCAAGCTCAGGTCAAGATCGCATTCAAATCTTCGTTCAGCGGTTTGTACGTCCGCGCCGGTGTGGGTCCGAATTCTGGGCTATCGGCCTGGAGCCCCAGAGTCTTTCAGGACGGATGGGAAAGGTTCGAGTACGTTCCAAGCGCCGGCAACCGATTCCGGCTCCGGTCACTGAAGAGCGGACTCTACGTCACTGTCTATCCGGACGGTTATCTCCACGCCACGCATGCCGATGACGTGTTCCCCAATAGTACGCTGTTTGAATTCATCTCGCTTGATGGTGGCGATTTCGCGATTCGTAGCGTATCGAACGGGAAATACGTCCGCGCTGGTGTTGGACCTTATAGTCGCTTGGCCGCCGTTGCGACCAAAGTATATCCCCGTGGATGGGAGCGGTTTCGGTGGGAACGTCTCCGCGATTAAATCGACATTTGAATTCGGAAACTATCACATCGCCGAGAGCAAAGGCTCTCGGCGATTTTTCGTGTTGGTGCGGGCCAATCCGCGTTACACTGTCAACCAGCCCAGCTTTGGACTTTGCCTTTCAGTAGCTTCAGTTTGCGTTGCACTGTCTTTACTGAACATCCAAGCTGCTCCGCAATCCAGTCGTGCGTCTTGTCCCGGCTGATCCAGATGGCAATGCTCTTAAGCGTTGGATCATTGAGTTCGTCAATGAATTGAAGAATTGCTTGAACGTATTCGACAACTTCGACGTGGGTCTGCGGATCCATTTCCACGGCGACATTGTCGAAGCCACTGTTGTCCGAATCGTCGCTCCAAACCGAATCGCCGCGAGTCATGCCGCTGCCTCGCTTTTGAGCCATCTCTCGTTCGATGTGTTTGGCGATTTTGAACTTCGCAATGCCGATCAGCAGTCGCCAAATGTCGTCCTCGGTTTCGATGTCCGTGAAGTCGCCTTTTTCCATGCGGACAAACAAAGTGCCAAGAGCACACAATGCAATGTCCTCTTCGTCGCCAATTCTTCGTGCGCGAGTTGGAATGCGTTTGCGCACCAGCGCCACAAGCCGGTCATAAAACTGAAGTACGACATGGTGTTGAATGTCCGCGATTCCGGCTCGCAAACCGCGCGCTAAATGTGCCGATGCTGAGTTAGACATGTTTTTTCCCTTAGATTGAACAAGTCGCGATCCGCAGAATCACGTTGGTTCAGCGGTCTACCTTGCTTATTGAACGAGCGCCACACGATTTGTTGAAAAGATGGGGAAGGTGGACGCCCAGACAGTCTGGAAGAAGTCGATTTAGGATTGCGTGAAGATTAAATAGGCGAGGCAATCTTCCGGTGCAAATTCCGTTTCGCTCGTCCGCAGTTTTGGACAATTTCCCCTAAAAAACTGGCAATCGAGCAAGAAAACTGTTTTTTCGAAAAAGTCGTGTGGCGCGCGGGCAATGTACATGGCACGTGGGACGCGGGTCCTGCAAATACGAAAAACTCAACCCTCGAGACCTGGAGAAATGCCATGTTTAGTTTTCTGAAACGCAAGAAAGACAATCCTGTTCGCAAACGCCGCAACCGAAAGTTGGGCGTCGAGTCACTCGAACGACGCGACATGAAAGCTGGTGATATCAGCTTTGATTTCGACACTGGACCTGCCGAAGTTCAAGCCGAGTTTGCCCTCTACCATCCCACCGTCGAACAAAACGATGCAAGAGTCGAGATCCGTGGTTCTGTCAATCGGGATCGAGTCTATGCCTATGGAGCGAATGACGCCGTGAACCTTTACGTTTACAACGACAAGGGGCACTATCAATCGTATCGTTTTGAGAACGTCGATGAAGTGCGATTCGATGGCAACGACGGTAGTGACTACCTCTACGTTGGAGAATACTCGGGTTCAAATATCGACTACGAGTTCAATGGCGGTAACGACGGCGACACGATGTACTTTCGGTCGTATCACAACAGCGACTCTGGCGGCGATGTCACATTCAACGGTGGTGAAGGACCTGACGTGATGACGGTTCATGGTAAAGGAGATGTCTTGGCAGACGGCGGTCGAGGAAACGACACACTGATCGGCGGTGATGGAACAAACATTCTTCTGGGCGGCAGGGGACATGATACGCTCGAGGGCGGCGACGAAGATGACATCCTGTACGGCGGATCTGGATTCGATCGATTGTATGGCCATGGTGGCGACGACCTGTTGGTCGGCGGGTCACACAATGACTGGCTCTACGGCGGGTCCGGCGGAGACGATTTGATTGGTGACGGGTACGTTATCAAAAACACAGATGGCGAGTATGAAGAGTTCAACGATGAATCATGGTGGGACGGAAATGATTTCTTATATGGCGAAGGAGAAAACGACACAATTTTTGGAAATGGCGGACACGATTGGATTGAGGGCGGTTCAGGACAAGACGCCATGTACGGCGGCACTGGTGCTGACGTATTCATTGGTACTTATAGCGATCGTGACTGGGGGCTTGGCAACACTTACGAAGACACGACCGACTCGAGTGTTGATCGTTTTTTCGGAGTTTGGATGGTGTACGCGAATGACAGCACTGACCAAAGGTACGCGAGTGAGTCGCAGTACTCCA
>CAYFJO010000219.1:0-16739 GCA_964343305.1 uncultured Pirellulaceae bacterium | reverse complement strand
AGAGACGCATCGATCACGCGCCCGTGCACTTCGCGCAGACCTGGGTCGGTCTCGGAATAGAGATACAGCATCTTGTTCGATTTGTCGTAGAACCACTCGTCCTCGGCATCCAGCAGCGCCAGAGCCGTGATGAAGTAGTAATGTGAGTCTCGCTCCCGAAAATCTTTCACCTTAGTGAATTCGAATCGATCCGAGCCGGGCGTGTGGCTGACAATCGTCCCGGCACGCGACCGCCAGCGGTCGGAGTTGATCACCACCACGCCACCCACAAGCGACACCTGGAGCGAGGCGAGATCCGCATCGACCATGGTCCCGTCGGCGTAACCTTTCTTGACATCCTCGCTCAGAGCCCACGACTTGGATTGATCCCAGAAGTGCTCCGACCAGTACCGGCTGTTGGGCCAGCGGGCGAGCGTCATGTTCTTCTTGTCCACAAAAAGCTGCCAGATGTCCTGATCGAGGGTGTTCTTCCAGATGTTCCCGTTGTGACGCGACCACTTGCTCCGGATTGGAATCGTGCCATCCAGAATCGCCCACTCGCCAGGAAAGGAGCGGATGATGATGGGTCTCTCGGCCGTACCTTGCAGGCCATTTAACGACACGACCTCGTGATACCGCCCTCCCCGCAGAGTGCAGACGTCGCTGGCCTTCAGGACCGTGACGGCTTTCTGCAAAGTCCGAAACGGAGCTTCCCTGTTCCCCGCGTTACCATCGTCGCCGGTGGTGGCAACAAAAACCTCGCGCGAGTACCCAGAGGAGACGATCAGCATGCAGATCGAGGGAAAAACCGTGCAGATCGTACGGCTGAACGACGTCAGTATGTTGGTGTGGCTCATGTGTGTCTCTCAAAATCGTTTCAATGCTGCAAAGGAACGCGGCACCTTACTTCTTCGTCGCCGCGAACTTGCGGAGCTTTGGAATGAGGTCCGTTTGCCCTTCAATTCCGACGGCGTTTCCACCTGGAATGAACTCTCCAAACGGGCGATTGGGGAACTTCGCAAGCTCTTGCTTCAGAAGGCACTTCATTTCTTCAACACGCTTTCGGTGCTTGGGCTTCGTGACGACGTTCTTCTGTTCCGTCGGGTCGTTGACAAGATCATACAGTTGATCCGCGTCAAACGCATGTGGATACATCTTGGCTCGCGACACTCCGCCGCTCAGCCCCATCAGTTGCTTGACGCTGCGATGCTCATTGCGAATCGTTTCGATTTGTTCCTGGGTGTATCGCAATGCGATGTAGTTCCACTGCCTGGTCTTGATCGACCGCGCCGGCCCCATTTCGCCGTAAACGTAATCGCGTATCGGTTCGTTCGGATTCTTGAACAGCGGCGAAAGGCTGATGCCGTCCAACCGATACCCCTCCGGCACTCTTGCCTTGGCAACGTCGAACCAGGTCGCGACAAAATCAGTGTTTTGAATCAGTTCGTCACATCGCACGCCCGGCTTGATTCCCGCAGGCCACCGGATCAGGCAGGGGACTTCGGTTCCTCGATTCTTCAATAGCGAACCCTTGTGCTGCGATCCGTGATCGGCAAGGAAGACGACGATCGTATTGTCAGCGATCCCGTGCTGGTCCAATCGATCAAGCAGCATGCCCAGGCTGTCATCCATCCACAAATAGCCGGCTTCGTTCTCGCTGAGTCCCGCCTTGCGAATCCGCTTCATCACGCTGTCTCGATCCATGATTCCGATTGGCGTGTCCAGCATGCCTCCGTCGGTAACGAGCGGCTTGCTGAGCGAACGGAACCACTCGCCGTTAGGACCATGCAGCAGTGTCGTGGCGTAATGCAGATAGAAGGGCCTGTCCTTGTGCTGGTCGATGAAATCCAAAGCCGCATCGATCGTCCACTCGGGGTTGTGCCCTTTGAACGGTGCCTTCATGTTTCCCCAGTAGATGTTCTCGACCCACGTGAATCCCCGCTCGCGAATCAGAGCGCAAGCACGTTGCTGGTTGTGTTGCTTTGTTCGCTGCGCGTCGTCTGAGTATTTCACGTTCTTGGGAATGTACCGCCAATCGAAGCGCTTCGCATTCTTTTCATCGATGTGTGGCCCGACATGGTACTTACCGACAAACCCCGTCGCGTAACCGTTGTCTTTGAGAACCTGCCCCACATTCATGTTGCCTGGCTCCAATTCGACGTTGAATGCGGGAGCCCCTTGCTGGCCGAGCGGATTCTCACGCAGATAGTACTCGCATGTAGAAGCACCCGCGTATCGCCCCGTCAGGCACGTGTAGCGTGAAGGCGTGCAAACCGTGCTGGTCACGTGAGCGTTCGTCAGCGTCATCCCTTCCCGAGCCAACCGGTCCAGGTTCGGCGTCAACACATCCCCGCCATAGGCGCTCGTCTCCGGTTTGTCGTAATCGTCGACAAGAAAAAAGATGATGTTGGGCGGTTCCGAATTCGCGGCCGTCGCCGAAGCAAAAACCGCGAGAGTCATATGGCACAGGGCGAGCGAGATTCGTCGTGACGTCATTCCAAGTACGGGTTTCATTGATGCGGCTCCTGAGTCGGCCGGTGTTGCGTGAGGGTTCTATAGGTAGTTTCCAAACTGTAGCCGCACGCCTGAGCGGTCAGTCGAAGATCTTCGCTGTTTCTATCTCATCGCCGATGCGTTTGATTACCGGATTCAGGTAGTCGTTGTATGCACCGACCGCTTTCCTGTACGCGGGCGAACTTCTGCCCGCAGTCTTCAAAACCTCTTCGTAGGCTTTTCTCAGTTCCAGAATTCTGGCTTCCACCTCTTTGGTGACGTGCCGGTCATGGATCGCTGCGACCTGTGCCCTCTGCTCAATCGTCATCTGAGTCCGTGACAATTCAGGCGGCAGGTAGAGGCGACGGTTGTAGAGATCGACGTGTTCCTGGTTCATCACGATCTCGAAGTTGTCTGTCCGGAACGGCGAGGCTGGCAGTCCTTCCTGGTTGTAAAGGTTGGCATAAGGGAAGCCGCGCCACGCGTACCGCACTGCGACGGGGGCTTTCACGGCAGGGCTGTTGACCAGCACCGTGTCGCCATCAATGATTGCCTCTGCTTCAAGGAACTGTTCGTCGGAACCGGCGATCTGAAATCCGACAAGCCTGTCGGTCGTCAGTCTCTTCCCGGCCAGAGTCACATCGCGGGCGACCAGTCCGGACCCGGCATCAGCAAAGGTGACAACGGCACGGTCGCCTTCGACACGAAAGGACTTGAACGTTGGCCCGCCGGAAACCACATCCTCACCGTAAGCCACCTTACGTGCTGCAAGGACCAGTCGGTCGCTCAGAGCCAGTTTGTACGGTGGATGGATATTTCTTGGATCGCCCAAGTCAATCGCGACCGCCATACCGGTCTGCTTCAGTTCGAGCGCGGCCGTCTGGCTGTCACGCAGGATCGGATAGGTCACCCCGTGCTGGAAGGGATTGCGTTCATAGGCCGCCAACTGAACGAACAGAAACGGCATTTCCGGATCGTTGAAGTCATGTCGCCACCCTCGGATCATCGCTTTGAACTCCGCCGCATACTTCAGACTGCTTTCCACAGTCAGGGCGTTGCTCTCACCCTGATACCAGATGACTCCTCTGATCGGAAAATCGCGGTACGTGCGGATCATGGCATTGTACATGTTCCGCATTGAGTCCCGCGGCGCATCCAGGATCCTGAGCGACTCGGGCGCATACCAGGTATGCACGGGACTGCCGCCCTTATTGGCATCAATCAGACCAATGGGAATTTCCAAGTGAGCCTGCAGTCGCTGAGCGAAAACAAATCCCGTGGCCGACATGCGAGCCGTCACCTGCTGCGAGCATGTCTGCCACTTTCCCTGAAACACATCGTCGTCTTCGATCGGGACATCGTCGGTTTGATCCGGCAGCGCCGCCGCCTTCTTCATTAGAACGACATGCAGATTCCGGTACGTGGGGCTGTTTGTGGCGATGGATGTGTAAGCCGCACCGATCTCCCCGGGCCAGCGCATATAGACACTCATGTCGTAGTCCATATTGGACTGCCCACCACAGAGCCACACGTCGCCGACAAGAACATTGTTGAACACGATGGTGTTCGTACCCGTGACCTTCATCTCGTGCGGACCGCCAGCTTCGAGAGGCTCCAGCGTGATCTTCCATCGTCCGTCACGTGCGGTCGTCACGTGTGACTGGCCGGCGATGGCGACTGTCACGTTTTCGCCGGCATCCGCCCTTCCCCACACGGCCACGCTTCTGTCTCGTTGCAGCACCATGTCGCTGCTGAAGATTTCCGAGACACGCACTTCAGCCACAGCCGCGTCAGCAGCCAGGAGCGTCAGAACGGTGATAATTACAAGTGCGAATCTCATTGAGGCTCCTTCGTTCGTAACGGTGTTCGCCAGAAGGCGGCTGTCGAGCGTCACCGTGAAGGTGAAAACAGTCGTCGCCCCTACGGCTACTCTAAATAAACATCGTCAATTTTGAAGTAGTCCCCATTGTTGATGCCGCCTTCCCAGGCAATCGAAAACAGCACGGTGATCTGCGCCAGATCGACACCGCTCTTTTTCACGCGATCCAGATCGATCATGCAGCGATGCCATTCCCCATCCGGCGCAAAACCAAGTGACTGCACCGGAGCCTTGTAAGACTTGCCGTTCTTGCTCTCGAGGATGACTTGGAGCGATTCCCACTTGCCTGCATCCTTTGACTTCATCGCAAAGCCCAGTTTCGTGAACTGAGAATAGTCCCTCGTACCATCGTCATATTTGGGATCCATCTCGACGAGCCAGCGGCTCCAACCGTGGTTGAGGACAAATCTGTAGGAGAGATCGCCTTCGAGTTTGTCGTCGTAGTCGGCAATCATTTCAGCAGATTCCCTGTCGCTCCCCTTCGGCTTCCACGCATAGCTCCGGGAATCGCAGCCGGCCTCCCAGCCACATCTCTTGTTAATCGACTTGGGTAATTCACTGAAATGGTGAATGCCGACCTTCTTTCCGGTGTATGGCGGCGGTGCTACATAATCGTCGTCGGCTCTAAAGGCTTTATCTTCGTCCCGCTGATAAACACGCACGTAGTCGATGATGTACTCAGCGGGCAGCTTTGCCTTCTCCATGTCGCCGCCGTTATCCCCACCGAGTGCAAGATTCAGGATCATGTAGTGCGGGTGATGAAACGGATTCTTCGGACCCCACTTCAGGTTGCCGTTACTCGTGTCTGCGAGCCTGGTCTCATTGAGCAGTCTGTCGTCGACGTAAAGGCGGATTGACTCGGTGTCCCAGTCCATTCGCCAGACGTGAAATTCATTCAGCCATTTCTGGCCGCCCAGTTCGCGGGTTTCGGTTTTCGTGCTGTGCCAGCGAGCATTCCACCGTTTGTCAGTTCCATGCGCGACGTTGGCCAGGAACTTGTCCTGGTAATACTCCATGATGTCGATTTCACCACTGCTGGGCCATTCGCCCTTGCTGCCGACCATCCAGAACGCGGGCCACATTCCCTCGCCATGCGGGATCTTCGCTCGCATGACGAAACGCCCCATGGTCCATTGATGCAGTCCCTTCGTCATCAGCGAGGATGAAGTGAACTCGATGAACTTCGATTCCGTCCAGTCGGTCGATCCTTTGACGTATCCCGGGTTCCGTTTGATGTCTTCGCGTCCCGTGATGACCAAGTGGCCGTCTCGGCATCGGGCATTCTCCTCTTGATACCATTGAGCCTCGTGGTTTCTCACGAAACCTTTCTCGAGGACCCAGTTGTCTGGATTCGGGGTGCCTTCATTGTCGAATTCATCAGCCCAGACGAGTTTGTATCCGCCTTTGGTTTCCTTCTGCGCGTTCCCGCTGAACGCTTTGCTTTCGCCGGCATGCAGGGTGGCGGTCTGTCCTGTAGCGGTCGCAACCAGGACCGTTCCTGTGAGCACACTCACGAGCATTTGCCTCGACTTCATTTCGTCTTCTCCGTCTTCGGTGATGTGGGCTTTAAACTTCGTTCCCAAGAAGGATACGTCTACCACCCCTGTAAAGGTGCGATTTGTGGCGTGGTTCGTAGGACGGATTGCCAATCCGTCCGCCAGTATCGTTGCCGGCGATGGACGGATTGGCAATCCATCCTACATTTTTCGACGGTTCACACCTTTACAGGGGTGGATACGTCTACTTAAGTGAATTCGCGTGAACGCCTACCTCATTTCTAACGATTCAGCGCTCCATTTTCGCGCCTTGGCGCTGGAAGGAAATTTAGGTGGCCCACCGTTGCCCGGCGGCAGATCCACCTGGGTCGGCAGCGTATCCTTCAATGGAGAACTGAACGTGCCAACATATGCCATCAACGGGGCAATTGTTTCATCGTTTGCGACAATGGCGTCTGCGGCAAAAAGAACCGAAACAGCGGCAAACGCAGTCAGGCGACAGAGGTTTGGGGAGTGGGGGTGCGGGAAATATTGCATGAGATGACCCTGAGGAGTGGCGAAAACTTCGTACGAGCCATCGTACACTGCTTTTCCTGCTTCATCAACGAAGGCATCTCTGGTCAGGCACATTCAGGTCACGCGAATCAACGCGGCTCCTGTGTGCCGCGGGAAAAGCACCGCAACCATCGCTGGATCTTCCAATTCTGCTGCAAGGTTGCGACGGCATGTGTTATCCAGATTGGAAGCTGGGCGGATAAAACGTTGACGCAAGAACACCGATCCGTCGGTTCGGTTGCCAATAACCCTACGCAGGACGGCGACCAGTTCCTCGATAAGAGGAATCTTCCGTTCACGTCCCGTTTTGATTCTCCAGCCAAGTTCTGGCTGATTGCAGACATGTATCCACCCCTCGTCAAGATTCACGTCCTCAATGAGCAGGTGAACCAACTCACCCACGCGCATTTGGTGTTCGGATGACTGTTGGGCGCCACTTTGACCGTGCGAAGGTAGACCACGAAGGCTTCCGCCGACTGGCAAGGAGCGAGTGGATTCGATCCAAGAGACTGTCAGGTCTCTTTTCTAAAAAGAGACCTGACAGTGCTTTTCCGCGCCTAGGGATCTCCAAGACAGCTCCGCATTAGGGCATTTCACACGTCTGCCGTACAACTTCTCTTCGGCACTAAACCGTGCCGGCACTGGCGACATGAAACTTCCAACGACATCGTGATTCTCTTGATAGCGACAATGAGGTTTGGATTCAAGCCACGCTTCAAGTGATATTGTATCGGGGCAGGCCGTTCACTGTAACATTGTGATTACTTACAAAGTCAAGAAACTGTGGCCAATTCACTACGCATGACTGCGTACGTTGCCAACCGCGCCATGCCGGAGTGATCGACAAGAGATTTGACATCGGATCATCCAGGCGTCGATAATGGCGGCGATATGTTAGGTGCAAGAAATATACTTCCCATTTGTTTTGTGGCGGTCGCCTCCACCTTGTCCACACCTGTACTTGGCGACGAAGAACTGGATCGCATCGACAAGAAGCGGCGTCTGTTGCTCGAGCGCATCGAGAACTTTGTGCCGCCCAAAGGCGGGGCACTCATCTTAATCGGCCACGGCAACAATCTGTCCGAGCTATACAAAGATCTTTTTATGTTGGACTACGACGACCCGCGAAAGCCATTGGGTGCCGCGTTGGCAATGAAGGGCGTTTCGGACGAGCAAATCATCGAGATTCTCTTCGAGACCGTCGTTCGTCGAAAGCAGAAACGAGATGAATTCAAGAACTGCATCGAGCACATGGCCAAAAAGAAAACGGAGCGCAAGGACGCAGTCCACGACATTGTGTGGGCGCTGTGCAATTCGAAAGAGTTCATCGAGATGCTACGCAAATAGATGCAGCCATCAACAATTCTCTCCAGTGAAGAAGTGATCCAAGCCGTCACGCGATGGAAGACTTGTACGGTTCTCCTTGGTGCAGGTGTATCCGCTTCAGCAGGAATACCAACCGCGGACGGTATCATCATGGAACTGGGACGAAGACTGCGCGACGATCCACATGCTACCGACGACGAGATAAAGTTGTGGCTCGGCGAGCAACCGTTTTTTGATCCCGATCATGCGTACGCTTCCGTGTTGGACACCGCGTTTCCATCAGAGCAGGAAAGGGCAGCCTATTTCGATGAACTCATCGCCGGAAAGATGCCCACATCGGCGCATTCTTACATCGCTGAGTTGGTCAATCAAGGTTATGTCTCGCAAGTACTGACAACCAATTTTGATCGACTGATGGAATATGCGGTGCTGCAAACTTGTCAGCACTTTCCCTGCTTGATCCTGAACGATGAGTTGCCCAAACAGGTCGATACGCAGTCCCGTCGAGCAAAGATTCTCAAGCTTCACGGCGACTACCTTTATCGCAACATTCGAAATCTCGATCGTGAACTTGACCTGGCGAAGGCCAACATGCGGCAGAAAATGGAACTTGCCGTCCATGACCGAGTTCTGATCGTGGCAGGCTACAGCGGTAACGATGACTCTGTGATGGACGTGCTACAGTCGTTGGCCAACACAAAGACTGCTTTTGCAGGAGGCCTCTTTTGGCTCGTTCCACGCGGAAGTTCGCTAAATCGTCGTGTGACTCAATTACTGGCGGCGACGCACGACCGAAGATCGGGTGTGGTGGAGATCGACGATTCGGATGCGTTTTTTGGGGGATTTGTTAACGCGCTTCCCGAAAACTCGCATGTCCGATTTCCGGCGCTTGGAGCCGACGCTCACAAGATTGCGTTGAAAGAGGAAGAAGTGGATCAATTCGTCCAGGAACGCACTACCGACGACCTACGAACTTGTGAGTTTGGAGTGCTGCTACGACAATCGCCATTCGCTGAGTTTTGCCAATTTCCAGCGGCATTGGACTATACACTTGCGCGCTATGAAGAACTTGGTCAAATCCCTGAGAATCTGGGCGAATTTGTGGATCGATATGTTGACCTGCTTGGTAGCATCGTTTCGCCCACGAGTAATGAAAACGAAACGGGAAAATTTCAACATCGAGTGGGTCAATTACTCCGACTCAATTTGGCAACCAAACGCGAAGACAAAATCACGTCCGACGATTCTTTTATTGACGACTACTTGTCCGCCCTGCGTTTGTGTGACGTTGAAATGGATGACGACCAATTCATCAAGATGCTAGCGGAGGACAAGTCGTACGACGCATTGCGGTTTTATGTCGGACTCATTGAAGATGCGACGCCTCTCATTCAACGTGCATTAAATCAGATTGTGACAGCACCGCTTTTTTATGGCAGACTACGGCCCTGGCCTGAGGCGTTTTACAGTGCGGCGGCACTTGTGGGCGATGCGGCGGAAGTCAATCAGGCGCTAGTCGAACGGATTGTGGATCTGCTGCTTGTCGAGTTGGAATACGTCCGGGGCCCCACGAAATGGGTTGTTTGGGCGCTCGCAAGTTTGGGATCGCGCGGAATCAATCCCCTGGTGGAATGTCTCTTGGATAGCCTGCACGATGTCTTTGGGCGAGAAGATCTTGCCTATGCACTTGGTGCCATTGGGACACAAGATGTTGTGTTGCGTCTGCAACAAGCGAGTGAAAACCTCTCGCCTCGCGACACCAAGATGGTGGTATTTGCATTGGGCCAGACAAGAAACCCCAGGGCGATTCCCGTGATCCAACAACTCGCAGAAAATGTTGCGCCAGCTTATCATCAACTGCTCAGCGCGGCACTTCAGCAAGTGGGTTATCAGGGAGCCGCCGTCCTCGCACGCGGACCGGACGAAGGTCCATTGCCAAGACCTGAATTATCTGCGAGGGATTTGGTCCATGCTCATTGTCCTGAGTTCGAATCCAGCCAGTGCGCCGTGCTTCAAAAACTGTACCAGCAGCTCCCCGAAATGACACTTCGTGCAATGAAAGCCGAAGGTTGGCCGCCCGACATGCGAGGACTCATCCAAACCGGACAGCGACTGCGTAACGCTGGAAAACTTTGGGAAGCCGAGTCCCTTCTTACCGAGTGCCTTCGACGTTACCCGATGGCGTACCACTGTTACCATGACTTGGCCATCGTCTATGCGCGTCAACATCGCACGCTTGCGGCCCGCCGCTGCTTTTCCCTGGGATTCATTCTGAACCCGGAAAGCTCGGATTACTACAATGATTTCGCGCTCACTTTGATGGATTTAAAAAACGTCGAGGCCGCGCGATACGTGCTCATGAGTGCATTCGGTTTGGATCTCAGGAATTACCGCCCTTGGTTAACATTGGGGCTTGTCAATCTCGCCAGAACATTTGATTGGGAGCCCATCCAAGATGCGCAAGAAAAACCAGGCGGCGGCGTGATCCACAACTACGAATTCGAGTGGTCGGGTCCGGTCAAGGATTTGAATGGATTGTTTGAAGCTCGTACCTGCTTTCAACAAGTGCTGGTGTTGAATCCAAACCACGCCGCCGCGGCCCAATACCTCGCCATGGTCTGCAAAACCATTGGTGCACCCGCAAGTCAACAACCGACTCGTTACGATTTGCGGTCGGTGCTCCACCTAGGTGAATTAACACCTTGCGAGTATTCCGAGACCGAGCTTCCCGCTGCCGCCGTAGACGCACACAACCGATACCGTCGGCTTCGCGGCGATCAGGATCTTGAAGGGGCACTGGTCGCGATCGATGAAGCCATTGCGGCCTGTCCAAGATCGACGGCTCTTTTGCACAACAAAGCACACTTGCTCGCGCACATGGGGAGAATCGACGAATCGATTCAAGTACAGGAAATGGCCTTGGCGCGAACACCCTGGAAACGGGACTTGCTATTGAATTACACCCAGTTCCTTAGTTCCGCTGGGCGTCACCAGGAGGCCATTGCGGCGTCCGAAAAAGTCATTCGCATCGAACCCACTTCACCCATTGGATGGTTGAGTCTGGCGAGAAAGTACATCGCTGCTGGAGACCAGGCTCGCGCCCGTGATTCGCTGCGCCAAGTTGTCCGGCTGAGTGGTCCCTGGTCGTGGCCACTGTTACAGGCTCAGTTTGAGGGACTGTTCGAAACGCTAGATGTTCATGCCCTCGTGTGGTAGGCCGTTGCAAAAAGCATTTGGCACTCAGGCAGCGTCCCGTAGTGTGATGTCCGCGTCGGCGCCTTGATATTTGGGGATAAAGGCCCGCAGTTCTTGGACGACGAGGTTGGGTGAGCCGTTGGCCAGGCTCCTTAGCAAGTCGATACGGGCGTTGACCACGTCGATGTCTTTGCCTACTTGCAGACCAGACAACCGAATCATGTCTTTGGCCAGATCGACGATCTTGACCGGCTGGCCCATGTCCAGCACAAAGATCTCGCCGCCTTCGCACATCGCACCGGCTTGGATGACCAACTGGGATGCCTCGAGAATGGTCATGAAGAATGTGGATGTCCCCGATATACCTCCCGGATATCCCTTCGATCTGTGGCAGACCTCTTCGTTCTCCAGACGCTCGCATCACGGCCGGCGACGCATTAAAATTCCTATCAGTTCAACACATCGAGAAGATTGACGAGGCATGGTTTGCGCCAACACGAGAGACGCACGATGAACGATAAAAAATCGCATGAAACGGTCTCCCGCCGACAGCTCTTGCGGATTGGCGGACGGGCGACGTTGGGCGTCGGTCTTTCCCATTGGATTGGTGGCGGCGGGTCGGCAGCAGCGCCGCGGGACGACCCCAGGAAACAGAAATGGTTGACGTCGATGACCGACCCGTTTCGCGAACAACTTCTCGCGGCAGGCAAGGATCTGCCGGCGCGAGTGAAGGCATGTGCCGAGCCGCTACGAGACGAACCGGCCTTTGACCCCGACGACATCGCCCGGCGAGCCGCACAAATCCGCTTACCGGATGGAGCACGTTTCGAACACGCGATGCTCGAGCGCGTGGTGCGAATCGGCTTGGCACATATTGATGCGACCTTTCAAGGCGACCATCCGAAATACGGTATAGAGAAGTACATGTGGGCCAAGTGCGATGGATTTCCGCCGACCATCATCTCCGCGGTCGATGCGCTTTCGCTTTGGGGAAATATCGAGCGAGCCAAGCAGCTCATGTCCTATTGGATGCAGACCTTCATCTACCGCGACGGCAGCATTCAGTTCCAGGGGCCTTCACTGAGCGAATATGGTCAGTTGCTGACCACGGTACGAAACCTCGTCGAGCGCGGGGCCGGACAAGAGTGGCTTGATCGGCATCGGCGGATTCTGCAGACCATGGTCGGTTATCTTGAGGGACTGGCAACGGCCGCGGGAAAGGTCGCCTTGCTTGCTGGCGTACCGGAAGACGATCGGCGCCACGACCCGGCGACGTATTTCCACAACAACGCTTGGGTCGTCCGCGGGCTCAGGGATTGGGGAAAACTGAGTTCAGCGGCTGAAACGAGGAGACTGACCCGTCTGGCCGATGCACTCCACGATCAACTGCTTCAGGCCATTCGTGACGTTTGGCCGGATGACCCGAACGACTGGTGGTTGCCGCCAACGGTGGAGACCAGCCTGCCGAAAGGCGGCAAAATAAAACGACCTGCCTACGTCACCGAAAGTGTGATCAGCAGCTACACCAATTACCGTTACTGGCCGGAACTGCTATCGAGCGGCGTCTTGCCCCGATCGCTTGCCGAGCGAATCGTCTTTGCGCGGCTCAACGGCGGTGGCCAATTCCTCGGCATGACGCGGTTCCGAAACTTTCTCGACGATTGGCCGCTGTACAACTGGCTTGACGGTCTGTGGCAGCTCGGCCGCTACGATGATTTCCGTCTGAGTCTGTGGGGACACATTTATTACAGTCAGGCCGAAGGGCACTTCACCGCCTACGAAGCCGTACACTTCCCGCCGGGCCGCAAAGTGAGTCCCTACTGCCTTCCCTGCCAACTCGTCGCCGTGCGCGCCGCCGCGAAGCTCGCGTTGGCATAATCCGTTTGTTTGGGAGGCAGAACGCGGGGAATCGGCCAAGGCGACAACAAGTGTGGGGCAGGTTCGGCCTTTTGTCGCCAACGCCATAGCAAACCCCAAGCTTCCGTCCGCTGCACCAACTCAGCTCGTCGCGCATTCCGCTCGACGTACCGACGTGCCGTGAGAAAGTGCCCATCCTCTTGGATGGGAAGACTCTTGAATCGACCCCGATAGACGTGCCCCTTTCTCGACGTGTGGTATGATGAAGACCAATGCGAATGTCACAGTTGAATTAGAACAGAATTGAATTACAAAACGAAGAAGGTAATGTGAATAGCACGTTGTTACAGAGTCGGAAGATGCGAACGACCATACGATGTTTGAAACGCAATAGGTATCTCATACCACCCCGAATCATCATTAGTTCCCTGTTGCTCTGCCTGGCCACCACGGCCGTGCAGGCCCAACTGCCCGGGGCAAGAATGCTCGGGACCAAGCCCGCCGACTGGCAGCCGGCGCCGCAACCGGATCTCGAGACGGCGCTGAAGGCGGCTCCGGCGCTAACGGTCACCGACCTTGTCGTCCACCTGGATCAAGACATCCCTGATGAGCGTAAGAAATTGGCCGGCCCGACGCGCGTCTGGATGCAGAATCCGTACTACGCCCTGAACGCCGATGGTTCGTGGGATGTGATCCTCGTCTATCAGAACGGCTACCTGGGACACAAGAACGCGGTCATTCACGACTACGGCACCGGCACCACGACCGTGCAGGAACTGCGATCGGACCAGGGCGACGATCCGCTGCAGACCGAACGATACTCGTTCCACCTGCGTCAACGGTTCCAGACCAACGGGCGGTTGTTTTTCAACGCCGGCTCGGGCAAAGCAATGGTGGTGGTGTACGAGCCGGCTCTGAACCGGTACACGCAGATCCACGACCCGTTCGGCGGCGAGGTGCGGCAAGGCCGGTACGCCCTCGGCGACGACGGGCATCTGTACGGCGTGGGCTGGACGAAAGATGCTTCGGGCTTTGTCTGTTTCAAGATGGACACCAAGACCGATCGATTCACGCGCATCGCGGATCTGCCGTGCGCAAACACGAACCGGCGCGAGATCTATATGGACTGTTCGATGAGCGGCGACTGGATCTACGCCGCGGCGGGCGCCAAGCCGTGGCAACTGGTGGGCTTCAATGTCAAGACCGGCGAAGGCCGCGTGCTTGCTGAGACCGGGCCCATCACCGGCGATCACAACACGGTCAGGCTCTCGGGATTGCCCGGCGGAGTGACCGGTTCGATCACCGGCGCCGCGCGAGTGGCGGACCTGCCGGACGCGGATGCCCAGACAATTAATTTCTGGCTGCGCGACGGCAAGTTGCTGCGTCGCGAAAGGGATACCGCGCCGTGGATGGATCAGCCGTATGTGCGACCCCGCCCCCCGTTCCGCTGGTTCAGGGCTGATCCCGGAACCAGGTTCCAGCAGTTCCCCAAACAGCCGCCGCCGGAACTGGATCAAGACAGCCTCCGCCCTGACGCCGCCGGCCAGGTGAGCGTGCGTTACCGGCGCAACGCCGGCGCCGAGTGGGAGCAGTTCGACGCCGACGTGCAACGCTATCCCGGCATCTGCCGGTTCCTCATGGAAATCGACGACCATCGACTGCTGGCGAAGGACGAGAGCTACGGTCAGGCTGTGGTCTACAACCTTGACACCGGCTCGGTCTACCGCAACGACGATATCACGCGCGTCAGCACCTACTCGCTGAACATGTTCCGCGGCAAGCCGTATCTCAGCGGCTACCCCAGCTCGCGCGTGTGGGAGTTGGACGTCAGTCGCATCTCGCCCGACGGCAAGGAACTTCCCGCCGCCGCCGGCCAGACGCCTGTGGCGCGCGAAGTGGGCGTGGTCGCGAAGCACAGCGGCGTGCACATGACCTTCGCCACTGACGGAGGAAGCGACGGGCGCATCTACACCAGTGGCACGACCGTCGGACGAAGACGCAACGGTGGCGGGATGGGGTGGGTCGATCCGGTCAGCGGCGAAACCGGCGGCCTTTGGGAACCGTTCAGCGCCTATCGCACCTTCTGGTCGTGCGCCGCGCTGGACGGTCGGTACATCATCTGGTCCGCCAAGCCGACCGAAGACGCACTGAAGCCGGACTACACCCCCGAAGCCGGTCGCCTCTTGATCTGGGATGTCGAGAAACAGGACTTTGCGGCGCAGATCGACTCGCCCGGCGGCGGCGTGTGCGGCCCCGTTGTTGAAGTGTTCCCGGGATACGTCATTGGTCACGCCAGCAGCAAGGTGCTTTACGGGCTCGACGTCACCAAAGGCGAGATACTCTGGACCAAGCCGGTACCCGTCGCGCCCGTTACCGCGTTCAGCCAACGTCGACGCCATCGCCACGAGTTTCGTCTCGGACCGAATGGGCGGATTTGGACCTTCCTCGGCGATGTGCTGGCGACCATCGATCCGCGTGACGCCACCGTGACGCCGATCGGCCGCGTCCCGGACCAGGCAGGCGCTGCTCAACTTGCCTTTGCCAAGGGCGACGTCTATCTCGCAGGCGGTTCTCACCTGCTGCGGATCGCGGACGTCAAGACCGGCGGCTTGAAAGAGATGAATCCGCCCGCCAATTCGGATCCGGCCAGGGTTACCGCGTTAATCGGCGGAAGGTTGATTGACGGACGGGGGGCGACTCCGGTCGAGGACGCCGTCGTCGTGGTTCGGGGCGCGAAGATTGTCGCGGCGGCGCCACGGAGTGAGGTGACGATTCCCAGAGATGCGGAAATGATCGACGTTACCGGGCTGAGCATCTTGCCGGGCTTGATTGATTCGCACTTTCATTCGAGCAACGACGTCAAGCGTCCGGTCGAATTTGAACTGAAGCGTGGAATCACCTCGTTTCGCGACCCCGGGCACCCGTTCCGCTTTTACGATCTCCTGTTCGCCGCAAGAGAGCCGGTGCCGCGCGTGTTTCTCTGCGGCGCGCATCTCGACGGCCCCCCGCCGGTTTGGCCAAATCAGGCGATCGTCATCAAGAGCGAGGAACACGCCCGGAAGTCGGTCAACGCGCACGTCGATCGCGGCGCATCGGCGATCAAGGTCTACTTTCGCTTACCGCTCGAACATGTGAAAACGGTCTGTGAGGCGGCTGAGGAGCGCGGCGTTCTGGTGACGGCGCACCTCGAATTGGTCGATGCCGACGCCGCAATTCGCGCTGGGGTGCGCGGTATCGAGCACGTCACCTCGTTCGGAACCGCGCTGGCGGAACCGGAAGACGCCGAACGCTTTAAGTCTGTAATTCGGGTGGACTCAAACGCCCGTGGTAAGCTTAGGCATTGGCTCTGGTCGCGAATTGATCTCGACTCCTCCAGCCGACTAACTCCGTTGCTCGATCTGATCGTGGAGCACGAGGTCTTTGTTTCGCCCACACTGGGCGTCTTCGAACGACGCGCCGGGCAGCGGAACGGCACAGAAGAAGACGCCAGGGCGTTCGCCAACATGTTGCGCTTCGTCAGGTTGTCCCACGAGGCGGGCGCCCCGGTGGTCGTCGGCTCCCACACGAAAGTTCCCTTCGGCGAACCGGGGCGCGCCTATCAGAGAGAGCTGGAATTGCTGGTTGAATTGGGAATGACGCCAATGGAGGCAATCACGGCGGGCACTCTTCACGGCGCGCGGTTTCTTGGGATCGCGGACCGTCTGGGGACGATTGAAGCTGGCAAAACGGCAGACTTGATTCTGGTGAAGGGCGATCCTTCACGCGATATCGGCGTCATCGGCGACGTGAAACGTGTGATGCTGAACGGAACGTGGGTCGCCGAATCTCCGTAGTAACGTTATCGCGCTCTCCGGCAAAGACAGGGCGGTATTGGAGCTACTGGCCTCGTTCTTCCGTATCTTGTTCCGCATCGTCCAGCCAGATGGGTGACGACCAAGCCTGATTACCGTCGCTCTGAA
>CAYFJO010000218.1:0-16746 GCA_964343305.1 uncultured Pirellulaceae bacterium | reverse complement strand
AGGCGGCTCAGCGGGCATGCGCTGCATGCGCTGTTGTGCGACGTTTGATTGGTACGAGGATCGCACCATCTATCACCTCTTCGCCGATTGGCTCATCGCGCGGAAGTTGCCGCATTTCAATCGTCGGCCAAATCCGGTCGACCAATACTTCCTGATAGCCTTCTTTTTGGAAACGCACTTTTAGATCAGACCGGACATTGGAGTAGTGCACCATTCCGTCGGAATCCGTCGTTACCGAGCTTCCGCTCAGAGGAAACCAGACACGCACCGGAAACAGACCTGGCATGGCAGGTTGCCACATTGGCGATTCAAGTGACGACTGAACGCCAGCGACAGGATGGCCGGTTGATTCGTCCACGACGCGAAATGTCAGATTCCGTTGATGAGCGCCGGAAAGCCTCGCCGCCGAAGCGTCCGAGTCCCGAACGGGGTCCGTCCCCAACCGTCCTGTTAACCGTTTTGGCACCAAACAAGAGAGAGTCAGAGAGTTCGCGTTTCAAAAACGGGGTCCCGTCAGCCCCAACCCCCTACGGTCCGGAACGGGACCCCGAAATTCGTATTACGGAAAGAGAGCGCGGCAAGTTTTTCAAGGTCGTCGCAACTCTTTCAGAGATCAACAGATACGAAAAAACGCCGAGACTCTCAATCTCGGCGTTTTCTGTTAACCAAATTGCCGCGTTAGTTCGCGGCTAACTTTGAAGCTCCCCGAATGAGACTCTAACCAAGGTCCTTCTGGTTACGGCAAAGCCAATTAGGACGAACCGAGTACGTCCTACCTTGCCATAGTCTCACATCGTGTCGATTGCCACGTACCTCATCGGCATCTTGGCATTCACTAGTCCCGCGACCATCTCCGTAAGCGCAGAAATCTGTGATTTCAGTTCTTCGATTTCTCGGCCTCGCCCGTCGACGATCGACCTCAGCATATCGATTTCTTGCTCAGTGTCTGACACAGCATCGGCGTATTCAACCTCGTCGTTGACCAACTGGAGTTCTTCGTCCAAGGCGATCGTGTCGCAAGTCTCATCAACGTAGGCGGGGCGAATCGCGTCCACCGCATCTGATTTTACGAAGCGATGAATTCTTTCATCGTAGGCACGCAGCCCACGACCACAATCGACACAGCGGACAATGGAGAGTTGATCATCAACCCAAGCAACCCAGCGCGCCGGATCGACTTGGCGGCTTTGGAGTTGATCACCAGTGCCAAGAACAATTTTGTTTCCGTTGCCTTCGATGTTGATGGCGATCATTAGAGAAGCCCTTCGTGAGATGATTGGGATACTCTCTTTTCTTCATCTCCTACGGTCGAAAAACTTGAGCCGTGATTTTACTATTCCGGGAATGATGCTCACGAGCACGTCGAGAACGATGTTTACAAACTTGATCAACTTCGTAACAGTTACTCTAGCCAAAAATAACAACGCGTCAAAGAAAACGCGTCGATGAGGGTCGGCACGACCGTAGCGGGGGTGGCCGCAAAGGACCCAACGATTTTCTGTCGCTAGCCCCTCTAACGGGCTAGCCTTTCCAGGTTCTACAGTTTCGCTTTAAACGCATATTCTCAACTTCTGGTCTTTGGCAGCGGGAACTCGAAATCGTCTACAGAACGGACGCTGAAAAGCCCTGACGTCGTGTTGCAAAGTCCGCGTCAGCCGTTAGGCACTTTTGGGTTGCAAACTTCGTTTGGAACGTCAGACAGCGCCGCCGCATTTCCTCCGTCTGGTGTCCCATCATCTCGTCGATCTTGTATTGGTCGACACTGTGTCGAGCCAAGTTGCTGGCAAAGGAATGTCGCAGGACGTGGTAGCCGTGAAGGACGTGCCATTTGCTGTTGCGGGTGACGGCTTTGAAGGCTTCCCAGGAGGAATTCACGTCTAGAGATTTCTGATTCGCTTTGCAAAATAGGTGCGGTCCGCCAGGATGGGAGGTTAACCATTGGTCTAGAATCTCCGCTAACTCTGGATGCAGCGGCACCTCTCGGAAGGTAATTCTTTGTTGCTTCGCGCGTTTCTTTTCACGCAAGAACACTTGGCCGTTGACGTCGTCTATTTGACACCGGTACATCTCCGACCGCCGGGCACCGGTGTAGGCGCAGAAGGCAATGGCAGCGTAGATGCCAAGAAAACGACGATAACTGGATGCAACGGACTTTACGTGGGATAAAAACTCTGCGACTTCTGTTTCGCGGAGAAAGAGGGATTCCCACAGGTCGGCTTCGTCGTCGTTCGACAGACCACCACGGCCGATGCGTCGCTCAATCTCATCCCAACACATGAATGGCGGTTTTTGGCTCTTGCGTGGCTTTTTGATCAAATCAACGGGATTGTCGCCACGCACGAAGCCTTCGCTCTTGGCAAATTCCCAAATTTGCCGCAGCGTTTGCAGTTCTTTGCGAATGGTGACAGGCCTGACGGGACGGCCACGACGGCCACGTTCTTTCTCGCGTGTTTTGATGTAGCGGCGCAAAGCGGGTGGATCGATGGTTTCCAAAGCAGTGCGTTGTCCGAGAATTCGGCAGGCGTGGTTAAGATGGTAGCGTTCCGTCTTTAGCGTGTTCGCTTCCTTTGTGCCATCAGGAAAACTGTCAAAGTAAAGATTGATTAAACGGGCGAGCGTCACGCTGGTAGCGATCGTTGGTAGTACCGGCGTTTTGCCTGCCGAGCGCAGGAATTGCCACAGTTGATCGGCGGTGGCGGAGTGGGGGAGCGTGAGCACGCCGTCCTTTAGATAAGCCAATGTTTGTTCGACAATTGCCTTTTTGCGTTTCGCTTGTTGAGTGTCATTGGTTTCCAACGAGCGACGGAATTGTTTGCCGTCGTAACGAAACACAAGATGGTACGTGCCGCCGGAGGAGCGTGACAGACTAGCCATGAGCCAACCCTTTCGAAGTGCAGGAAGTTGATATCCGTGATGTGGTTGCGATTGCCGTCGCAGTGCCAACATCGCCCAACGTCAACCCATCATTGTGACATATTCGTGATAGGGTTAACGCTGAAAATCACAAAACACTCTTCTTTACCGAGTGTTTTGAAGTTCCGGGACTAGGATTTGAACCTAGACAAAGAGAACCAGAATCTCTCGTGCTGCCGTTACACTATCCCGGATTGTTTCTTTCAAACTTATTACGAGTTCGGCAAGAAGTAAATTGGTCCGCCAATCCACAGCCAGCATAACATCCTGTCGGACGCCGCAGTGTCCCAGCAATTCTTCGTTTGTAACTTATATACTCAAAACGAGTTGGGAGATGAGACGGTGTGGGAATTGCGGACATGCTTTCGATTCGCCGAGACCACCCAGTTGGTTGACGTTGCCTACTAGCTGCCCTTAAAATCTTTCTAATCATAATTGAGGCTGCTTTGTCCCCAGTGGATTTGCGCCGTATTCTTTTTAGAGAAAATATTTTCAAGGGTTTTTTGCTGTGTTTCTGTCAGACCGGCCCCGTTCGCGTGCGGGGGGTTAGTCTGCGTTGACACTTTTTGCAAAAGGTGCTGAGCTAGATGCCCTTTATAACGGCAAACAACGGGCCAGACGCAGGTCGACAGTACGATTTGGATGTCCCCAAATCGATCGTTGGACGACATCCCGATTGCGAGATCGTGGTGGACGTCGGCGCGGTCAGTCGGCAGCATGCTCAAATTGTTGCGGATGGTAAAAAGTTCTTTGTCGAAGACCTGCAGAGCCGTAACGGCACGTATCTAAACGACCAGATCATTCAAGGCCGGCAGCCCTTGCGCGACGGCGACATGTTGCGAGTCTGCGACGTCGCTTTTACCTTCCACTCGGACGATTCAGCAGCGGTCGAAGGGATCACGACCGACAATGCGATTGGCAAGACGGTTGCCGAGATTGGGCGCGAGACGGTGATCGTTGATGACGATGACGACACCGACGGCGGCTCGACGATCATGTCCAAGCTGGATGTTTCGTCCAGCCATGGCCGCATACATTTTTCAGCCAGCCCCGAGGTGAAGCTCGACGCGTTGATTGAGATCACTCGCTCGCTCGGCAAGGCGCTGTCCTTGGACGACGTTCTGCCCAACGTGCTGGAGAGCTTGTTCAAAATTTTTGTCCAGGCTGATCGCGGCTTCATCGTGATGGAGACACCAGCGGGACAACTCATCCCGATGTGGACCAAGGTTCGTCGGCAAGAATCAGAAGACACGATTCGCATCAGCCGCACAATCGTGCGTCAGGTGATGGAATCGAAAGAAGCGATCTTGTCCGCGGACGCAGCGAGCGACGAGCGATTCGAAATGAGCCAGAGTATCGCCGACTTTCGCATTCGTTCGATGATGTGTGCCCCGCTGATGGACACCGAAGGACGGGCGCTGGGCGTCTTGCAGGTCGATACGTTGGACCAGCGCAAGCGTTTCCAGCAGGAAGATTTGGAAGTGTTGGCCAGCGTCGCCGCGCAAGCCGGTATCGCGGTCGACAACGCTCAGCTACATGAAAACGCACTCAAACAACATGAGCTTCAGCGAGATCTCGAATTGGCGCATGAAGTTCAACGCGGATTCCTGCCCGATAAGCCGCCCCAGTTGGAGGCCTACAACTTCTTTAACTACTATCAGCCGGCCAATCACGTAGGCGGGGACTATTTCGATTACATTCCATTGCCCGACGGGCGAGTGGCGGTCATCGTGGCGGATGTCGTCGGCCACGGAATCGCGGCTGCGTTGTTGATGGCAAAGCTAGCCGCCGAGGCTCGATTCCAGTTGGCCAGCGAAGCGAGTCCATCCATCGCCGTGAACAACCTGAACGATGCAATCAGCAACCTGCAACTCGACCGGTTCATTACGATGATCATGGCCGTGTTCGAACCCACGACGCATGAAGTCACCATCGTCAACTCCGGCCACATGGCACCGCTCTATCGCCAACAAGACGGTTCGATCAGCGAACCAGGCGAAGCATGCGCTGGTCTTCCGCTCGGAATCCTTGCCGGGCACGAATACGGAAATGAGAAGATCACCCTCGCTCCGGGTGAAACCCTGACGATGTATACGGACGGCATCAACGAGTGTTGCAATGCAAACGGCGATCAGTATGGCATCGATCGACTGCGAAAGCATGTCGCAGCGGCATCGGACGGTGTCCCCGGTTCGATCGGCAAGACCATCGTCGATGATTGTCGGGCCTACCTTGGCGACGGCACACAAGACGACGACATGTGCCTGGTGTCATTTGGAAGAGCATGAATTGTCCTTGGCCGGCAAGTTCTGAAGCACCCGATCTTGGCGACGGGAGTGTTCATGTTTGGTACCTGCCGCTCGATGTCGACGACGCCCGGTTAAATGATCTCGCTCAGTCGCTGTCGGACGACGAACACGCTCGAGCTGCGAGGTATCGATTCGACAACATTCGCAATCGGTTTATCGCTTGCCGTGGGCAAGTGCGAGCGGTTCTATCCCGGTACATCGATGAGTCGCCAGGGCAAGTCGAATTTCAATATGCCAACCTCGGCAAGCCATCGCTCGGCGAACGTTGGCGCGATTCGAACCTTGAATTCAACGTGAGTCATTCGGGCGACGCTGGAATGCTCGCAATTGCGCGCGGAAGGGTCGTGGGGGTTGATGTTGAACAGGTCCGTGGCATGTCAGACGTTCGCGGCTTGATCGGCCGATACTTCGCTCGATCGGAACAGGAAGTGTTGGCCGAATTGAGCGGTGATACGTTGCTGAACGGTTTCTTTCGAATTTGGACCAGCAAGGAAGCGATCTTGAAGGCAACAAGCATGGGCCTGTCGATTGCGCCAGAAAAGGTCGAAGTCCGTGTTGTTGACACAAATCAACCCTGTGTGATCCAAGTTGATGACAAAAGAAGCCCATTCGACTCGTGGTGGCTTCATCCATTGGATATCGGTAGCGACTATGTGGCAGCGTTGGCGTCACCTGGCCAACCGGCCAAAAAGCACTTGAGTGTTTGGGCTGGGTAATTCGAAGTCGTTTTATCAGTGCGTCCCAACCACGGTTATTCAACTCGCGTATACCGATGACGAGCGTGATGATTATCTTGTTGCATTCGAGAAGTTTGTTGTCGCAGACCTTGTGGTGGAAATAGGGCACTTCCACGGCCAGACCTGTAAAGCCATCTTCCGCTTGGATGGCGACACACTTTATTACAGCGGTTCATACGAGTCGCGTCCGACAGGTTTCCAAGATGGCAGCGGCTACACCGTCCCGTGGAAGCGAGTGAAGAAGTAAGCAAGTGCCTTGTCAACATTGTTTTTTTGGAATTGCTGATGTGAGCCGACGGCGCTAGCCGCGGGCGACACGCTGGAGCCCGACGCTAGCGCGTTCGGCTAATCCCAAGCGTGACAGCTTGTACACTACAACGAGATGGCATATTGTGAACTGCGTCACATGAACTCACGACGGAGTAAAAGAACATGTTCGATAGAGTCGGAACCGGATGGCAGTTGGCCAAGCAGAGTTGGCAAGTTCTAAAACTTGATAAAGAATTGTTGCTGTTTCCGCTGTTGAGCGGGATTGCCTGCCTTGTGGTGATGGCAAGCTTCGTAGTACCGCTATGGACCAGCGGATACTTCGACATGATGAGCCAGAATCAAGCGGCTACCGAAAAGGGAGCCGGTCAAGTGCAACAAATCATCGGTTACGTGGTCCTGTTTGCATTCTATTTGGTGAATTACTTTGTCATTATCTTCTTTAACTCCGCACTCATCGCCTGTGCCATTATTCGCTTCAAGGGCGGCAATCCGAGTCTATCGGATGGTTTCTCCGCGGCCTTTGCCCGGCTGCCTCAAATCGCGGGTTGGGCATGCGTCTCGGCAACGGTGGGGTTGATTCTGAGGATCATTGAATCGCGCTCGGAGAAGGTCGGAGCGATCATCGCCGGTCTGCTGGGAATGGCGTGGTCGGCGTTGACGTATTTCGTTGTGCCGGTCGTCGTGGTCGAAAAGCTCGGCCCCATCAAAGCTGGGCAACGTTCCTTGGAGATCTTAAAACGAACTTGGGGCGAAGCTCTAAGCGCCAATTTCGGAATCGGCTTTATCACCTTTCTGTTTTCGTTGGTCTGTTTCATTCCGCTGGTTTTGGGCGGGTTTGCGATCGGTGCGGGCCTTGTGTCCGTAGGAGTCGCGTGTATTATCATTGGTGTCTTGGCATTGCTTGTCGTCGCATTGATTTCATCGGCGCTGGACGCCATTATCATCGGCGCGCTCTACTTGTATGCTGCTGAAGGGACCGTTCCCGAACGATTCGACGACGCAGTATTTCGATCCGCATTCGCCCATAAGTAGAAGTCTCCTCAGCCGAGTTCCTAAGGCGCGAGGGTCACTCGCGCCGCAGCACAAAATCGTCGGCGCTGACGGTGATCCATACCCCGGCTTCGGAGCGGCTGCTCTAACGGAAAACGTCTAGCCCGTCCGCTCGTCTACAAATGGAACTTCCAGCTTCCCGATTCGTTACGATGAAGAAAGAACACTGCGGCTTCACCGTCCCGGAACACCGCTAGATCTCCTTCGATCTGAACCGGAAGTTTGACAGCACTTTTTAGGCCGGGGACAATTCTTTCGCCCCACTTCTGTTCAAATCGCGCCACCAAGGCATCGCGATCGTTAGACGAGCGAAACTTATGTTGTTCGCCATAGTACTGATCAACATAAGCCCCCCAATCACCCTTTGTGGCGACATCAAGCATTCGGCTAAGCGTTTCCGCGGCAAGGTCTTCGTCCGAACGATGCGATTCCCGCGCCGCTTCACTTGGCTCGTGCTGAGCTACATTGGACGTTCCACAACCAATTAATGCGATCGCGCTGAACGCCAGTCCGACGATGAGTTGTTGTGTCATGATTTTCCTCAATTTGTGTAACATGCTGCCCTCCAGCTTGCCCCCTACTCTTTCGTGAATAATCCGAGCCATTAGAAACTTAGCTCACAGCTAAGTTTGCAATCCAATCGACGAAACAATTTTTTACGAAAGAATACCGACACGCATCGCGAACCAAGCGGCCAAGTTCTGGTAAGATGATCTGATCCGCGAGTAAAGGCGACCAGACTTCCGAAGTTTAAGAAAACTTCGGAAGTCTACATCGCTCACACCATCGATGCCCAATGACGATAAGCCGCAATCCACTCCGCACCTTCCGGCGGCGGCGAAGGCAACGGCAAGTCAGCCAGTGAAATGGCCTGTTGCTCCTTGCCGCAGCGACACATGGCCGCGATCTCGCGGCCCCGAACGTGCTTGATCGCATCCACGGTGACGCGAACGCCCAGCACCTCGGTTTCAAATGGCATTTCCAGGTTCTCGTCAATCATGCATTCCAAGCCCATGATCTGCTCCTCGTCGTCGTAGCAGTCGACGGTCGCTTCCTGAATCAACTCACGCAATTCTGCGTCGCTGTAATTGTGTGCCAACTTTTTCGCTCTGGTGGCCATCATTTCGCTCCTTGCAATGGTGGTGGTGTGCCGTTACCTTTCGAATAGTTTTGATTTTCCACAATCTGCGCTGTTGGTCCACATCGACCACCAATCAGCGATGCGAGCAAAATCTCATGCCGGACGAACCGCGTAGCGAAGACGAGATCATTGAAGAGAATGATCGACTCAAACAAGAGCTTCAATTGCTGGGCCGAGACGGCTTGGTTTTTGATGAATTGGATGCCGATGAGGCGAACGTTCGGCTGAGAAGATTGCTGCAATACGCCGAGGACGAAAATGAGGCACGATTGTTGGGGAAGGAACCGCCGCCACGGTTTCCCGATCTCTCGTCGCCCGATTGGATCCCGGATATCGACGACATGGTGCATCGTTCCGCGCGCCAATTGCTCGGTAACGATTTCACGCTTTGGCCTGAAGAATTCCTGTCGGATGAAGAAGTTCAGCAACAATTGCACGTCATGATCGATAAGCTTGCTGAAAAGGGAATCGGCGTGGCCTACAACGAGACCGTGCCGGAACTGATCGCTTACCGAGAGTTGCTATCGGATTTAGAGCAAGGCATTGATGTGATGCCCGGCTTGTTTCTTGACGGCTGTGACGGTTGTTGCGAAGAGTGTTTTCAGTTGCCGTACTGCAACGTGGGAAAAGACTTGGCGAAGGAGTACGGCTTCGAAGTCCCATTGCCCATCATCCCGGCCCGTCAAGTTCGATCGCCCGAAAATCCAAATGGTTCCAAACCCTACGACCGTGCTCCGCCAGTACCATTTCGTCCATCGCGGTCACGAAACAACGAAGATGAACGCGATACCTTCGACGACATTCCATTCTGACGCATCTACACTCAGTGTGTGTCATTCAAAGACTTGACAAAGACTTCCGACCAGCTCGACCTGAAACACCTCGCCGAACTTCGCGAGCTGCTTGAATCGCAAGGCCAAATGATCGGCCCTTACGACGTGTTGCTCGCCGCGCAAGCCATCGCAGGTGGCCTCACACTTGTCACAGCAAACACAAGCGAATTCGAACGAGTGCCAGGATTGACCGTTGAGAACTGGCAATCCACATAGAGCCGGATGTCGCTCATGACCCCTGCGCCGCCTCGGACTCTGCTTTCAGACGATCGCTTTCTTGCTCTTCATGAGCCAACTGAGCATCGATCTCTTCACAATTGGCGTGGTAGTAAGCGAGCGCTGCATAAACCTGAGCGTAAGTAAGATACGGGCAGTTTGCGATTATGGCCTGTGCCGAGTGACCTTGTTTATCAAGAACCGCGATGTGTTCGACCGTAATCCGGGTCCCTGCAATCCGCAATCGACCACCGCAGACGTCGGATGATTGTTCGAGCATCGAGTCAAGTTGAATAGACATGGATGGCAATCTCAGATTTGTGCGGTGGGCCGATTGTGGTTCCTCGTTACATTTTACGTTGAAACGGACGCAACGGCCACATTGGTTAGCGCAGGGGCGGCGAATTCGGCCGCACATCCGACTCACAAGGCTCCAAAGGCCGCGACCACCACCCGCACGCCTTCACAACGCTCATGGCGGGCGGCGGCATCAAAGGCGGCACGCGCTACGGCAAGTCCGATGACTTTGGATACAAGTCAATCGAAAACCGAGTCAGCGCCCACGACATCCACGCCACCGTTCTGCACCTGCTCGGTCTTGATCACGAGAAACTGACCTACCGCTTCAACGGCCGCGATTTTCGGTTGACCGATGTTGCCGGCGAAGTGATCAAAGACATTCTTGCGTAAAACGACGCAGACTCGCTGCGCTCAGCCGTCAACCATGCGCACTGTGCGATCATCGTGGGCGAATTCCGTGACGCTGCCCGCGAAGTCAACCGCTTCGTCAGCATCCTAAAGCGAATCAACCCAAACGACCAACGTCGCAAGTACATCCAGTTCAGCCGTGGTTGGGTAGACTGGGCGCGGATAATCGTCGTGTTGGAAATTGGTCTGGCCGAAGCATATAATGGGCATACATACTTTCACAGCGAACTGTCATGGCAAGGCGATGAGTGGATTGAGTGGAGCGACGACCATCCTGAATTCGCCGCAGTCTTATGGCCAATGGTATTGAAAGTGCTGCGTAGCGACTTGCCGCCTGATGTTGCACGAATGTTCGGGGAGAGCATCGTTTTGCATGCCAAATACTCCGACGACATTCATGAGTTTAATCGCCTTTTAAAAGCCGATCCAGATTTGAGCCGGCTTTCCTTGTGAAATGACGCCGTAGGATTCGAATCGGCCATAATCGACGGTTGGGACAATCGGAACTCAGTTTCCCGACATTGTTAACAGAATAGGATGAGCGCCCAAAGGCGGCACTCGGAGTGACGTGACATTCGCGCCACTTTGGCTAGAATACAACCAACCCGCCTGTCAGCTTCCCACCTCTCTATTGTTCACATTAAAGTCTCGCTCCCACCCTGCAATAGGACTTCGTTCATGGTTCGCACTGTTCTTGTATTTTTGATTAGCCTCGGGCTTGCAATGATTTCAATCGTTACTAAAGCGGATGAACCTGTTGCGAAGAGTGACAAACCAATCCGCGCGTTGTTGATCACGGGAGGATGTTGTCACGACTATGATCGGCAGAAGTTGATTTTGGCGAAGGGGATTTCGGCGCGGGCGAACGTTCATTGGACGGTGGTGCAGCAGGGTGGGAAGAGTACTAATGCCAAGATTCCAATTTATGACGATCCGAATTGGGCCGATGGGTTTGACGTTGTTGTTCATAATGAGTGCTTTGCGGCTGTGAGGGATGTGGAGTGGGTGGAGCAGATTTTGAAACCTCATCGCGCAGGTGTCGGGGCGGTGTTGATTCACTGTGCTATGCATTGTTATCGGACGGGGGATGATCGATGGTTTGAATTCGTGGGAATGCAGTCGCCGGCGCATGGGCCTCATTATTCTTATACGGTCGACAATGTGAAAGAAGAGCATCCGATCATGGCCGGGTTTGGCGATCGGTTTGTCGCGCCGAAGGGAGAGCTTTATCACTCGATCAAACTCTGGCCGACGGCGACGGCGCTGGGGCAGGCAAAGCGGCGATCGGACGAGGAGCCCCAGACTTGTATTTGGACGAACGAGTACAAGAAGGGCCGCGTGTTTGCGACGACGATCGGGCATTACAACGAGACGATGGCCGAGCCGAAGTATCTCGACATGGTCACACGCGGGTTGCTTTGGACGGTGGATCGGTTGGACGAATCGGCGATTGCGAAGACCGATGAAAAGACGGACGATGCGATTCGGGCACTGGTCAATGTGAAGATCGATGGGAAGGCTCCGGCTCCGTTGCAACCGACGGCTGGTGGCAAGTGTTGTGGTGATGGGAACCTGGCACTCGGTGGGCCGACGGAGGCTTCGAGTGAAGAGTTGGCCAAGAACAATTTTGCGCGGCACGCGATTGACGGCGATCTGGGGACGCGTTGGTGTTCGGCCAACGGCAGCCCTGGTGCGACTTGGCAAGTGGACCTTGGCAAGGCGGACCACATCAAGTCGCTGCGGATTCATTGGGAGAAACCTGGTACGGCGTATCAATACAAAGTCGACGCATCGGCCGATGGCGAAGAGTGGAAAACGATTCTCGACGAGTCGAAAAACAAAAAGGTCGCTCGGATCACGCCGCATCAAGTTGATTCGCCGGACACGCGGTTCCTGCGCGTCACGTTCCTTGGCAGCAGCACGCGGATGTGGGGCAGCTTCTGGGAATTTGAAGCGTATGCCAGCGAGAAACTGCCGGAGTTGCCAAAGGGAATCACTGCGTCGCCGCAACAAGGTTCGGCTGCGGGCATCGCCGACGTGCGTGCTCCGGCCGGGTTCAACGTGACGTTGTTCGGTGCTCCGCCGCAAGTGAACTACCCGGTGTGCCTCACTGCTGCTCCGACGGGCGAAGTGTTCGTCGGCGTCGACAAGACTGGTTCGCTCGGCAAAGAAAAAGGGATGGGCTACGTGCTGCGGTGCCTCGACACCGATGGCGACGGGCAAGCCGACCAGATCAACGAGTTTGCCAAGATGGATCATCCGCGCGGGTTGGTCTACGACAACGGTTCGCTGTGGGTGTTGCACCCGCCCAAGCTCTCCGTCTATCACGACGACGATCGCGACGGCCGGGCCGATCGCCACGAAGTCTTGGTCACCGGTATCAGCACCGACTACGTGCAAAAACGCGGAGCCGACCACACGACCAACGGCATCCGCATGGGCATCGACGGCTGGATCTACATCGCGGTCGGCGACTTTGGATTCATCGAAGCGAAAGGAACCGACGGCACCACCCTCAGCCGCCGCGGCGGCGGGATCGTCCGCGTGCGGCCCGACGGCACCGAGATGGAAATCTATTGCTGGGGCCTGCGAAACATCCTCGATGTGTCGATCGACCCGTACATGAACATCTTCACGCGCGACAACACCAACGACGGCGGCGGCTGGGACATCCGCGTGAGCCACATCTTGCAAACAGCCAACTACGGCTACCCGTCGCTGTACAAAAATTTTACTGAGGAGATCATGCCGCCTTTGGCCAACTACGGCGGCGGCAGCGGATGCGGCACGATGTTTTTCCACGACGAGCGCTGGCCCAGCGAATTCGGCAACGCCCTTTACACCGCCGACTGGGGCCGCAGCGAAGTCTACCGCCACAACCTGCCGCCGCACGGAGCGACGTTCGACCCGCATCAAGAGACGTTCGTCAAGATCCCGCGCCCGACCGACATCGACGTCGACGGCAGCGGCCGGATGTACATCAGCAGTTGGAAGAATGGCAAGTTCGCGTTCCAAGGAGAAAACGTCGGCTTCGTCGCGCAGATCACGCCGCAAGATTTTTTGCCGAAACCGTTTCCTGACCTAGCGATGGCAAGCAATGAACAACTCGTTAAGTATCTTGAGTCGCCAAGTGCCGTTTATCGTTTGCATGCGCAGCGCGAGATCTTGCGTCGCGCGAATCGTTTAATCGCCGGGCCTAACGGGCCGCGCGTAAACGAGTCAGGGAAACGCGAGATCCGTTTGTTGTTAAACGACGTGGCCCGCGGTGCGAGGGTACCACTTTACGGGCGAGTTGCCGCCATCTTTACTTTGAAACAACTTCTCGGCACGGCTGCGACATCGGGCTTGGTTGATCTTTCACTCGCAAATTCAAATCGCGAATTCGCGCTACGCGCGTTAACCGATCGCAAATCACAACTCAAAGACATTCCAGTGGGGATCTTCGTATCGGCGCTGAAAGATGAAGACCCGCGAGTCCGCGCGCAAGCCGTCATCAGCCTAGGACGCCTCGGCAAAGTCGAAGCCGCCGAGCACATCATCCCGCTCACGATGCGCGACAAAGATTCAAAACCACCAACCGCTGCGCCAACGTGGAACCAACCCGACCCTGGCCGAGTCATCCCGCATTTGGCTGTTCGCGCGTTGGCCGACCTCAATGCCGTCGACGCCTGCCTCAAAGCCCTCAACGGCCCACACGCACGCGGTGCACTCGCCGCCCTGAAACTGATGCACGACGAGCAAGCCGTCAGCGGCCTCGCCTTCCGCCTCAGCACGACTCACGACAAAACATTACGTCGCGAAATCCTCACCACACTGATCCGCCTCTACCACCGCGAAGCCGACTACAAACAAGGCTGGTGGGGCACACGTCCCGACACGACCGGCCCGTACTTCGACCGGGCCACGTGGTCGCAAAGCCCGCGGATCGCCAAAGTCATAAAAACCGCCCTCGGCCAGTCCGACAAAGAAACCGCCGACCACATCGTGCAACAACTTGCCCGCCATGTTGTCAAAATCGACGGTCTGCCCGACCCAACCAAGCTGACCACCGCCGAACCAGAAAAACCAATCGAGCTACCACCGGTCGACCCCAACAACCCCAACCTGATCGCCAACATAAAGCCCATCGAAAAAGCAGCCTCGCTAATCCTAGCCGCAAAGGGCAACGCCGAGCGCGGCCAAAAGTTCTTCACCAGCCAGTCATGCATCGCCTGCCACACCTACGAAAACGGCCAAACCCCCAAAGGCCCCCACCTGGTCGACATCGGCAAGCGCTACAAGCCGCACGAGCTAGTCGAATCGATCTTAAAGCCAAGCGAAAAAATCGCGCAAGGTTTTGACACCTACAGTTTCATCATGACCGACGGCCGAATCTTACAAGGGTTCGTAGTCACCGAAAGCGCCACCACAGTAAGAATCCGCGACGCCAAAGGTTTATCACGGGATCTAAAACTAGCAGACATCGAAGAACGCCTAAAACAAAAACAATCCATGATGCCCGTCGGAATCGTCAACAATCTCACGTCAGAGCAAGTGGCGGATTTAGTTGCGTGCCTTCAGTCACTCAAATAGTCGATCCGCGAGCATCTGCATTCGCATGATGAGTCCATGAGTTGGAGAACTGTCCTCTTTGTAAGATCTATCGTTGTTTTCAATAATCGCTTTGATCCAAGCGAAATCCGACTCAACTCGTTCACCGAATAGAACGATACAGTAGGCGGCACATTCGAGCGCGACACCGAGACCAGGTCCTGGGCACCATGATCTAAGCTTTTTGGCAAGCGATTCTTGTGAGTCATGGGCTTGGCTTTCGAGTTGATTTGCCAACCAATCTATCTCTCGCTCGTTCGTCAATTCTCTTAGATACCGCAGATAGCATTGGACAGCGTTTCGCGCATCACTGGTCAAATCGAGCAGTACCTGACCATGTTTGGATACAAGCTCTGCCATCTGAGTTGGTACCGTCTCTGGCAGCGTACTACGTACGTCTTTCTTAGCACTTGATGTTAGCTTCACCCTTTCTAGTGGTTGATGGACGTCAAACCATGATCTTTCCAACCTCACAGGCGAGAGGGATAAATCAATGCTGCATCCGTATTCACCTCCAATGCGAATACCCTCGATTAGAACGTGTTCAAACAAATCCTCGATGGTCGATGTACGAACCACATCTAATTTGAACCATCGCCCAGCATTTGACGGAGAGACAACTTCAAAGCCAATCTGCAAAAGTCCGTCGATCAACGATTCCGGATTGTTCATGAAATTTGTTTGCTGATGAATGATCTTTGGAGCGTGTAGCAAACTTCGACTTAACCAATTCTAATAGAGTGTGAGGGAAAGATGGGGTGAACAGCAGAGAAAGTCTCAAAAGTCAGTGAATTCTCGAACCTTCCTTCGCCCGGCCCTGGTCCACTGGAACTTGCGATTGTCATCGCTGGTCAGTCGAACACGTGGGGCAAATGCCTGCGGCAAATGACAAATGACGAAACATCCAATGACGTAAGAAATCCAAATGACGAATGTCAAGACATTACTGCAAGCGGTTTCGAGTCCACGATGGGGAGCGCCGGCAATCTAAGACGGCATATACGCTTACAACTTCTCCGTCAACATCGTAGTACACCGCAAAAGGAAACGTTTTGGCCAGCATTCGATGGAACTCGAACGCCTTCTCATGGATTCCCGCGTAGAGTTGAAGTGAGTCGATGTCCGCGTACAGGCTGTCTAGAAAGTAGTCGCCCAACCCGTCGGCTTGTTTTTCGTAGAAACGAAATCCTTCGACAAGATCGTTCTTCGCCTCGTCAAGAATTCGAATCTTCATTCAGTTCGTCTCGAAGTTCCTGTTTGGCTTCACCCCAATCTTGGAATTTCTCTTCGCCACTTGGCCTGCGAGCGTCAAGCACATCGCCGTGCCAGTCCGGTGACTTAACTTCCGATGGTGTTTGCGAAAGGTCCGCCCAAATTAGCTCCATAGCTTCCAGTTTTTCCGACACCGTCATCGTTTCGAGCTGAAGGTCGATCGACATGATTTGAGTTCTCACTGAATTGAATCCAAGAAATCAACATACGAATTATAACAAAGTCACCAGAAGAGTCGCAAATTACCAAAGTATGCCAGAGGCTTCGCCCGTGAATTTTCGAACTTTCCCTTTGCCATGCCCTGGTACACTGGAATTGGCGCTGGTCAGCTAAACACGCGGGGCAAAGAAATGTCCGTTGGAAATGACGAATGACGAAATACCCAATGACGAAAGAAATCCGAATCTTATTCACACCCTCGTCGGTATTTTGATCTTCTGCTCGCTTTTGGACTGGCTGTAATACAGTGAGTGTTGCGTGAATCAATTTGAGGATGGACCGATGAGTACGAACCTGGAAGAACGCGTATCGACCCTTGAAAAAGAGTTGACCGATCTCAAGAAATTCGTTTTGGGCAAGCCGATCGAAAAGAACTGGCAAAAGACCGTTGGCATGTCGTCCGATGATCCAGGTTTCGATGAAATGATCCAACTAGTTGTACAGCGCACCTTGCATGATTTTTGAAGAAGCGGTATGACCCTAACTCG
>CAYFJO010000217.1:0-16850 GCA_964343305.1 uncultured Pirellulaceae bacterium | reverse complement strand
ATCGGCACGAAGTCGCTGAACGAGACGAATCGGGAGAAGTTCATGATGGATGTGGTCGACGAGCAGATCGACGTCACGACGCAGGCGTTCATGGCTTTCACCGCCAGTTGTGCTCGCTGCCACGACCACAAGTTCGATCCGATTCCGAACGAAGAGTACTATTCGCTGGCTGGAATCTTTCGCAGCACCGACACGTATTACGGCACCGGAAGACTCAACGGCAATCGCCAACAAGGGCGACTGTTGGCGCTCGCGGACGACGGAGTGAAACCCGTCAACACCGCCGGCGCGGGCAAGAACGCTGCCAGCGCCCGCAAGAAACTCGCCAAGCAATTAAAAGAAGCGCAAAAGCGACTCGAGCGAATTCGCAAGCAAGCTGAAACGAACGAAGCCGCGAAGAAGAGACTGGCGACGGCCGAGGCGCAAGTCCAAAGACTGCAAAACCAGCTCAAGCGATTGCAGCGCGAGGCCCAGGCCGACACCGCGCCGAAAGCCGACACGATCTTGGCGATGGGTGTTCAAGACTCGGCAAACCCTTCGGACACGCAGCTTCGCATTCGCGGTGAAGCAAACGAACGCGGCGAGATGATACCGCGTGGCTTCCTCACCGTTCTAACACGAGAGGAAGCACCCGCGATCGATTCGGCCGTGAGCGGTCGATTGCAGTACGCCGAGTGGATCACCGGCCCAGACAATCCGCTCACGGCGCGAGTCGCCGTCAATCGCATCTGGATGCATTTGTTTGGCCGCGGCGTCGTTCCGACTGCCAACAATTTTGGTGCAACAGGCGAACGGCCAACACATCCCGAACTGCTGGACCACATGGCCGTCGAGTTTGTGGAGAACGGTTGGTCCGTCAAGCAACTGATTCGCACAATCATGAACAGCCGCGTCTATCAGTTGAGTGTCGCCTCAAACGCGAAAGCTGAAGAAGTCGATCCCGATAACAACCTGCTTTGGAAAATGAATCAGCGACGGCTCGAAGCCGAAGCGATCCGCGATTCGCTGTTGATGGTCAGCGGCCAACTCGACCTGACGCCTGGCAAAGGATCGATCGTCGAACAGATCGGCGACGGCGACATCGGCCGCAACATCCAACCGTCTCGATTTGCGATCGCGAGTGTCAAGCGGAGTGTCTATCTGCCGATCGTCCGCGGCGCGGTTCCTGAAGTGCTACAAGTGTTCGACTTCCCCGATCCGAGCATCATCTTTGGCCAGCGCGAAGTCACCACCGTCCCGACGCAATCGCTGTTCATGATGAACAGCCCGCTGGTGATCCAGCAGGCGAGTCATTTTGCCCGCCGTGTTCTGGCGGCCGAAAACGCAAACGCCGACGAGCGAGTGGATTTGGCCTACCGGTTGGCTCTCGGTCGATCACCAACGTCGACGGAGCTTAGCGCGGCGAAAGAGTTCATTCGCGGTGTACGGGAGTCATTTGCCGATAACCAATCCCAATCGGTCGCGACAAACGTCAAAGTGTGGACGAGTTTTTGCCAGGCATTGTTTGCCTGTTCTGAATTTCGGTACGTGGATTAAAGAAACGTAGGACGGATTGCCAATCCGTCCGGTCGGATTGGCAATCCGACCTACTGCCAAGACAAAAGGACTTTACCAATGTTCAAAATATCTCGACGACAAATGCTCCAAACGACTTCGAGCGGTTTCGGCTATCTGGCTTTCTCCGCCTTGGCATCCGAAGCGAGTGCCAAGGAATACCAAAGTCCACTGGCACCGAAGTCGTCCCACTTCCAGCCTCGCGCCAAACGAGTGATCTTCCTCTGCATGCGCGGCGGACCGTCGCACGTTGACACGTTTGACTACAAGCCGATGCTGGCCGAGCACGAGGGCAAGTCGCCCGGCAATACCGCAGGCCTCAACAACCAAAAGGGCCGCAAGCTGATGCCCTCGCCGTGGAAATTCACGCCTCGCGGCGAAAGTGGTTTGCTTGTCTCCGATGTCTACCCTAACCTTTCCAAACACGCCGACGACCTGTGCCTGTTGAACTCAATGCACACCGATGTGCCGAACCATCCTCAAGCGCTGGTTCAACTGCACACTGGCAGCTTTCAATTCGTTCGGCCATCGGTCGGCGCTTGGGTGCTCTACGGTTTGGGAACGGAAAACCAGGATCTGCCCGGTTTTATCACGATTAAACCACCAGCTCGACTCGGCGGCGCACAAAACTACGGCAGCGCATTCTTGCCGGCCGTCTACCAGGGCACTCGCATTGGTCAACCGAACCAGGCTCTCAAAGACGCCCAGATCGGCAACATCAAGAACCCTGAATACTCCACGGACCTGCAGCGCAAGCAGCTCGAATTGCTGCAATCGATGAACAGAGGTTCGGCTGAGCGGAATCCGTCCAACTCACAATTGGACGGCGTCATCGAGTCGTATGAATTGGGATTTCGCATGCAAACGTCGGTTCCAAAACTGATGGACTTGTCCAACGAGACACAGGACATGTTCAAGCTTTACGGAGTGGGCGAAGGCGCGACCGACGACTTTGGACGTCAATGCCTGATGGCTCGTCGTTTCCTCGAAGCGGGCGTTCGCTACGTCGAATTGACGCACGAAGGCTGGGACCAACACAGCAACCTGCGTGATCGGCTGGGTAGGAATTGCCTTGCCACCGATCAACCGATCGCCGCGCTGCTGACCGATCTCAAACAACGCGACATGTTAAAAGACACGATCGTCATGTGGGGCGGCGAGTTCGGCCGCACGCCCGCAGTCCGACGTGACGACGGCCGCGATCACAACGCCACCGGTTTCTCGATGTGGATGGCTGGCGGCGGCGTGAAAGGCGGCATGCGGTACGGTGCGACAGACGAATTCGGCATCGCGGCGGCGGTCGACAAGTTCCACATCCATGACCTGCACGCCACGACGTTGCACCTACTCGGCTTCGACCACGAGAAGCTCACGTTCCGCTATGCCGGCCGCGACTTCCGCCTGACCAACGTGGCCGGCCGCGTGGCTCACGACATCATCGCCAGTTGACCGCGCGATTCGATCAGTAGGACGGATTTCCAATCCGTCCATTCGTCGGGATGGGCCGGATTTCCAATCCGTCCAAACCTGCGCGCGGACGGTTTGGCAATCCGTCCTACGGCCTCACCTCAAACATCCGCTCTCTAATTGGGGATAAAAGGACCTTGACATCCTAAACTTATCGCATAAACTATCGTTTATCAATCAACCCCAACATTGGAACGACTGGTTTCCCACCTGCTACACAACCGTAGTGCCAAAGTCTGGCGACTTCGGCTACGTCAATTAAATCTCCAACCTATATCGACGGAGTAATAGAGATGTTAGATCTAGTTTTTGGTCGCCGTAGTCGGGATTGCGAAAAGTCAACACGTCGCGATTTTATGAAGGTCGGGGCACTCGGTTTCGGTGGCCTGACGCTGCCGGCTCTTTTGCGGGCGCGGGCTGATGCTGCCGAGGATGGCAACCAAACTAAAGACACGTCGGTCATCTGGCTGTGGCTCGGCGGCGGACCGACGCATGTCGAAACGTTCGATCCGAAGATGACCGCGCCGTCGGAGTATCGCAGTGTCACTGGCGAAGTGGCCACGAACTTGACGGGCGTAACCGTCGGCGGAACGTTTCCCCGGCTCGCACAGGTTGCGGACAAGATGGCACTGGTCCGTTCGTTCGCCCACAAGAACAGTGGACATGGCGGCGGCACTCACTGGGTCATGACCGGTTACAACAATTTGCTCATCGACCAAGGTGCCTTACCGTCGCGGCCGTCGATCGGGTCGATCGTGGCGCGTGCTCGCGGATCGAACAATCTGAAGACGGGGATGCCGACCTACATCCGCTTGAATGGCATTGGGTCCGACGGTCCGGCGTTCTTGGGAACTGCGTTCGCTCCGTTTGATCCGGGTGGACAAGCTCGGCGCAACATGTCGCTGGTCGTCGACAAAACGCGGCTCAACAATCGCCGCCAGTTGCTCAAAGGCATCGACCAGCTCAACCGCGACATCGATCGCAGCGGTCTGATGAAAGGACTCGACGGTTTCGAACAACAGGCGATCAACCTTGTGTTCAGCAAGTCACAACAGGCGTTTGACCTGAAGAATGAAGACCCGCGCGTCGTGGAACGATACGGCAACACGGGCCTGGGCCGACAGATGCTGACCGCCCGACGTCTTTGCGAAGCGGGCTGTGGATTCGTCACGGTCCAGTACGGCGGCTGGGATATGCACAGCAAGATCCAGGAAAACCTGACCAAGCGTTGCCCCGACTTGGACGCCGCCGTCGCGGCCCTGGTCGAAGACGTCAGCCAGCGCGGCACGGACAAGAACATCCTGCTGGTGATCAGCGGCGAGTTTGGCCGCACACCGAAGGTCAACGCAAACGCCGGCCGCGACCATTGGGCCCCGCTCAGCACTCTGGCTCTCGCCGGCGGCGGATTGAACATGGGGCAGGTCGTCGGCGAGTCGGCGGAAAAGGTCGACGTGCCCAAGACCAAACCGATCGCCCCGCAAGACCTGATGGCCACCATCTTCCATGTCCTGGGTATCGAGCGGCAGATACAATTCGTCAACCAAGCCGGTCGTCCTGTATACATGATCGAAGACGGACGGCCGATTGAGGAATTGATTTAGGCTGATTTCGAGGTTGCGGTTGGCATGTTTGAAATGCAGGGAACGGCCTCTGTGCCGTTCCGCAAAACACCTCCGGAACGGCACAGAGGCCGTTCCCTACATGAGACGTCTGCCATGATTCGTACACTCGAGGGGATCAAAAAAGTCTGGCACATTCTACGCGGCATGGTTTGGCTGACGGTCATATTTGCCATCAGTGGTCATCAAGTCTTCGCAGAGGAAAATGCTCGCCCGGTTGCCAGTGACGAAGTTTTCCGACTTGTCGTGCAACCGTTTTTGCGGAACTTCTGCGTGGAGTGCCACGGGAATTCCGAACCTGAAGCTGGACACAGTTTCGAAGAGCTCGACAAAGCCTCCGAAGTCCCTGCCAGCCGCAAGCAATGGGAAAAGGTGATCCGCATCCTGAACATCGACGGGATGCCACCCGAAGATCATCAGCCTCGTCCCAGCCCGGAAGAGCGAAAGAAAGTTCTTCGTTGGCTGGATGCCAAGCTGCACTACTTCGACTGCGATCAAGTGGACGATTCGGGCCGAGTGACCATTCGCCGTCTGAATCGCAATGAGTACAACAACACGATTCGCGATCTGCTGGGCGTCGACATCGATCCGGCCAAGGATTTTCCGTCCGACGACGTGGGCTACGGCTTCGACAACATTGGCGATGTGCTGTCGCTGCCGCCGCTGTTGTTGGAAAAGTACGTAGACGCCGCCGAGCGAATTGCCGACGCTGCGATCGTTGCGGATTCGTCGGACGATCGCAAGCAGACGTTCGACGCCGCTCAACTCAAGACCGACCAGGCACGCATGGTGCGTGATTTTCAACTGCTCACGAGCCGCGGATCGGTCTACCGCCAAATCGAATTTCCGGCAACCGACCAGTACGTTTTGCGAGTCGAGGCCGGTGCGGATCAAGCGGGGCCGGAACTTGCCAAGATGGAAATTCGACTGGACGGCAAACCCGTTAAGGTCCACGAAATCCAAGGGCATAAAACTCCGAAAGTCTACGAATTTCAATTGAAAATCGAAAAGGGTGAACATCGTGTCGACGCGACGTTCATCAACGACTATTACAAACCCAACGCCAAAGACCCGCGCGAGCGCGACCGCAATTTGGTGATCCGGAGCTTCGAAGTGTTGGGGCCATTGAACGCGAAACCGCCGGAGTCTCACCAGCGAATCATCTTCGTGCGGCCGTCGAAAGGGAAATCCGCGCGGCAGGCGGCGAAGGAGATCTTCGCAAAACTGATGAAGCGCGCGTTTCGTCGACCTGTTGATTCGGCCGAGGTCGATCGAACGATTCGGCTTGTCGAGTTTGCGATGGAAAAGGGCGAAACGTTCGAAGGTGCAGTTCAGATCGGCGTACAAGCAGTCCTCGTATCGCCGCATTTTCTATTCCGCGTCGAAATTGATCCGCAGCCGAACGATCCCAAAGCGCAACACCAAATTGGTAATCATGAGCTGGCGTCGCGCTTGTCGTATTTCCTTTGGAGCACGATGCCGGACGACGAGTTGACGCAACTGGCCGATAGCGGACGGCTACACGAACCGAAAGTACTCGACGATCAAGTTCGCCGCATGCTGCGTGATCCAAAGTCGGAATCGCTCGTGAAGAACTTCACTGGCCAGTGGCTCAACCTGCGCAACCTGGACGAGATCACGCCCGACCCGAACCGCTTTCCCAGCTTCACACCCGAGTTGCGCAGGGACATGGTTCGCGAAACCGAGCTGTTCATCACAACGATCATCCAGGAAGATCGCAACATCTTGGATCTTCTCGACGCTGATTTCAGTTTCGTTAACGAGCGACTGGCCAGACATTACGGCATCGACACCGTCAAGGGCGAGCAGTTTCAACGAGTGAAGCTGCCCGTGTCGCAACGTCTGGGAGTGTTGACACACGCCAGCATCTTGACGCTGACGTCGAACCCGACGCGCACGTCGCTGGTCAAGCGCGGCAAGTGGATCTTGGACAACGTCCTGGCAGTGGATATGCCCGATCCGCCGGCGAACGTGCCGCCGCTCGAGGAAGCTGCCAAGAATAATCAAAACGCATCACTGCGCGAGCAACTCAAGATTCACCGTTCGATTCCCGGTTGCGCATCCTGTCACAACACTATGGATCCGCTCGGATTCGGCCTGGAGAATTTCGACGCGATCGGGCGTTGGCGCACGAAGGATGAAAAAGAAGAGATCGACTCGTCAGGCACCTTGCCCAGCGGGGAGTCGTTCAGCGGCCCGGTCGAGTTGGTTCGGATTCTCAAGAAGAGAGAAACGCAATTCGCGCGCTGTTTGGCGGAGAAAATGCTGACCTTTGCACTCGGTCGTGGACTTGAATACTATGATCGCTGTGCAGTTGATAAGATTCTGGCAAGCCTGCGGAAGAATGACTACCGGTTTTCTGTGTTGGTAACTAACATCGTCCACAGCAAACCTTTCCTCATGCGACGGGGTGACGAACGAAAGTGACTGTTTGTCCGTATGTTTCCCTCCGTGTGCGGAAGCCATGTCTGCGAAACGCGCACGGATGGAAATGCACGGATATCAATCGAGGAGAAATGAAATGAGCAACCGAACGACTTTACATCGCCGAACTTTTCTCCGTGGCACGGGTATGGCGATGGCGCTGCCACTGCTAGATGCGATGACAACCACGTCAATGGCCGGGTCACCGAGCACGGCTCCGAATCGCATGGCATTCATCTTTTTTGCTAACGGCGCAATCATGCCCAGTTGGAAGCCAAAGGCGGACGGCGAAAGACTGGTTCTCTCCGAAACGCTCAGGCCGTTGGAAAAACACCAGCAGCAGCTAACGGTATTTTCCGGGCTCACCCAAAACCACGGTCGTTCCAACGGCGACGGTCCCGGCGATCACGCGCGCTGTGCAGGCTCCTTTCTGACCGGGGCGCATCTCAACAAGACTTCGGGAGCGGACATCAAAGTGGGCGTTTCCGCGGATCAGGCCGCGGCGGCATTGATCGGCAAACAGACGAAACTCCCGTCACTGGAACTGGGGATCGTGCGAGGCCGCAACGGGGGCAACTGTGATTCGGGATATAGCTGCGCCTACTCGTCAAACATTTCGTGGAAGACGCCCAGCACGCCGATGGCCAAGGAGATCAATCCTAAACTGGCCTTCGAGCGTCTGTTCGGGACGGTCGACTCGCAAAAGGGCAACGCTCGTCGAGATGTGTTTCGTCAAAGCATTCTCGACCTGGTCGCGGAAGACGCGGCTCAACTTCGGCGACGACTCGGCAAGACCGACCAGCGAAAGATCGACGAGTATTTCACAAGCGTGCGCGAGTTGGAACAGCGCATCGCCCACTCGGCCGCCACGCGAAAGGACGCACCGGACTACGACATCCCGGAAGGCATCCCGCGCGCAGTGCAGGACCACATTCGCTTGATGTACGACATTATGGCGCTGGCGTTTCAAACCGACACAACACGCATCTGCACATTCATGTTGGCCAACGCGGGCAGCAACCGCAGCTACCCGATGGTTGGCGTCGGCGGCGGCCATCACGCCTTGTCGCATCATCGCAATGACGAAAACAAAATGGCGGACATTGCAAAGATCGACCGCTATCTTGTCGAACAATTCGGTTACTTCCTCGACAAACTCTGGGCCGTCAAGGAAGGCGAGCAGACGCTATTGGACAACAGCATGATTTTGTACGGCAGCGCCATCGCCGACGCGGACCGCCACTCGCATCACGACCTGCCAGTTTTGTTGGCCGGTCGCGGCGGCGGAACAATCAAGAGCGGCCGGTACTTGCAATTCCCCAAAGACACGCCGCTGAATAATCTATTCGTTGCGATGTGCCAGCGAGTCGGCGCGGATGTGAAACAACTCGGCGACAGCACAGCGGAATTGCCCCGGTTGGGTTAGAGTAAAATGCGTAGGTCGGAACAAGTCCATTTGATCGTGTTCGTGCCACAGAACTCAACCCCGGTCACCGGGCTCGTGATCAGCATGCCGGTGGCGACCAAGTAATCGTTTCCAACCAACGACCTACTAGTGTTCTCGGTCAGAGCTGACGCCATTCGCTTCGCTCGATGTTCCTCAAACGGCTTCACCAATTCTCGGCCACGATTTCCTGGCAGTGGCACAACGATCAAGAATCCGTTAATTGCCGAAGGTGGTCGCCCAATTCCTGGAGGTCCTCGGCTAACTGCTCGAATTGTTGTGTCGCGGCGAGGGTCTGTCTTGCCGTCTGATCGATGTGTGTCATCGATTGCGAGATTTGGTTCATTCCGGTTGCTTGCTGGCCGGATGTGGCGACGATTTGGGATGCGGCTCGTGCCGCTTCGCCAATGGTTGCGGCCAGCGTGTCGATGGTTGCCGCAGCCTGAGTGACGACGCTACTGGCTTCGGCAACAGACCTGGTTCCCTGTTCGGTGGAAACCACTGCTGTGTTGGTGGCCTGTTGAATCTCTCGGAGAATCTGTCCAATCTGTTTGGTGGCCGTTTTCGCTTGCTGGGCCAGCGATTTTACCTCGCTGGCCACCACCCCAAAGCCCTTACCATGCTCGCCAGCACGCGAAGCTTCGACCGCAGCGTTTAGCGCCAGCATGTTGGTGCGGTCCGCGATGTTGTTGACTGTTTCTGTGATTTCGCCAATCGTTTGGGCTCGTTCGGCCAACGCGAGGATGTTTTCGGCGGTTGTCTCGGCGTGATCGCGCACCGACTGCATGGCGGTGGTTGTCGCATCAATCGCCACACGGCCCGAACGGCTCACCTCGTCGGCCCGTTCGGCGGAGCTTGAAACTTGTTCTGCCCGTTCGACAGAATGCTCGGCGGTTTGCGTGATCTCATTGATGGTGGTAACGATCTGGGACACGCCAGCGGCTTGTGATTCGGCGCTCTCGGTTTGCTGACTGGCACTGGCAAGAACCTCGCTGCTGGCCGATGAGAGTCGGCCGACAACTTCGCGAATCACCTCAAACAGGCGTTGTCGTTCCTGTTCCGATTGCTTGCGCTCGGCAATGTCTTGCACCGTGGCGATGAAGATCCTCTCGTCTTGATAATTCATTTCGGCGAGCCGCAGCGCCAACGGTATCGTGTTACCAGATTGATGCAAACCCTCGACCTCCGACTCGCCGCCGATTGTTCGCGACTCGCCCGGCGAGAGGTTGGTGTCTGGATTATCCTTGGCCAGTTTTTGGTTTAGGGCGGGAACCAACATCGAGACATTTCGGCCAACAACCTCAACCGAATCATAGCCGAACAATCGTCCCGCCGCTGCGTTAAAGGATATTACCGTTCCGTTCTCGTCGATCGTCATGATTCCATCCGCGGTCGAGTTGAGGATTGTCGTGGTCCGGGCCTCTTGTTCAGAAACTTCGGCGACCTTTTCCTGCAAACGTTCCGCCATCTGGTTAAACTCGGTTGCCAACTGGCCGATCTCATCTGCGGAGTTGATATCGACGCGCTCGGCAAGGCTGCCAGCGGCAATGCGTTTGACGCTCCCGGTCAGTTGAGTGATGGGCCCAGAGATCGATCGGGAAACAAGCACCGCTGCCACAGCGACGGCGAGCATCGTAATGGTGCCAACCACCAGGAACCACTGCTGAAGCCGACGAGCCGAGATGAAGGCTTCGCGGGTATCCATTTTCGTGACGATTCCCCAGCGGACGTCAGGTACATAACGCCAGGTGGCGAGGATTTCTTCTCCGCGATAATCCGTTGAAACTCCCGAGCCCTTTCGTCCTTGCAGAGCCTGTTGCGCGGGCAGCGCAGTTGGTGCTCCCATGGACACGCGCCGCCGAAACGCTGCGTCTGGATCGTGTCGCAGCGGAGAGACGAACACGATCTCGTCATCTTCTTTAGAGACGAAAACAGTCTCGCCTGTTTCGCCCAGCCCCGTGTAGTCGCGGGCCAGCTTATTGATCTGTTGCACGCTCATTTGGAGCGCCAGCACGCCAATCAGGCGTCCTTCCTTGAAGACTGGCGCTGCGATAAACGCAGCAGGCTCTTCCGATGGCGAGTAGTAACGAAAGTCGGATATTTCGGCGACGTGAGACGCAGCCGCGGTTTGGAATGTTCGAGCCAATTCGGTGTCTCGATAGGCTCCGGTCAGCAAGTTCGTGGCAAAGTCGTCCTCTTTCATCACCGTGAAAACAATGTCTCCCTCAGGCGAAATAAGAAAGAGATCGTAGTAACGGACTTCTTCCTCGTAATACTCTTGGTAGTACGTCAGGAAGGGGCGCAGGTCGTCGTCTGCGGCGACATATTCAGGCGAACCGACTCCGCCGTTGTTAAAGGCGGCAATGAATCTCTCGAGAGCGTCGATAAGGGAAGGATTGTGGGCCAGAGTGCTGAGATTGTGTCTTGCTTCCGAGAAGTAGTTGTCAATCTGCCGCGCTTTGGCATCCCCCACCGTGGACAGATTGGCCGTCACTTCATCTTCAAGAGCGCTGGCAGCATGTTGGATTGCCAGCGAACCGGCCACCAGCAAAGGCAGCAATGCCACGGCTAAAAAGCAGAGCACCAGTTTTCCACCGATGCCGAATCGCTTGAGAAACTGAATTGTGGCCATTTAGTAATCTTAGTTTCGGAGATGCTCTTGGTGCGTTGTTGTAAGTTGGTCGCAAGTCATTTTCCAGGATTCGCCCACTGGCCGCCCCATCGACGATGAAGTTCTTCCAGGAATTCGTCCCACTCCTTTCGACTGCGATAGACCGGATAGGGGACGGGGCGCACAGCTCTGCCGGAAGTCCAGACGATATCGAACTGACCGTCCTTCCGGATTCTTCCCACGCAGACCGTTTTCCAGGTGTGTTGATTGTCGTCCTCGATCGACACGATACCTTCCGGCGCGGCAAAACTCTGGCTGCCAAGTTTGCTTCGAACCGCCGTGACTTCATCTGTACCGGCCTCATCGACAGCCTGCGCCCACAGGTAAACGCCGAAATAGCTAGCCTCGATCGGATCGTCCGTCACTCGATCCGCTCCAAACTTTCGCTTGAAGCTGGCGACGAATCGCTCGTTGACGGCTCCCTCGGCGCTCTGGAAATAGTTCCAAGCGGCATAGTCGCCTGCCATGCTGCTAGGATCCATTGAGCGCAACTCGTCTTCGGCAATGCTGAATGACATCGTGGGGATCACGTCGGGCGTGACGCCTCGCGCGCGTAGTGCCTTGAAAAACGCGACGTTGCTGTCCCCATTGATGGTGTTCAAAATGACGTCCGGCTTGGCCGCGACAATCTCATCAACGGTTTTCTGCACGTCCTTGCTCCCTAGCAAAATGTATTGCTCACCCAACACTTCTCCGCGGACCGCTTCGATCTGAGCCCGCATGATCGCGTTGGCGGTGCGCGGGAAGACGTAATCCGATCCGACAAGAAAGAACTTCTTTGCTTTCAGCTCGTCGAAGCACCATTTGACGGCCGGCAGCAGTTGTTGATTCGGCGTGGCGCCCGTGTAGACAATGTTCGGCGATTGTTCGAGCCCCTCGTATTGGACCGGATAGAACAGCAAGTGATTGTGTTTTTCGAAAACGGGCTTGACGGTCTTTCGACTGGCCGACGTCCAACAGCCAAACACAACGCTGACCTTCTCCTCGACGATCAAGCGTTTTGCTTCAGCGGCAAACGTCGGCCAGTCCGATTTGCCATCCACCACGATCGGCTCAATCTTGCGGCCATCAATTCCGCCGTTAGCGTTGATCTCTTCGATAGCCAGCAACGTCGCATCTTTGACCGACACCTCGCTGATGGCCATGGTGCCCGACAACGAGTGAAGCACGCCGACCTTGATGGGTGGGACAGATGGTGGAGCGAGCAGTGGAACGACGAGAACGAGCGCGAGCACGGCGACAACCGCAACGATGCCGATCTTCTGCGGCGACAGTGGCTGGTTCATCATGGTCGCCCTTGCCTGGCGAAATCCGCCAACATGAAAATAAGGTGATCAAAATCCGAATGGAAACACCGATAAGCCTGGTGGAAGACGTCCATCCATTGTAACTTATGTGTGGCAACGATCCTGCGCGCCGCTTACGTGCTTGGTTGTTCGCTGGGGAAACGACAGAGCGGTTTTCTGGAACGCGGGACATCGAGCAACTCGGCAATCGTCGTATCGCCGAACGACTCTTCGACCGACGCCGCGGCGCTTTCCAGTCGTTGGTGGAGTGGACACAGAAGCGTGTGGTGGGGCAATCCCAACGGGCATTCCGGGAAACGCCGAATCGGGTCGATGGCATTGACGATATTCAGAATGGTCAGTTCGTTTGGGTCGTCGGTCAATGTAAATCCACCTCGCAGCCCTTGTTGTGAGTTGACCAGCCGCGCTCGGCTCAAACCCAGCATCACTTTGGCCAAGTAACCGGCGGGAACCTCGGTGGCCACAGCGATTTGCGCCGTAGTTTGTGGGTCGCCTTTCTGTTCGGCCAGGAACACGATCGCGCGCAAAGCGTACTCGGCAGTCTGTGAAATCATGGTTTCCCAGTCAGTTTGAAGATATTTGGACCTTCACATCCGCAATATGTCCGATAGAATTACCAGTGTCAAGGCAAAGCCGAATTTGGTAGTGGTACAGTTTGGCGACTTCACCGTAGGACGGGTTTTCAATCCGTCTGCATGCATTGGCTTTGCGACGGATTGGAAATCCGTGCTACGGCAAACGGTACCGCTACGCCGGATTTGTACATTCAATCGGCCTCACATCCGAAATCAAGCAAAGCCTGACATTCTGTTGGGCGTAAGAACTCAGCCAACGTTGTCCAAGCCATGACACAACACTATCGAGACATTCTCGAAACGTTGCGAAACGACTTTCCGCAGCCGGTTTCCAATCCGGTTCACGACGCGTACATGGTGTTCTCGATTCTGCGCGCGCTGGATCAAGTCGACAGCCTTAAATCCGAAGCTCCCATTTTGGGGCAACCGATTGAACCGGACTGGCAGGCGGCACGAACAGGTCGCATGACGGACGCGGTGCGTTCGCTTGAAGAGGTCGTTCCCGAATTGGTCAGCTACCTGGAGGGGATGTTCATCTGGGGCCATCCGCGCTGCCAGGTTCACGTCGTCACGCCGCCGTCGATTGCCAGCATCATCGGCGTGTTGCTTCCGTCGGTTTACAACCCGAATCTTTGTTCGGAAGAAACCAGCCGGCGCATCGCCGAGGCGGAAGTGCGAGCCGTCGCGATGGCGTCCGATCTCGTGGGATACGACGCGGACGCGGCAACGGGCGTTTTCACATTCGGCGGCACGGGGGCGTTGCTTTACGGCGTGAAGGTCGGGCTAGAAAAGGCGGCGCCCGGATGTTTGCAGTCGGGCTTGAACGATCAAGCCGTTGTGATCGCGTCGGACGAAAGTCATTACAGCGCGTTAAGCGTAGCCGGCTGGTTGGGCATCGGCCAGGATCATGTCATCAAAGTGTCGACGCACCTGGACAACTCGATCAATGTCGAGCGTTTGGAAGAAGCGACCCGAGAGGTGCTGGGCACTGGCAAAAAAATCGCTGCGATTGTGGCGACGCTGGGAACCACCGACGCCTTTGGGCTGGACGACCTGGAAGTGATCCACGCGATGCGGGAGCGGTTGGTCGAGGAGTTCGCACTGCCCTATCGCCCGCACATTCACGCCGACGCAGCGATTGGCTGGGCATGGTCGGTGTTCAACGACTACGACTTTGAAGAAAACGATCTAGGCTTGCGCGGACGCACCGTGCGTGCGTTGGCTGAGACGGACTATCGGATTCGCCACCTCAAGCTGGCCGATTCGATCAGCATTGACTTTCACAAGACCGGGTTTGCTCCGTATATTTCATCAGCGGTGCTATTCAGCGACCGCCGCGACCTCGACTTGATCGCCCGCAGCCGCCAGTCGATGCCATACCTTTACCAAACCGGCGACCACCATCCAGGCATGTTCACGTTGGAGACAAGCCGACCGGGCGCAGGTCCGATGGCCGCGTTGGCCAACCTGCTGTTGTTCGGCAAAGAGGGGCTGCGCGTGCTGCTCGGACACGCGGTTGACATGGCCGAAGTGCTGCGCGAGGGGCTGGAGTCGCACGCCGACCTGACGGTTCTGAACAAACACAACGTCGGCCCCGTGACGCTGTTCCGCGCGTACCCACACGGCGTCGATACGTTCACGATCAAAGAGCGCGAACGCTGCGATGCAGATTCTCGCGAAGAGCTTTTGGCCTACAACAAGTACAACCGTCGGATCTTCGAACATCTACACACCGAAGCCCTCGCGGGTCGCGGCGTGGCCGTCTCGCTGACGGACTGCTACCGACTGACCGACTACGGCGAACCGATTGCGGCGCTGAAATCGTACGTCCTATCGCCGTTTTGCGACGAACCACAAATGCACTCCATCATCGACCAGGTACTCGTCGCGCGAACACAGGTGGAGCAGGACGGATTCGATGCAGCAGCCACGGAGCGGTAGCAGCGACGGTTTTTGTAGGACGGATTTCCAATCCGTCCGAATTCCCGCCACCTACTTGGTTTCGGACAGATTGGAAATCCGTCCTACGCGAACCTACTTCCACGTAACCTCCATGCTGAAAAAGTGTGCGAAGTCCTTCTTCGGTGGGTTGTTCTTGTTGTTGGGATCGGCTTCTTCGCTGCGGATATAGAAGTCCACTTGCATCGTTGCCGGGTTCACTTGACCAGCCGGTGTCTTCTTGTTGAGGACGGGGTAGTTGACCTTCAGCGTCTTTCTGTCGCGCATTCCCTGAGTGACCATGAAGTGGGCCTGATAGTCTTTGTAAAGCGGCTTGCCGTTGAGCGTGGCGTCGGCGAAGCCCCAACCGGCCAGGTAAATCAAGGTCTTTGGCCAGTTGGCGTCACCGCAGCCGGAATCGCCGTGCTCGTAGATCATCGTCGCCACGCCGCCGTCCTGGCACGGTTGGAATTCATGAAATCGGTCCATCACCATTTCGAAGTCGCCCTCGGGCAACTTTAACTTGGCCACGAACTTGCCGGTGTTTTTGATCTCGTCCACGTCGACCGTGACCGTGCCGGAGACGGCATGGGCGGTTTTGCCTTCGTTGTCGATATGGTCCCAGCCCGGCTTGTCGAACAGGCCGCCAACCATGTAGGTCTTGCCAAAGTCGAGGCGAAACTTGCCATCGTAAAGTTGATGCAACTGGGGCGAATAGACGTGCATGTCAGTCCCTGGTTGGTTGCGGCGGCTCTCGACGATTTTCTTTCGTGCGTCGTCCTTGTCTTGCTGGCCGGAAGCCAATGGGTTCACATCGAACAAGCTGCCGATGGCCAAACCAATGAGTAGGCACACGGGGATCAATGCCACGGTAAATCGACGGGTCTTCATGATTGAGTCTCCTTAATCGGACGAGTGAGTTTCGCTAGGAACGGGATAGGTCAACGGGAGCGTTTTGGTTTCGCCGGCTTGAACGACAATCGGAATCTCTTGCGGACCGAACTGTTCGTGCCATGCCGCCAGAGTGTACTTTCCAGGTGGCACGTCGGAAATCTTGAATTGCCCACTGGCATCGGTCACGGCGTGAAACGGATGTCGATCGACACGAATGAAAGAGTTCATCCATCCGTGCCGGTCGCAACGGATTTGGGTCAAGCCAGGCACCTCAAACACGTGCTTGACGCTGGTCTCGCGCGACAAGCCGTAGTTGAACGACTCGCCGAAATACGCATGCGTCGTGTGGAAAACCTTGTCGCTGTTGCGCAGCTCGACGGTGCTACCAATCGTCAGCACTGCCGCATGCGGCTCGAAGCGACAGTTCTTGTTGTCCAACACCAGGTGCTGCGGTTTCGCCTGCGGCCATTTTCTCAACTGCTTGCCCTTGAGGTGGATGATCACGTAGCGGATCCCCCGGCCGTCCTCGTCGATGACGTAATCCTCTTTGGAATGTAGGTGCCCGCAAACATCCGGATCCGCTCCGACCGGGACCATGGTCGAAGTGGGGATGGTCTCGCCGGTGAAGTGGACCGTTCCCTCGACGATCCCGGTGGTCTCGGACGTTGTTTCCACTGAGATGGTGGCGTCGTGATCAGCGAGCGCCGCGCGCGACTCGTGGTTGGGCGCAGAGGCTTCGCTAGTTTCCCCCGGTTTCTCCGCGTTCAACGTACAACCGAGGCAAGTAACGGTCCACACACAAATGAAGGCTTTGGCCGTAATGTGAAACATGGTGTGGAATCTGTGGTTCGCGGGGTGAGGTCTTAATTCGATCAAGGCAAGTTAGCCCGGATTATTCATGAACCGCCGTCCAAACGACGTAATGTTCTCTGTGAA
>CAYFJO010000216.1:0-16947 GCA_964343305.1 uncultured Pirellulaceae bacterium | reverse complement strand
CAAAGCGACGAATTGCCATTCACCTACGTCATCATGCTGACGGGACGTGACGCGCAAGAGGACATGATCATCGGCCTCGATGCGGGAGCCGACGACTATTTGACCAAGCCTGTCGTGCCCGCCGTCTTGCGAAGCCGGCTGTTGGCCGCGGGGCGCATCGTCCAAGTCGTTCCGCCCAAGGAATGGACTGTGCCGAAAGTCGAAGGCTACGACGTCAAACAAATGTTGGGCAAGGGTGCGTTTGCGACGGTCTGGGAAGCGGTTGAAAAATCGACGGGCAATCGTGTTGCGTTGAAAGTCATTCGTGTCGATCTGGCGACGGACGAAATGTTCGATCGGTTTGGCCGTGAAATCCAACTCATGCAGCAGATGGACCATCCTAATATCGCGCGCATCTACGACAGTCGCGTCGACAAAAAGCTAGGCTACTGCACGATGGAATTAGTCGATGGCTGGACTCTCGAGAAGTATGTCAAGCAAGAGAAGCCTAAAGCGTTGCGGCTCTTGTATTTGATCGGCAAAGTGTGCAACGCCTTGGAACATGCGCACCGCCACGGCGTGGTACATCGCGATTTGAAGCCGACGAATATTCTCGTCACGCGCGAATTGCAACCCAAGCTCGTCGATTTTGGTTTGGGCAAGTCGATGTTTCGTCCCGACACCCAATCACGAACCGGCGAATCGCTTGATGGCTCTGTTGTTGGAACGCCGTTATTTATGGCACCAGAACAAGCCCGAGGTGAAAACAGCCAGATCGATGGTCGCACGGACGTCTACGCACTGGGAATCATCTTGTATATCTTGTTTGTGCGTCGCCATCCTCACGACATCAACAACAAGGATCGCTGGCAAATGGTCAAAGCGATCGCCGAAGGACACGCTCACCCGCCCAGCGAAATCGTGCCCGGTTTCGATACGGAATTGGAACTGATCGTCATGAAGGCGTTGGCACATGATCCGGACGACCGGTATCAAAGTGCTGGGGAATTTGAATCGGCATTGCGTCAATTTGTCAAGAATCGAAAAGAAAAAAAGGCTTGAAGACACGCCAAGGTCAACAAGCTGTCATAATGACAAAAGAGGTAGACGAATGAACACGGGTCAACCAGCACGTCCGCTGACTGTACTACTTGCCGAAGATAGTCCAGTACAGGCGCAGCTCGTGCAAATCATCATTGGTGAGATCGATGAACTTGAATTGATTGCCACCGTGGAAGATGGTCGCGATGTCCTCGCCTATCTTCACCGTGAAGGTGAGCACGCCGATGCCAAGCGTCCTGATCTCGTGTTGCTCGACATCAACATGCCGGACATGGACGGCTTCGAGACTTTGGAAAAGATGAAAGCAGATCCGGAGTTGCGCAGCATCCCGGTTGTCATGTTGACGACCAGCGATGCGGACGAAGACATTGTCAAATCCTACGAACACGGTGCTTCCACGTTTCTTCAAAAACCCGTTGACCCCAGCAAGATGCAAGACGTTCTCAAACACTTCGCAAGTTACTGGACGGCCGCCAAATTGCCGCCTGAATAAAACAAACGTCAAATCCGTTTGCAAGGCAAATGCAGACCAATCCCACCAACACCGAGTCAACAACGCCGTTCGATTTTGACGCCGCGCACGAATACATCAGCAGCGGCCCCGAGGCGGTCAACCAGTTGGCCCGCCTGCTCGTTGACGAGTGTCGCAAAACACTTCAGCAGATTCACAACGGATTCAACACGCAAGATGCAAAGCAAGTGCAAAAGGCGGCTCACACGTTAAAAGGATCGGCGCAATTATTCGCGGCGACAACGGTGACAAGCCTGGCTCAACAAATGGAAGAGCTGGCGAAGGCGAAACAATTGAATGAGGCTGCCGGCCACCTTGCCGAGTTGGAAACGCATGTCGCGCGTTTGGTTTCGGGCATTCAAGCCGAATTAGACCGGCGGGCGAAGTCATAACGCGAATCCTGGTTGCCGCATATTAGCATTACGAAACAGGCATAACAGAAAAACAATCGACAAGGCGAAGTGAAAGCGAGGAATGCAATGGCTGCCAAAGCAAGGCTGTTGATTGCCGAAGATAGTCCAACGCAAGCATTACAGATTCAAGCCTTTCTGGAAGATGCCGGTTTTGAAGTGCAAGTGACGACGAACGGCCGTGAAGCGCTCGAAGCGGTGCGAAAGAATCAACCGGATCTAGTCGTGACCGACTTGGAGATGCCCGAGATGAACGGTCTCGAGTTGGTAGATGCATTGCAAAGTGAATTCGAGCGGCTACCGGTTGTTTTAATCACCGCTCGCGGCAGCGAAGAGATCGCCGCTGCGGCGCTAAAGAAAGGTGCCGCCAGTTACGTTCCCAAGAGAGAATTGGAATCCGACCTCATCCCCACGCTGGAACGAATTCTTGCCGTCATCAAAGCTCGCTCGGCGGACGATCGACTGCAATCGTTCCTTTCCTGCACCGAGTCCGAGTTTCTGGTCGACAGCGACGATTCGTTGGTTCCATTCTTGATCGCACGACTTCAAGAAGATCTGAGCCAATTGGGCGTCTGCGATGAAAACGAGTTAGTGCAGGTCGCGACAGCACTTGATGAGGCGCTGGTCAACGCCATCATTCATGGAAACCTGGAAGTGTCGTCGGAACTGCGAGCCATCGACGAAGGGCGGCCCTACAAATTGCTGATTGACGAGCGAAAGAGTCAATCGGAATTCAACCGCCGTCGAGTATTCGTAAAACTCAAAGCATCTCGCGACCAGGCTGTGTTCGTGATTCGCGATGAAGGGCCGGGATTTGACCCATCCGAAATCCCGGATCCGACGGACCCGGCCAATTTAGAAAGGGTCAGTGGTCGAGGGCTCATGTTGATCAATGCGTTCATGGACGAAGTTTCACACAACGATCAAGGAAACGAAATCAGGATGGTGAAAAACAAAACGGCGGAATGACAGATGAGCGCGCATTTTTTTGACCACCCATGGTGCTGCCGTTGTCACTTCTGCCGCTTGCCGTTGTGGATGTACGTGTCATCGAAGTAGTCGTTCAGCGATACAGGCGAGTATTGCAATCACGAAAATGATCTCGACAGACAAGATAGAAGCTCGGTAGCATGTGAATCACACGTCGCGATAGGAGAGTCATGTGGAAGTCCAAGTCAGACCAATGCCTGGCTGCCTAATGGTAGTGCTCGGTATTTGCACCTTGGGTGTTGCACCGCTGGCGATCAAGATGAAAGAAAAGCACTGGCCGAAAACGATGGATGAGGCAGGGATGACCACGCGTGGTGGAAAACGCATTGAATGGGGCGAGTTTTCTGAAATTGTGAAGATCGTGACGAATGTTGATGGAACGGTGACTGAACGCTACGATCTGCGGTCACCGAAAGGCACAGTCGGTGTCTACCTTGCGCGGATCGAGAATGCCCAGGAAGCCTTTGATTACATCTGGGAACGTCTGCCGGATTCAGCGAAAGCCGAGCACGACTAGATCTTCGCCATCGAGTTCGCCATTTAATCTTCGTTCGCCTTGCGCACGCTCCGCATCGCCAGATAGGTGATCTCATCCAGCAATTCGCCGCGCTTGTAGGCGCCCATTTTGCAGAATGTTCTGGGCGTCAAGTCATTCGAGGTGATGACGACGATAGGGATGGATCGTCATTGTTCGACCTTACGCAATTCGTGAACGAATTCAAATCCATCCATCACTGGCATATCAGATCTTCTGCCAAATATTCACCGATCCACTTGCGCGCAGAACCAGAGAAGGTCAGTTCTTTTCACGCAAATCGGTCTTAGTTAACCCACTTAAAGAAGTGAACATTGCTCGCATCATCGCACGTCGCTATTGTCCGATTGTCGGGGCCGATGGCACAGTTACGAATTGGCGTTTCGCCAGTGAATCCAGCAAGGAACTGGCCCGACTTTAAGTCCCAAATCCGAATGTGTGGTCCGTCAACGGAACCTGCAATCCGATCACTGGCAAAGACGCGGTCGGCCCGTGCAAGGGGACCTGATATCTCGAAGCGTATTTGATCCGTTTCAAGATCCCATCCCCTTATTGTGTTTTCGCTGAATGACAACACCAACACGCGACCGTTTTCACCCACCGCCAAAGTTAGACCATTGTAACCATCCAGTTCATTTACAACCTGTCTCGTTTGAATGTCCCAAACCCTCAACGTTCCGTCGTGCGATGCAGATACAATCTGTCTTCCGTTGGGCAAGAATTGAACTGCGCTAACGGCATCGGTATGTCCTTCGAGTTTGATGACATCCGTACTATGCAGATCCCAAATGCACAAAGTACCATCGTAGGACGCTGAGACGGCGAACTGGTCAAAGGGGCAAACATCAACTGCATCAATCGAGTTCTCATGCTCTGTTCGATATGCCTGCCTCACACCTTGACGCAAGTCCCACAAGGAAAGTGCTCCGTCTGCATCACCACATATGGCATAACGACCATCGTGCGATACGGCAACGCACTCGATCGATCCAGCTAGACGTTCCTTTTTGCAATAGGTGTGCAATCGTTTTCCCGAGTCCACGTCCCAAATCATCAATCGACACTCGACATCGACTGACACTGCGCGAGAGCAGTCTGGGAAAAATGCAACATCATTCATCCAACCCCACTCCGTCTCTTGCGGTGCGAGGTTCACTGCTTGTTGGAGGTCCCAAACGCGAATCGAGCCGTCGTCGGTCGCAGAAAGGGCGTAACGATTGTCTGGCGTTACGGAGAGGGCGGTGATTTCGGACGTATGTCTTTCCAGTCGCCCAATTTCTTTGCAGTCTTTAAGATCCCACAACTTCAACTCACCACGATCGCCACCAGAAATACAATAACGTTCATCCGGCGACACCGTGACTGCCGTGATCTCTTCTTGATGCCCTTTTAAGTCTGGTAACGCAGTTTCCGTACTGTGATCCCAGAGTGCCAGTGTGCGATGGGGGTGCGACGCGATCAAGCGGCTATTGCGTGTATACGCGACAATGGCTGAGTTTTGAAAGACCTTGTTCAATTGACTTACAACACTTCCTTGACGAAGATCGTACACGATTAATTCACGATATCCCGCAAATACAGCGAATCGCCCGTCGAAGCTAAATACCCTCGGCGGAATCATTGCACTTTTCGAGTTCAACTGTCTTACATGCTCGCCATCCAAGGTCCAAACATATACGGACTTTTTAGTCATCCCGCTCAGCAATCCGTCATCGTTTACCGCTATCGCGCGAATCACCCCGTCATCGGGACAAAACGAATGCAACTCAGAACCGTGTTCAAAGTCGTACACGCCGACGGTTCCACCAAACGCTGCTGCGAATCGTCGACCGTCGGCAGAGAATGCAAGTCCATGAACCCACTGAGGAAGTGTGATTACCGTTCGAATCAATCTTCCAGACTTCAGATCCCAATGTAGGACAGCTCCGCCAAGACCTGAAGAAAGGACACCGGCGCCGTCCGGGGTAACAGCAAGCGCCTCGACCCTTTGACTATGTCCCATCAGCGTTCGCACCAGAGCGCTACCCGAACCGGTGAGAGTTGGATGGAGCGGCGTCAGTCGGGGGCCCGGTTCGCTTCGGAGCCTCTCACAAAGCAAGCATTGTTCCCCTTCGGAATCAATTCGGCCAAGGAGCTGCGCGCCAACTTGTGCCGGATCAGATTCCAAGACATGACTCGATCGCTTTAGCGCATCGCCAATCGGTCGCAGCCCGGCCAGTTCAACGGAGTGTTCAATAGCATGTTCGTAATCATCAATCAATTGGTAGACCATCTTCGCGCGACACTTCGCCTGAATGAAGTGATGGTCCGACAATATCGACCGAAGAGTTTCACGATCGTTGCCCTTTATCAGGTGATGTGGTAATTCAGCCAAAGCCCGATCGTCGTCGTAGAGTCTCTCAGTAAAGTATCTCGCCAGCCTGTGATGCGTAGCTCGCTTTTCTGATTCGGTGGCAAGATACATCTGCTTCGCGGCTTCGCGGAATTGACCGTGATAGAAATCCAACAATTCTCCCCGGTACATCAAATATGGTCGTAGCAATCGCTCCAGCGCAGCGATATTTCCGTTCGGGTCACCTGGATTGATCAATTCACACAACTCCTCGGATGACAGACCATGACGGCTGGTCGCGAGCAACGCTGTGAATGCCTTTACTAACTGTGCCCCGTTTTGGTCATTTTCATTTCGGAAGCCACTGTCACGGGACAACCGAACGGATAAGATCCATTCGAAGAGCCCCTGGATACTCCCGGGCAACTCGCGGATGCGTGCCGAGATTTGTTCGAAAGTCCCGAGTGTTCTCAATTCCTCGATTGCGGCCAATAGGTACAAAGGACGACCAGCATCTTCTTTGGCGAGTAGCAGCTTGATCTGTTCGCGACTAAGTCGTTTGTGAAATCGACTCAACACGTGTTCGACGATGGCTTTTGCATCAGTAGTTTCGAGTGGCGGCAGCGTTAGTTTTCGAATGGAAGCGACCTGCTGCCGAAATGCATCCAAGTTCGGGTGTTCTAATGACGAGACAATTACGCGTACCGACGGCGGTAAGTTGGGCGGAAGCCAAGCCTGCGAAATGGCGTCCATTTCGTTCAGCGCATCAACGATCAGGATGACACGTTGCGAATTGGCGGCCCTTTCTAAGGCGTTTTGAAATTGCGCTACAAGTTCATTGATGTCACGCGAAATTGAAGCCACGCCGAGTGCATGACAGAATCGGCGCAACATACCGCTCAGACTGGTTGAGCCAACACCTGCTCCAGCAAAGTGCGATGTCACGATCGAGTTAACACCGCCGTAGTGCCGAATGAAATTTGCCAAAGCAGCACTTTTTCCCGAACCCGGGTCACCTGCAAGAAAGAGGCATTCATCGGTGGTATTCGCAGCCGCGAAATGATTGAGTTCATCGAGGATCCCTTGCCTCGCACCTGCCACGTACTGGTTACTTCGCTGATCGATGAACGCATCCATCGCTGCTGACTGCTCGGCGAACTCATCGCCAACAATCACGGCCGTTGTTACCCCCAGCGAATCCACAGCCGCGAGCAGATCAACTTCCACCTGTTTGCCGAATGCGTCCAAGCCCGTTAGCCGCTGACCGTTCCACTCGCCGTAAACAAATGGACGATATCCTCGGTCGGTGATCTCTTGCTTCAGTCGATCCAGTTTTTCTGCTTCCTGGCTCCTCCGTGGCTCCCGAATCTCTCCTGGTGTCGATTCGGCCATCTGCTCGGTGGCATTGAGGTCACGAAAGTAGAACAAACGGGTGGTATGAACAGGGTCGGAAACCGGCTCCAATGCAGCTCGAAATATTTCGTCATGCGTAATGGACCGATCACAACCAGGAGGAGTCCAGCCGTATCGTCCACCAAGCATGCAGAGAAACAACTGGCACTCGTCAAGCACTTCACGACACACCGACAATGCATCTTGCTCTTCGGTCACTCCCCAGCGCAAATCGACATCCACTAGATGAATTCGGCGCCGGATCAGTGCCTCGCGCAACCGGGGAAATACAAATCGAACGAGATGATCGCGTTCGGCCTGCATATCGCGAAACGTCGACGAAATGAAAATCTGAACTGTCTTCCAAGCTTGTTGCGCCAACGTTAATTATTCCCTGGGAATCAATTGGTTGCAGATCTTATCCTAACTCTCGCAACTCGACGTTGCACGATGGGCTAAACAGTCTGTTCCTCGAATGTGAAATGCGGGTTAGCGCACAGTTTGATGGACTCACCTTCGGCTTCGTGATGCTTTTAGCTATGTTGCATCCCCACGCAGTGATGATCCCTTTTACTTCTATCCAGGAGACGTACGAATGGACAAGATCCATGAAGAGTGCAGTTTTGGTCATCCCCCAGAAACTCTTAAACACTTTGTTGAGAAACTGGCGACAGAGTGTTGTGAGTCTCCACCTCATGAACGTCGTGAGCACGCGCGCACGAAGCTTATCGTACCAGTGCAAATCCAGCCTCTGGATGAAAGTTATGGTGCCTCAGGTGACACGATCACTGCTTTGACGCGTGACATTTCCCAATCGGGGATCGGCATCATCTCGCCCCGTTCAATTAGCGATGAATTGGTGGCCGTGAGGCTGTCATTGCACGACAACCAGATTGGCTTGAACATGGCGGCACGAGTCCTTCGTTGTGAGAAGCTAGGTGGCTTCTACGACATCGGCTGTCAATTTGTGACTCGACTGGAAGTTAACGATCCATAATCATGACGTTTTGGCGTCCACCCTTTGCGGATTCCATTCAACGAAAAAAACTCATGTTGGGCGGCCACGATCAGTTGTGATTTTCAGTGGAGAGCGAGTAATCTTGGATTCCAACGATGTTGCAAAGGTTCATGACTGTAACGGCATGTCGGAGCGGCACTCGCTCATCCGCTCGGATGATAACCGACTGACTCATCGGATTATTGATGGCAGCCCTTCTTAATAGATTGTGCAATTCTTCAACCTCCAGGGTACGCCCATCAACAAATATACGGCCGCTTCGGTCAATGTTGACAAAGATTTGATTCGGTCGTTCCGTAAGAGGCAGAGCATCTGCGGTTGGCAACTGCACGTCCAACTCGCGGTCCGCTTCCGCAAAGCGGGTTGCAACAAGAAAGAATATCAACAGCAAAAAGACGACATCAATAAGAGGCGTAACGTTCAACGCGTTTAGAGCTGAACCTTTGCGAATCTTAATTGCCATTGGAATTCTCTCTTACAAATTCGACCAACGGGTTTGCACATCCGACGCCGATGCTCGCAACATAGTGAAACGTCGACCACCGATTGAATTCTATATCAGGACGCAGCAGCAACAAAATCGCAAAAGTCCCCGCTTCGGCGGTTTAGCGAACAAACATTGTTAGCGGCCGCGGTTCACGGCCACGTTTAACGAGCGATCCTTTGTCATGAACAAACTATTCGTTAAATTGATCGCTTCACAAACCAGGCGGCGACTAAAGGAATTTGGCTATGGCGTGCGGAACGTCGAAAGTACTGACCGGAACAGGGCTGTGATTCTTCTTACGGCAACGGGTGATCATTTGAGAGAACTTGAAGCCATCCTTGCCGATGTCTTGCCAAAACAAGAAGATGGTTCGAGCGACGCTGACATGGAGAACGATAATGGGCTTGTTTAGTTTCTTGTTCGGCAACAATTCGAATTCGCCCATTCAAGTCGTTAACGATCGAATTTGGATATCACAACAAGCGAAATTCAAGGGACTTGCAAAAGAGCTTGTTGAGCGGCCGAATAAGGACTCGGTAGCCGTGCTTTTGATCGGCCACTTTGCCAACACTGTTGAACAACTGAGCGGGATTGCTGGGGAGTACATGGGTGGTATTCCGGTTATGGCTACGCTCGCCGACAAGGCTTCACCGGAAATTGCGAGCAAGCTTAACCTCGGCAAGAACGATATCATCGAACTAATCGTGGCCGAGCGGCATCCGTTGCGCTCGGTCGATGAGAAACTGTCGCAGTTTGCCGAAGAGTTTCCTTGTCGCTGTCGAATGTCGCATCACCTGGCCCTCGACGACCCTCTTTTGCAAATCTATTTTGGCGAATGGGTGAGAGGTATGCTTACAAAGCTCGGCCTAAGTGAAGATGAAGCCATCGAAAGCAAGATGGTTAGCCGTCGAGTTCAACAGGCTCAGCAAAAACTGGCAACGACAGCAATCGGAAATCTTGAAGCTGAATCGGCGGAAGATTGGATCAAGAAGAACTTGCCGAATGCGTAAGTGACAATGGGGAGCAGCGGACTTGAAAGAACTGGCTCAGTGGTTGGGCACGCAAGAGGATCCTCACTTGGTCATTCTTGATGCAAGCTCAGGTTCATGGAGCCAGCGTTCGATTTATCACGAATCATTTCAATCCGGCGTTTTCGCTTTTGCCACTCGTCGCAGGAAAGCGCTTTGACATCTCCAATTTCATCAAGCCGCGTTCCAGTGCGAGATTCCAGTCGCAGTTCTAGCCACTCGCGCGGCCACTCCTTGTCGACGTCAACATTCCAGAATCTCGGCGGAGCTGAGCGGTTGACAATGAGAACTTGGGTTTCATCATCGTGAAATCTGGCGAAAGCCACATCTGATCCATGCTTGAATGTCGTCACGATGTCGCCGGTCGTGCTGTCTAACAATCGCACGATTCCGTCACGAGTCCAACAGAGAATGCGAGACTGATCTTCGTTATACGCTGCGCCGGTAACGGAGTTTTCGAAATCGGTTTGAAAGAGCAACTTCCCTGTTGAAAGCTCCCACACACTTATTGAGCCGGCGTCCCAGGAGCCACCCCAACTCAATGCGCGGGTCGAGTCCCGACTAAATGCGGCGCCTCCAATTGCGTCCTTTCGTCGACGTTGATAGTGCAGTTCCCCAGTCTTAGCATCCCATAATCGCAACTCTCCCCCAGAAAATCTGTGTTTAGACAGTGCACCCATCGGATCAACGACCATGCTAGTGGAATCGAGCGAGGCGACTCCAGATATTCCAGCCCAAGTCAATAAGTCGTCTCCATCCAGGTCGAACACGTACCCGCCAACATCAGGAGAAGGATACAATTCCGGTGCGTTTGGATTCTTGGGCGCTTTGTGTCTGAATTGCACGAGAAGTTTGCCGGTCAAGTCCCACAGTTTAATAGCGCTGCCGCTGAGACTCAGGATTTGGGATTCGCCATCACGGAATTGTACGTCGCGTACTTCGTCGCCGTGTTCCAGACGAAGAATCTGTTTCGTTGTCGCAGCGTTCCATAGAATCACCGTCCCATTGCCATTCCAAGTCAATACGCGGCTACTGTCTTGATTGAACGTCGCACCAATAATGGCGATGTCGTGTTTGATCTTGGCAAGAGACTCTCCGGTGTTGGTGTCCCAGATTTGGAAGAAACTGGGATCGCCGGGCAACCAACCTCCGCCCCAAGTAAGAAGCCGCTCATCGTTGTGGCTTAGCTGTGAACCGCGAAACGGTGAGACGCTAGGAAACTGAACGATCATCTTTCCGGTTCGCGTGTCCCAGAGTTCTGTGATGTCATCGTTCCAAATCAAAATCGCGGCCTTTTTTCGGCAAAGAAGCGAGCCTTCAACATTCTTCGCAAGTTGGACTTCAAATTGTTGCTCGCACGTGTTTGCATTCCAGCCCCGTGCGATTGCGTTTTCGTCCAAGGTAAGTATGCGGCGTTTGTCATCAGAAGCACTCACACTGCGATAAGAAGTTGCGAGTGGCGGTTGTTTCTCCAAATTCATGGACCACAGCCTTACGCTACCGTCCTCGCTCCAACTCATGATGCCCTCACCATCCTGAGTGACAGTGACCCCGTGCACCTTCTCGTTGTGTTTCAATTCCACAAATTGCACGCGGCCGTTACCGTCGCGAACTTGGATAGAGACTCGGCCAGTTTCTCCATGCTGACTCCAACTAATAACTCGATCGTCTTTCCTTCTGAAAGTCGCGTCATGAACCCGTGAATCGTGTTCCGATTCGAGGGATTCACCGGTCTCGACATTCCACAGTCGGCAACTACCCTTGGCAACGTCATACGTAGCATAACCTCGCGTTCCCCACGTTAGGATTTGGCGCTCGTCATCGCTGACGACGACACCATCGACGAATCCATCGTGCTTGAACTCGAAAACCAAATTGCCGTTCTTGGCGTCCCACAATCTCGTTCCTCCCGATCCCCATCCAAGAATGCGACTTTCGTCACGACTAAACGATGCACCTTTCGAAAATGCCATTTCAGATTCGAAAACCAACTCCTGCGAACGGGCGTTCCAAAGATGAATGCCAATGTCGCTCCATGTCAAAACTTGGCTTTCATCGTGTGAGAAGACCGCGCCGTAGACGTGTGCCGGAAACATCTGGCCTTGGCCCTTTGGAGCCCCGTGTTTGAATGCCGCCTCCGATTCCCCCGATTCGGCGTCCCAGAGTCGTGCAGTGTTATCAAAACTCCAGCTTAGAATTTTGGCATCGGTTCGATTAAAGGCTGCGCCGACAACCGAGTCTGTGTGGCTGCCCTGCGTCAGAATCTTGCCTGTTTGTGAATCCCACACGCGGATTTTGCTCGGTTCACCAGAAAACCCACCCCAGGTTACGACACGTTTCTCGTTATGGCTGAAGGCAGCCCCGAGAATCGAGTCGTGTTTCAATTCAACAATCTGATCACCCGACTGGGCGTCCCAAATCCGAGCTGAGTGATCGTAGGCCCAACTCAGAATCCGCTCGTCTTTTCGACTAAAAACCGCACCAATCACTGCACCGTCGTGTGTTGACTTGACAAGTTGCTCCCCGGACTTGGTGTCAAAGATGCGCACCGTCCCGTCAACGCTCCATGTCAACACACGGGTCTCGTCCGCGCTAAACACAACTCCGACGACGGATGACTCACAGTCGAGTATTGCTTCGAGTTTTACATGACGTGTGAGAGATTCTGCGGCAAGCTGCGCGTTTCGCGATCTCTGTGGAGATTTATCAAACTCCTCGGCGGCCTTCATGAAATAGTGTGCCGCCTTTAATCGGTTCTCGAATACGTCGCGTTGGACGACTCCACTTTGCCAGTAGTTTGTCGCGAGTTGCGACTGTGTTTCGTCGCGAGCGGACTCCGCGCCTTGGCGCTCTTTGTTTGCAATCTTTCGCTGCTCGTGCGCATCGATGGCCAGCCAAGTGCTGGCGATGATTCCGGCGAGCAAAACAAAGACGAATGCCGAGACGGTGGTCAAGGCTACGCGGTGTTTCGTCGCGAACTTGCGCAGCCGGTAAGTCGCTGAAGGTGGCCCCGCATCGACTGGCTCGTTTTCCAAATGACGTTGAATGTCGGCCGCGAAGGCACTCGCCGATTCGTAGCGACGTGTTCGGTCCTTCTCCAATGCCTTCATCACGATCCAATCCAACTCTCCTCGCACGACCTTCCCGAGTTTGCCTGGATCGGTTTTGCGATGGGCGGAGATGGCCGCAATCGCCTCGCCCGAAGTGCTGAGGCGATTACTCGGTGTCGGCGGTTCGACTTCGCGTATGATCCGCAACATTTCAACAAACGCGGCCGATCGAAGTTGCTCAGCTTGTAGTGGAGTTGTGCCGGTCAACAGTTCGTATAGAAGAACACCAAGCGAATAGACATCGCTACGTGTGTCGATGTCCAACTGGTTCATTTCGGCTTGTTCGGGACTCATATAAAGCGGAGTGCCAATAACCTGGCCGTACTGAGTGAACATCGTTTTCTCGGTCAATGGCTGCTCGATCGCCTTGGCCACACCAAAATCGATGACTTTAGGAACCGGCTCGCCGTCATACAACGCGATCAGCACGTTCGACGGCTTTACATCACGGTGGATGATTCCTTTTTGATGCGCATGTTGCAAAGCGCGGCAGACAGGGAGGAAGAGTTCGAGACGCTGTCGGAGCATTAGTTTGTTGTTGTCGCAATACTGCGTGATGGGAATTCCTTTGACGAGTTCCATGACAAAATAGGGGCGCCCTGACTCGGTCGTGCCACCGTCAAAAACCCGAGCGACATTTTCATGGTCCATCATCGCCAGAGCCTGGCGTTCGGATTCAAAACGCGCAACGACAGACCGACTGTCCATACCTGGCTTGATGACTTTCAAGGCCACGCGGCGACGAACAGGCTCGACCTGCTCAGCCATGTACACCTCGCCGAATCCGCCCTCGCCAATCTTTTGCAAAAGCTTGTATTTGTCAATTGTCGTGCCCGATTCCACATCTCTGGCAACTGTCGCCCCAAATTCACTTTTGATTGGCAAGTCCTCGGAGCCATGAACGATCTTTGGGAATCGCTTCTCGTATTCGTCGACCCGTGGCGCAGCACCGTATTTTTGGCGGACATAGAACTCTTGCTGGACCAACCGCTTGACGATCTCGGGTGTGTTCAAGCGAGGAAATCGTTCCAAATATTGCTCGACCAACTGCGGTTGAGCGATCGTCTCAGCACTAACATCCACCGATTGGTCGACGCCACTGGCGAATTCAAGTTCAATTAACACCAACTCCGTGAGCGTACCCAAGTACCGCGGATCGTCTTTGTCTACAAGGCAGTCTTCGATTGGCAATGGTTTGCCTTCCAACCACGCAACCTCGAACTTTCCTACAATCGATTCATCAATTTTGAGATTGTCGCCATGCACGTTGATCACCTGAAGTGAATTCTACCAGCAAAGTGTAATAACTCCTGGCAAGTCTTGCGTCTTTTGAGGAACTACGGCAGCGGGATTCACGACCTATTGGTCTCCCACCCGCCGCACGGATGCTGCGGCCCAGCGAGAAGGCGGTGTTGGATGGTCGAATTAGTTGGACAACAGAGTAGCAATTGAGAGCGAGCCGAGAGCGATGATAGCTGCGAGCAGAGCAGAGAGCGGCCAAGCATTGCGCTCTGCGCGCAGAGCCACCTCCGCGTTCTGCACCAGACTCGAATTTGCGGGAGGTGGGAGGACCGACTCCGCCGGCGCTCCCAAGGGACACGTATTTGCCAACAAAACTGCTTTCTAGCGCGTCGTTGTCGTCGCCCCGTCTGCGTGTTGCTGCCAAACATGCGCATGCTATGATAATCGGGGTGTGTTCGGAGCACTCAAAGCAAGAAAGTTTTGCCTGGCTTTGAAAGTGAATACCGACAGATTACAACGGGATACGAATGACGCATGCTCGACTTGTAATGGTGTGGCTATTGTTTGTTTGGACGGCTGGTGAGGTCGCCGCTGCTGATCGCCCAAACATCTTGTTCATCATGTCGGATGATCACAGCTATCAAGCGATGGGGATCTACGGGTCGCGGTTAGCCAAGCTGAATCCGACGCCCAACCTGGATCGGTTCGCCCGGGGCGGGGTGGTTTTCGACAATGTCTTCTGCACAAATTCGATCTGTACGCCAAGTCGCGCCAGCGTCATGACTGGGCAGTATTCGCATCGAAACGGCGTCCTTGATCTCTACGACGCGCTGCCCGGGGATCGGAACTACCTTTCCCAACAAATGCAGACGGCAGGTTACCAAACGGCGGTTGTTGGCAAATGGCATCTCAAAGAATCGCCCAAGTTTTTCGACTACTTCGCTGTCATAGCGGGGCAAGGACGCTACATGAACCCGACGTTGCACGTGAGCGAAGGCGGAACGAAACGACGTGTTCGTTTTGACAGCACGCTGAGCCGCGAGATCGAGGTGAAAGACTACGAAGGGCATTCATCGGACGTACTGACCGACGTCAGTTTGAATTGGCTGAAGAATCGCGATCGGAGCAAACCATTCTTTCTGATGCACCATTTCAAAGCGCCACACGACATGTTTGTTTATGCGAAGCGGTACGAAGACTATTTGAAGGATGCGTCCATCCCTGAGCCCGACAACCTTTACGACCAACCTGGACCAAAGTTCGGTTCCATCGCCACCCGCGGAGAAAATGATTCCTTGGTCGGCGTCATCGGTTCGACAATCTCGCCGCAACCGCGCAAGCGAAATCTGTCTTCATACTACCGCAAGAAAGTTCGGCAGTTGACGGGAAAGGAGAGACCCAGCGATCGGGAAATGACGCATCACACTTATCAGCTCTATCTGAAAGAGTATCTACGATGCGTAAAAGGCATCGATGACAACCTGCAGCGTCTTCTGGATTACTTGAAGAAGGACGGGCTTCTGGACAACACGATTGTCGTCTACACCAGCGACCAGGGCATGATGCTCGGCGAGCATGACTACATTGATAAGCGCTGGATGTACGAAGAGTCGATCCGAATGCCGCTGATTATTCGTTCGCCAAATGATGCCAAATCAAGACGTCGCTGTGACTGGGTCATCAACAACACCGATTTTGCTCCCACCTTGCTCGAAATGGCGGGTGTGCCAGTGCCTGATTACATGCAAGGGAGGAGTTTCCTAGCTGCGATTCGCGGCGAAGAAGAACCCAAAGATTGGCGTCGAGGGACCTACTATCGTTATTGGATGCACATGGCCCATGGGCACAACAACCCCGCACATTTTGGAATCCGAACGAAGCGTTACAAGCTCATCTTCTTCTACGGAGCCGACTTCACCAACGTACACGGTGGTCGAGTCGTCGAACGACATGAGGGAAATCGCTACTGGCGGAACACACCAGCCGCCTGGGAATTCTATGATCTTGAAAAAGACCCGCTCGAAATGCACAACCGTTACAAGGATGCCTTAAACGGGGATGTAATAGAAGAACTGAAGGGCAAATTGCGAGAACTTCGCCAGAAGCTAGGCGAAAACGACAAACGGTTTCCAAGGATCCAGAAAATCATCGACGACCACTGGGACGACTGAAATGTTAGCGCAAATATCGCGCTACAACAGTCAATCAGAATGAGAAATGACAGCTCATGAGTAAACGAACTGCATCGATATTTATCTCGTCGGTTGTGGTCTTTGCGGTGACGACAGCTACTAGGGCAGAACTGCGAATGCCTCGGGTTTTTACCGACCACATGGTCCTTCAGCACGAACTACCGATTCGTGTTTGGGGATGGTCCGACGCGGGAAGCAAAGTCAAAACTGAAATCAACGGAGAATCCGCGATTGCCATCGCCGACACGAACGGCAGGTGGCAAGTCGTACTACCAGCGATGAAATCGGATGGAAGGGCACACACGCTCGTCGTGACAGCAGGCGGAGATGAAATTAAGCTGAAGGATGTGTTGCTTGGTGAAGTGTGGATTTGTGGGGGACAGTCGAATATGGGTCGGCCCGTCACGGGTGAGCAATCACGGTCCGCCGACTTTCCGAAGATTCGCCTGTTCAACATCTCAGGAAATACGCCGCGAAACGAAGGCATTGACGACACGTTTGGTTGGGCCACCTGTACGCCGGAGACAACTGTTCGTGCTGGTGATGGTTCGCGGGAAAAAGGCCGCCGTGGATTCACCGAGGTTGGTTATGTTTTTGGCCGCAACATCCACGAACAGCTCGACGTGCCAGTTGGGCTGATTCAAATGAATTGCGGTGGC
>CAYFJO010000215.1:0-17219 GCA_964343305.1 uncultured Pirellulaceae bacterium | reverse complement strand
GCTGGAATTTGGGGCATGTTGACGAAAGCGATTCTAACGTTGGATTGACCTCAGCACCCGTAAATAAGTCAACGCCTCCTGCCCACGCCTTCGTTAGCTCCTTGAGGAAGGGAACGCGGTAGTGCGGCAACTCGTGTTGCTGTATTGCGATCGTAGACTGATCGAGTTTATGAATCATTTTGTTGGAGCGCATTTCAAAACTCGTACGACGAAACAGGTTTTGAAACTGCTTCTAGTAACTCTTGCTCGTTGCGAGTCTGGTTACAACTTCATCCCATCTTTCCCGAGCCACGACGATTACATTCTCTGTGTCTTGGCATGGATCGTCGTGGCGAACGATCTCTCGTTTGTCCGGGTCATAAATAGCAAATTCATATCCTTGATTTCGAAGATATGCCGCCAAATCGGAAGCAGTGCAGCCATAGGTTTTGAGCAGCCTCTCTTTGAACTCAAGAATCCAAACGGGCGGATTGTTCTCACTTAGCATCTGTTTGGCGCCGCAAAGGACCGACAATTCTGCGCCTTCAACATCAACTTTCGCTGCCGAATAACGGCGCCCACTCAGGAGTTCATCACAGGTCACAGACTGGGCGCACTGTGCCTCGTCGCCTGCGACAGCCTCACTCTCGCACACAATTCGGTTGGTCGTGCCATGCAGAATCACCAAGTCGGGACTTAGTTCCTTTAGAGTCTTCGACAAGCCTGAGACAATTACTCGATTATGATATTCCCATTTGAGTGGAAGGCGATGTACGGTGTACCCGTCTCGTTGCGACGTTCCCGCTTCGGTAAATCGGCTGCCAAGCACTTTTCCAGCTGTTTGGTCAAAGTTAGTGAACGGGTGAAAACGGTTACTTGTAACCATGTGAACGTTGTGCCCCGCTGTAGCCATTTCGCGTGCCAAAAAGTGTTCCTGGTAGCCCAACTCAGGCTGGAAATAGGCGACGATATGGACGATCGTCTTGCCGTGAGATGTTGTAGTTCCAATCATTTAACTCAAGTCGATTTTGGATTGCCGCCGTTGTGAAAGTCCGCGGCTCACACTAGGGAAATACTTGGCAAAAGCGGTCGGCAGCGCGAGCAAGAATCACAACAAAACTTCTAGGTAGCGGTTTGTCATCTGTTCAACTGCAAATTCCAACGCTCGCTCGCGCGCCCGAGTTGACGCCGCTTCATGATCGTTGAGGATCTTGAGCGCAGCCGATACTAGCGCCTCGTGATTCGATGGCGGTTCCAATTTCCACGCATCAGCCCCATACGGCACGACGCATCCACCATCCGAACCGATAAGTTCTCCGACGGCACCCGTGTCGTATCCGACAACAGGAACTCCGCACGCCATCGCTTCCAAAACGGAATTGGGGCACGCAGGATGGAGATCTGACGCGAAGAACAGATGCGATTCCCGAAGCCGTTCGACGACTGAATCGTGCGGCAGTTTTCCAGACCACTTAATCCAAGGCATCGGATAAAGTTCAATTACCTGAGGTGCCGCATTGCCGACCACTTCCAGTGATATGTCGACGCCGAGTGATTCGCGTACGCTGTTTACAAGTGCGACCGCGGCCTTCAAACCGTGCTCGTATCCATCCGAAAGGTTACCTTCAACAACAATTACCTTTGGGGGCAACTGTTGCCGTTTTGCCGAATCGCAGGGACGAAAAGTCTCTAAGTTCACTCCGTTGTGGACAATTGATGTAGGAATCTTGATTTGGCCGAAACGTGTCTCCCAGAGTTCATTTGAGAAGACGCTCTGATAAACCACGTGGTCAGCCATGCGCCGACGAATAAAGGCACAGAGCCAGTTTGCTGTGATTGCTTTGATTTTGTGGCCAATTGTCGTGGGTACGACGCGATGCATCCAGTTGATCCCATTGAGACGCTGAACGATGCGAATGCCCTGTCTCTTACATCGCCAAATCTTTGCCAAGTTGCGTTGTGCGGCAATAATGCAAACGGCGTCCAAAGGACGATGGTTCAAGTCATTTGTTACGCCAATTCCGTACTGCTCTAGTTGTTGGGTCAGGTTCTTTTGAAAAATCCCAGGCCCACCGAAACCGCCGTAATCACCAGGTATGCAAACTGTTTTCATGCTTTTGGTCCATAAGGATCGTGGCTCAAATGTTGCCGCTTAGACATGTTCACGACGCTCGGCTTCGCGCCGATTTTCTTCGACAAAGCAACGAACTTCCTAGCCGAAACCGTCGAATCCAGCATTACGATATGCCAGACGAATTAAAATAGTATTGTAGATAATCGGACATTGGCTCAACTTCGGCTTCGAAATCAAGGCGTTCGGATGATGTCCAAGTAGTATTCGTGCGAGGTTTCCCACCTTTGTTCGGCCGTTGGCGCGCCAGAGCATCATACTTTCTTTGTGGCAACTTGCTCTCCACACCTAAAAAGCTCAAAATTTCTGCATAGCGCGCGAAGTCGAGATCTTCGAGTTTGCAGATGTGCCAGTGAGTCTCAGGTATGCGATTGAATTGCTCTACCACGCGGGTGTTCAGTGCATTCCAGTACCACGCCAATTGGCCGACACGCGATAGATTCTGCCAACGATCAAACTCATCACCGTTTGGGACGATACGGCCAAGAAATCGATGCATGTACTCCGTTCCAGGTTGATAACTGATCGCTAAGGAAGTGTCGTCACGAACGATGGGAGTCTTGTACCAACCTTTCACCAAATAGGATTTGACAACGTCTTCTGGACGACGCACCAGTAGTACGAATCTTGCCTGAAATCGCTCGTACAACTCGCGAATACTCAATGACAAGTGGGCACTAGCCTCAAACGAAAACGCAGCTTTCTTGAGGTCCTCGCATATCTCGTCTTGTTTGGTATCGAGAAAACCACGGTGATCGACTGGCAGATTGTTCCACTGACAGTAGCGATGGAAAGTCTCGTTCAAGTTATTCCGCTCATGACAAGCTGCAACATTACGTTCCATCGACAACGCTTTGTGTAGAAACAATGTCCCGCAACGGCCGGTGCCGACAGCGAATCCGACTTTTCCCACGAGCTGACTAGATTTGATCATCCGCTCACCCTTTCCCAATCGACTGCACTCGATTGCTTCGAGGCAATGAATGGCCCAATTCGACCCCTCGATTTGCGGCTCTAATCTGCGCGTGTTTGGAAGTATAGATGATTACGGCACTAAGTGTGACAACAATGGCGAGAATTGCCATTTCGACGTATTTCAACCATTCATATTCGGAAATTCGCCAAGCCAGGTAGATAAAGGCAGAAGCCACGAAAAGTACGGCAAATTCGCGCGCACGCGTTCGGTGTCGCGCTCCAAAGGTTGCAATGATTGCAATGGGTACAAACATGCTCATTCCCATTGTCGCAATCGCGGGCGCGGGTTTCGCGTCGATTGAACCAAAAAAGACGGTCCACACACCAACGGTCGCCAGCAAAACAATCGGATCATTTCGATTTTCTTGATGGCGATTAAAGAGATAACCGAATAACAGGCCTAGCCCCAAAGGAACAAGGAAAACACCTGCATAGCCGAAATTCAAATAGCACTCTGCGGCAAGGGAAAATGTCTCTCCACCGCCGTGTCTATCCCGAAAATACGCCTTCCCCATTGTTACGGTCGCAACTAGGCGATAGGCGTTCTTGGCACCAGGTATATTTAGGCCTGGCAAGAAATGACCTAAGCCGCTCAAAAACGTCGCCCCATTTTGAAATGGAATCTGTTTCGGACACAATCGCACAATGGAACCTACTTCGTTCGCAGCCGAATCCATAACCACTCGAGAGACAACATTCGCGCCGGCATCAATCGCGTTGACATTTCCGGTTCGGTGCAGATTCGTGGCAGAGATGCAAATCAGTGCAAGTGCAAAGGCCCCGACCCAGGCATTTGTCGAGAGCTTCTTTACTCCATAGTGCTGTAAAATCATCAGTGTTAACACGCTTAGAACGACGCTCGTGCGCGATCCAGCCAAAGCGAAGAAAAATGTGTATCCCAAAGCTCCCAGGATTCCTACAATGCGTTGTGGCGGTGTTGCCGCAAACAATATTAGCCCGAATGCGCCCCACTGCATCCAACCGCCAAACATCCGCGCATTCTGGTAAAGAGGATTTGTTAGAGCAGCACCATCGGTAAACACGGCTCTTGTGCTGGCCATATCTGCAACGGCGGTTGTCCGCGACAATAGCAAAAAGCTTGCGATTTGACACAATACCCCAAACGAAAAGACTGCCCAGCTCGCGAGTCTCGCTTTCTGCGTATCGAGTGCTATAAGTGGCTTCTTCCGTTGAAATCGAGTGTCACCGCGAACGAAGCTACCGTTTGCCAGCATACCAATTACAATCGCCGAATATGAAATAACGATCAGCCCAACAGCCAAGTCCGTTTCAGAAGAGGAAATCGCAACAACATAGGCACTGGTGTGATCAAATTCCGTTGGTGAAGTTATAAGAGGCGAGGCTACCGCTTGGACAAAAAGACGAATCCCAATCAGTGCGAACGGCATCCCCAGCCAACACATACGGCGACTGTGAAATGCAAACATCAACAATGCAACAGACTCTGCTGTTGCAAAAAGGATTATCACAATTAACACAGTTTGCGAATAGCCTCCATTTGCTCTGGTGTGCCAGTTAGTAATACCTTGCCAGCGCGGTTCCAATACCTAGAGAGAATCAGAAGAAGTGCGAAAACTGCCGAAGTAACGGACATGAGCCAAGACCCCGACTTTGGCGCGGGGTTTGCGAACCTGACAAGACGCACCGCGTAAAAAAATAGCAGACAGCCACATACCGCAAGAAGCATCAGCGTGACGACTGTACCCCATAGTAACCATGGATATTCTCGCCAAACTCTGCGCACAAGACCATCTCGCGGTGTCATTGTGTTATTCAGTGGAATGCTCCAGCCGTTATGAATCGAACTTTTTAGTTGCGACACCGAATTTCCCGCTCGGATTTCTCTCTCCTGCGGCTCTGGCGCTGACTTGCGAATGTCAGCATTTGTTTCGCTCGTGTTGTCCAGGTGAAATGCTGAACTTTCTCAATTGCAGCTCGCCTGAGTCTGTCTCTTCGCCTGGGAGCTTCACGCAGTGAGCCAAGGTGTTGCGCCCAAACGTCAATTTGATCTGGCGGACTGAAAACCGCGCACGACTCATCCAAAACTTCTTTCAGCACAGGCAGATCGCTGGCAAGAATTGCCCGCCCCATCGCCAAATACTCAAACAACTTTAAGGGGCTGGTGTAGCGTCCAATGTTGCCAGTTCCACTGCTGGTCGCAACGACTGCCTGATTCGGTAGCAGGAGCGCATCGCTGGCGGCTAAGTATTGAGGCACTTCGGCCGGAGGCACGCGACCAACAAGTCGAATATTCGAGAGGTTCAACTCAGCAGCCCTACGGCGCTGTTCGGCCACTTGATGTTCCTCGCCACCCACTACTAAAAACTCCACGTCACGGCACCGTTCGGATAGAGGTAGAACGACTTCCATTCCCTTTCCGGAATAGAAACTTCCAGCATACGTCGCGACAAACGCTTCGACAGGAATGCCCAACATAGCCTTTGCCTCGGCCATTTGAGGTAACTCGGCGTAATCAGCTAACTCGACGCCATCAGGACTGACAATCACATCGTCCATACTCAGAAACCGATCAAACCGTTCTACTAGATCATTCTTCAAAGCTTCAGTTATTGCCGCGATTCCGCGAAATCCCGTGCCCCGAGTTGCCCATCGGAAATACAAATCGGTGAGTCGTCCTTTTGGCAAGTCGTGCATTTCAATCAGCGTTGGTATTCGCAACACGGAACCAGCCGCGGCAGTTCGAAGGTCGCGAGTCAGAAGAAGTCGGCAAGGAACCTTCAAGCAACTAAGAATCGTGCTTGCCAAGTAGTTGAGGTGAATTCCTCGAATGCCAGAGGTAATACCAGATATCTCGAACCGCTCATGTATGCCGTATTCACGAAAGAGTTGTGGGGTACCAAGCGTTGTGCCCGGCTCGACAAGCGCGATCATCTTGGTTGTATATCCCAGGCCAGCGAAGGATTGACACATCTTCATGGTTTGCAGGGCATTCGCTGAGAAGGACGGCAGACGAGTACCACTTGCGACAATCACGTTACTTCGGATATCTCGCGACGACGCCAATACCGAGGAATCACTTCTTGAAGCTCCTCGTGGTCTAGACAACGCACACTACCCATCGATGCCGAGCCGGAAGCAATGTTGCGAGAATCTCACGCGACCGTGTTCCGACGCCACCCAAAACTCGAAAGATCCCCCAAAAAAAGAGCAGTGCGACGAAACAACCAATCGCACTGGTAACTAACGACGAATCTTCCCCAACAATCAACCTGGTTACGAATATGGATAGCATGACTGCCGTTAGTGCCGTCAGCTTGATCGAACTTCCCTGCCACTTTAAGACTTGAGTTTCTGCCCATATGTCCGTGATACTCCAAAATATAATCCGTCCCAGCACTAGGACGAGTAGTACACCAAAGGCCCAATCATGTTCTGGCAAATAGCTGACACAGAAGACTATGCCGCCACTCAAAAACACTACTGCACCAGCGATTCCCCACAATTCAGGAGCAAAGCAACCTCTTTGATGCAGAGTTGAGTTACCCATACACAGGCAGTTTCCAAAAAGTGCCACGGCCGACGCGATCACACCCCACTTAATTCCACTTGCGTAGTCGAGGCCATACAATGACAACAGTAATGGCTCCCCAATTGTAGCAATTACGATTATCAAAATACTGGACGTGAGAAGTACGATCGTCAAGAGAGTTCGTTGCGCATCTAGGAATCTTTTCTCATTTTCTTGTGCATACATTCTTGTCAACAGTGGAGCACGCATCCCTGCAATCGGTAGATTTGTGAGAGCCCATGCCTGTGAAACTAGCATAACGGCTATCGCGGCATTCGAAAGCACAGCGGGTGGTTGCCCCAAAAGCGAGAGAACTGCGAACAAAAGCGGAATACGAATAACAAAGCGGTTGAACAGAAAAATCGTATACGTCATTAGTACATAAGATTTGTACTCGTCGAGTGTCGTTCTAATAGAAACAGGTTTATCTTCGGTCACATGCTCGTCGTCAAGGTCATAACGAATGGACCTCGAGAGGAGCCACAAGTACAAGCATTGTGGAATGATTCCCGCGATAATCACCGCGTACGGATTCCTGTAGATGAAAACACTAGTGATTACGGCGGCCGGCGTGAGAAATGAAATGAGCAACTCAAGCCGATAAAGTTCTCGTGCACGGAAAGCCGCTTGGCCTACGCTCTGCAGTTGCTGTACCGGGATGCTCACCAAGAGACGCAGAAATAGCAGCACGAAGAAGGCGGCCTTCAAACTTAATGTCCCGGTGAAATCGGTCATGCCTGTTGATTCGGCAATGACAACTACCAAAAATCCACACAGGGTTGTAACGAGTTTGAGATGGTAGATTCTCCGTCCAATCTCATTGGCTGCGAGACTACCACGCTTGACAGAGATATCCGGTAGAATTTTTCCAAGGCTGCGAGACAGTCCAAAATCACAAACAACAACCAGCCCCGTACTTGCTGCCAAAAACGCTACCTTGATGGCCATTAATTCTGGACCGAGCAGGCGTGCAACGATCACCGAACTGCAAAGACTGATCGCGATAATCGCCGGGCGAATCAAGATAGACGCTTTGACGCTCTCGACGAGTCGGCTACGAATGCTTGTGTTCACGATACCCACGGAAGCAGGTCATTCCACGCAACCAAAATAGAAGTTTAGACATATTAACCGGTTCATCAACTCCGCCGCGGGACGGTTGCCTTCTGGTATCCAACTATCGCCAGACTTGACTCGAGTAGGCGTTAACCAATTCGGGCAGGCTATCATCGAGATTAAAGTTGTCAATAATCTGGCGACGTGCCTTGTCTGCCATCTCTTGAAGCCGGTCCTGGTCGGAAAGCAGATAGTCAACCGACTCGGTAAACGCATCGGCATCGATTTCTGCGATCATACCGTTTTCACTCGACGCCACGACACGGCTTGCGCCTTGGCGATTGGAAACCACTGGAACCAGTCCCCGTTCCATTGCTTCGAGCCAAGTGTAGTTCAAAAAAACGATTTCCGCGGGAAGGAGAAAAACGGAACACTTCCGTAATAGTTCCATCGGTTGTTTTACAAAAGGTAGGACGGTTATTTGCTGACTTAGATTATGGTCCGATATCGTGGCCTCAAACTCTTTGATGCAATACGCTTCCTTCGCCCAATAACGATGGCCAGCAATGAAGAACTTGTAATCCGGATACTTTGGCGCTAGACGAAGCGCGACTTCTAGAGCGATTTCAGGATGGCGAAAGTCTTTCCAAGTGTTGGCGAATAGAACCCCCTTTCGATGAGCTACGCCCAGGGGTTCTTCCGCTGACACGGGAATCCGGTTGTGGAAAAACAGCCTTTTCTCTTCACTTATCCTCAGACTGTCAAGTTGATCCGGCATGTGAATTTGCTTGTAAGGCACAAGGCGTGCTGCACGCAGAGTCCCCCAGACCACGAACCGCCTTCGTTTAGTCATTTTCTGCCACCACAATAATTCTCCACCTCGACACCAAGTGACAATAGGGATTCTTTGTACTACTGCAAGTGCGACAAAAAGAAGTCGTAGGAAATCGCTGCCACCATCATGATATACTTCGCAATGAAGTGTGGGCCGCAAACGAAGGGCCCGTAGGAAGGCTCGTAAGCTGGCAAATTTCCCCGAATCGAGCACGATTAGATCGCAATTGAATCGTTTCGCGACAGCGGCCGAGTTTCCAGTGGCATCAAAAGACACAAGGGTAATTTTTACATTTAGAAGCTCAGCAAGCCGCTGGTAATGACGTCCAATTTTTTCTGAAATGTGTGCCAGACCGCAAACAACGATTTGGGGCGTCTTTTTCCGACTTTTGCCACGTAAACGGGCGTTCGAGATTGCGGTTTTTGTATATTTCACGTCCTACGAAACCTGGATTGCCGATTCACTCTGTTCGTTGTCCACTAACGAAACTCGTCTTAGTGCTGACCGGTGTGAACAATTCCTCGATACAAACGTTTTTCTCTTGCGCGTTGTGATTCACAACTGCGCGGCTTTCCGCAGCCGCCTTAATGAATTGCCGACGGGTGCCAACAATGGTGGTCAATTTAAGCACGACGAGAGCGACAATTAGCAAACAATGGAATACGCAGTAACAAAAAAATCAAACCACGAATAACGAAAGAAGTCACTTGTCTCCCCGGACTTTGACTCACTTACCTTCGTAAAAACCGGCGATCTGGTCGACGATGTATCGTAGTTGATCCTCTGTCAGCTCCGGGAAGATAGGCAGAGCAAGAGTTTCAGTTGCCGCCCGTTCAGCATTGGGCAGGTCACTAGCTTGGTAGCCCAAGTTGGCAAAACATTTCTGCAAATGTAGAGGACGCGGGTAATAAATCTCGGTGCCGATGTTGGCCGCTGTAAGGTGGCTGCGCAACGCGTCGCGCTGCGGAACGCGGATGACATATTGATTGAAAATGTGCCGGGAGCTGGATGAGACCATCGGCAAGCCAACGATCCCTTTTTCTACTAAGCCAGAATTGTCAAATAGCTCGTCGTAGTGGCTAGCATTTTGCTGGCGCTGTGCCGTCCAGATATCGAGGTGTCGCAACTTAATGGTCACGACAGCCGCCTGCAAAGCGTCAAGACGAAAGTTTCCGCCGATGATTTGATGAAAATACTTTGGCTTAGCGCCGTGGTTGCGTAATGATCTGAGCTTCTCTGTTTGGTCGGCGTCGTTGGTAACGACCATTCCACCATCGCCGGCAGCACCCAAGTTTTTGGATGGGAAAAAGGAAAAACATCCGTAGTGGCCGATCGACCCCGCACGGCGGCCTTGATATTCGGCGCCGATCGCCTGCGCTGCGTCCTCGATGACGAGCAATTTGCGGCGGTTGGCGATATTCATTACGGCGTCCATGTCGGCCATTTGGCCATACAGGTGCACGGGGATGATGGCCTTTGTACGGCTGGTGATTTCTTGTTCGATCAATGCTGGATCGAGGTTGAATGTCTGCGGATCGATGTCAATGAAAACAGGCATTGCGCCGACACGCGCGATACAGCCGGCCGTAGCGAAAAAGGAGTAGGGTGTAGTAATCACTTCATCGCCATGCCCAATCCCTGCGGCCATCAAGCAGACCAGCAGCGCGTCTGTGCCCGACGACACTCCAATGCCATACTCACATTGAGAATAGTCGGCAACCGCCGTTTCGCACTCTTCGACGTGCGGACCTAGAATAAATCGTTGCGATTCAAATACCTCGGCAACGACTCGTTCAATCTCCGGTTTGATTGAGGCATATTGCGCCTGGAGATCGAGCAACGGAACGGAGAGGTGAGACTTGCTAGCTTCTAGTGAATAGTTGATAGTTGACATTTGGAGAATTCGGTGTTAGGTGAAAGGTAAACAAAACTTCTATGTATCACTCGGCTCGTTTGCCTTCACTCCCGGCTGCAAGCTTCGAGCCTTGAAGCTGCGGTAGTCTTCTTGGCCCAAGGCGAGTTGTTCTGGAAGTCGTTGATCCTCGTCGAGGTCCAAACAACGCAACACTCCTGCGCCCGCTTCGCGATAGCGAAAGCCGCTTTCTGGGCAAACCATTACCCCATCGCTATTTGGGTCGGCCAATCGATGTCCGTGGCGGCTCATCCAGCCTACTTGTTTGGCGGGCGTTCCCATCATCAGGGCATAATCCGCGACGTCCTTGGTCACTACCGCACCGGCGGCAACAAACGCGTAACGCCCGATTTCAACTCCGCAAACAACCGTTGCATTGGCCCCAAGAGTGGCTCCCCGACGAAGAAGGGTCTTCTCATAAAGTGAATGCCGGACAACCTGCGACCGCGGATTGCTGACATTGGTTAAAACGCACGACGGCCCAAGAAAAACGTCGTCCTCGACAATTGTGCCGGTATAAAGCGAAACGTTATTCTGAACTTTGACGTTTTCTCCAACCACCACATCGGGCGCTACGAAACAATTCTGTCCAAAACTGCATCGTTTGCCGATCCGCGCTTTGGAAGATACATGCGTGTGATGCCAGATTTTCGTTCCTGCTCCAATTTCGCTCCCCTCGTCAATCGACGCGGTTTCGTGAATGAAAACGGAGTTTGGCGCATCTTGGTTGGCCGTTCCCACCAACGCTTCCGCTTTGCACTTAGGGTCGGTGTCATGTGCGGTGCTAAGCAGCATGCCGTCGTCTGTTTTAGTCGCAAGTGCGTCCGAGGACGGTTGGCGCAGTGCGTTTTCGCAAGCGTCCAGCACGCGAAGCACTCGGAGTCCTTCTCTGCCGTCCGTGATCGGCTGCGTGCCGGATTCAATACACTGTAAGAAACTCAAACATTCAGCTCTCAACGGTTCCGCGGCGTCGATGGCGATCACCTCTGCTTCCCCTTTGATCGCCGTAGGTACTCGGTTCTTCCACTGCACCTGATGCGCGTAAAGCACGAGCTTGTCTTTGGCCGTATCGTCAAACACTGCCATTTTTTGCGACCCGACAACAACCAGCCGCTGTTCTTTGAACGGATGGAGCCAACTGACAAAGATGTGAGCACGAACTCCGCTGGGAAACACGAATTGGCTCATCGTCACATCGGCCACGTTGTCGCTGAGGTAATCCGCCCCCTGGCATGTGACTTGAACCGGTTCTTCGCCCAGCAGCCCCAGCATCACCGAGATGTCATGGGGTGCAAAGCTCCATAGAATGTTCTCTTCCGTGCGGATCTTGCCCATATTCAGACGGTTCGAATAAAGATATTCAATCCGCCCTAATTCACCGTCACTTATCAGTTCCTTCAACCGGACAACCGCGGGATGGTATTGGAGTACATGACCAACCATCAAAATACGCTCATGTATCGCCGCAAGTTCCAACAGTCGTTCACCTTCGACGAGAGTCAAGGCAAGCGGTTTTTCGACGAACACATGTTTGTCACTTTCTATCGCCTTCTCAGCGACGCTGAAATGCGTTTCGGCGGGCGTTGCAATGACTACTGCTTCGATTTCTGGGTCAGATAACACTTCATCAAAATCGGTTGTAAACTTGACGTGTGGGTAAGTACTGGCGACGAGCTTCTCGCGGCTTTTGTCCGCGTCACAAATCGTTCGCAGCACGTCCAACGTGTGAAAGTTGCGAATGAGGTTCTTACCCCAGTAGCCAAATCCAACGACAGCTATATTCTTGTCATTCATATCGATTTAGAGAGGTTGGGTTCAATGTCAAAGTTGACACGTTTTAGTTTTCGTTCGCCAAGATAGAATTTGGTGAATCCTTTTACAATTCCTCGTCAGTCGTGGCATGAATCAATTCTTGGTCGGTTTCCACGTCTGCTTGTTCCGAAGCGATTAATTCCCGGATTTGCATTTCAGAACTCTGAAGATCAGTAAACAACCGCCCGAGTAATTCACTTGTACAAATATCATCACGCTCGCCCAAAAACACAATCTTGCCCACGACACGTTCATCTGATAATAGTGGAATCTCGGTTCGCCAAAGCTTTGTTTTTTCCCAGTGGGGACGCTGCCAGTTAGCGTGAAATTGTTTGCCCGAATATGGCAAAACAACATTCATACTTAGTTGTATCAACTGGTGTTTTTCAGCGGCCTGGGTCAGCTTCATCCATACGTCATCCCATTCTTCGCTCTCATCGAGACTGACCTTGTCATGAAAAACAGGAGTTTCGACCGTTTGTTTCCGCAGCGTCAACCAATTACGGCTCAGCGACCGAATATGACGTCCCACGTGCAGCAGTTCGATGTAGCCGAAAACTCTCGAGCTGACTAAGATCCCGATCACAGCCATCACTGTCACGATCGCAAAAAAATCACTTCCCAAAAACACGCCGAACAATGCACCGGCACACGTCACCGTACAACATAGTCCCACAATGCCCACCGTTTTCACATTGCTGCCAAAGATTGCCATCAAACTATGGTGCAAGTGGTTTCGGTCCGTCGAATTCAAACTCCGGGCCGTCAATTTTCGTCGAAGAATCGCTGCCGATGTGTCAAAAATTGGTATGGCCCAGATTGCTAGAGGCGCGGCCAGTGCAACCGTTGCTGTGCCTTTCAATGAACCACGGATGGCAACGACACCAATCACCAATCCGATCAGCATACTACCCGCGTCGCCGAGAAAAATCTTGGCGGGTGGAAAGTTGAAGCAAAGGAATCCCAACAACGCACCAACCATCGCGAATGAAATGACGGCAGATTCCGCATGGCCTTGATAAACGGACAACGCTCCCGTCGTGGTTGCCAAAATGAGACCGATGGTCGTCGCAAGCCCGTCGACACCGTCGAGCAGGTTTAGCGAATTGATCGCACCCAACAGCCAAAACACCGTGAAGGGAATTGCGAGCAACCCCAAATGGATTGCCAATCCGAATACGCCGATCGTGCCAATTTGCATTCCGCTAAACAACAGGATGGCCACGGCGACGATCTGGCCGAAAAGCTTGTGTCGTGCACGAATCGAAAACCGATCGTCCACGATTCCGACAATCATGAGCACAAACGCCGATGCGAATAACATTCCCAAGAATCCAGAATGCTCACGAACGATGTCGCGCAGAGGGTTGGGAATGACGTAGGCAACCGTCATCGCCAAGGTCGTTGCGACAAAGATGGCCAGGCCGCCACCTAACGGCGTGGACCGCTTGTGCAATTTGCGATATCCGTCGGGGTGGTCGACCAAACCAAACCATATCGCAACCGGTCGGACGATCAGTGTGGCAATAACACTGAATACAAAACCGATTAAGGCAACAACGAAATAGGTTGTCATGAATTAAGAAGGATCAAACAGCGAAGGGTCTAACGTGACGAGACTGCCAAACATGTTGCGCCGTTGCGCAAAATATGTCGTCGTGCATAATCGCGGCGAATGCCAAAAACTTGCAGATTTCCTATCGCGAACGACCAGTCGGAGCGAGCACGGTGGGGACGGCACTGCCATGCCCATTGCCGTTGGATGGCTCGGTACTGTCGCGCTCATCTCCATAAACACTATGGCCATCTCCGTAGGTGCCATACATACCGTAGCTGCCATATCCGTAGCCATAACTGGATCCGTAACCGTAGCCATAGCCATAGCCATCGTAGCCGTAACCCTGCTTTTTCCCACCGACGCCATTGACGATCACACCAAGCAAATCCGCATCGACGCTAGCCAGGGATTCGACGGCGCGAATCGCATTCTGACGAGTTTGCTTGTGCATCCTGAGGACTAACAAAACTCCGTCAACGCGGGGAGCAATATTACTGGCATCGGTAACCACCAGAATTGGCGGAGAGTCGATGACGATATAGTCAACGCGATCTCGGAGCTGTTCGAGCAGTTGCTCAAAACGCTGCGAGCTTAGCAACTCGGACGGATTGTGAGGCCGATCCCCACTGGTGACGACAAACAGATTGGGAACGTCACCAGTATGAATCACACTCTTCAATTCTGCTTTGCCTTGAATCACTTCAGTAATTCCCGGACTTTGTTTCAATCCAAAGAGACTGCTCAAACGAGGCTTGCGAAAATCACAATCGATTAACAGAACTTTCTTTTCGGATTGTGCCATGGTCACCGCTAAGTTGCTTGCCAATGTAGACTTTCCATCGCCTGGCGAAGGACTCGTGACCTGAATGACTTTGCAGTTCTCACGGGCGTTGAAAAACAGCGCCGTCCGGACCGACCGATACGATTCCGAAACTGGGGCACGCGGTTTATGGTAAGCAAGGATCGTGCCATCCATCAAACTACCGTTGTTCGTCAACTCTTGTGGAAGGGTTGGAATGTGGCCCAATACAGAAATGCCCAGATCCGAGCGGATGTCTTCCGGGCTGCGATAACGTTTGTCAGCCAAATCAACCAAGTATGCCAACCCAACTCCCCCCATCGTTCCCAAGAAACACGCAACCAGCAAGATCTTCACCAAGTTTGGTTCCACCATCTCCCCCGGTTTGGCCGCCGAAACGACCGTTGCCGCGTAACCGCCCAGATCATTTGTCAAACTGATCTCCTCGAGTCGCTTGATTACCACATCGAATAGTTGTTGTTTGCGTGCCAACTCCGAGCGAAATGTCTCGTCTCTGAGTTCGAGTTTTTCGAGGTCTTTCGCCTCTTTTTGTTCCGTGTCAAAAAGTTGATTCAGTTCGTTGATTCTCGTGTCAAACGTCTTTATTTTCTGCTGAAGCGATTCGACGTAGATGGCGATAATATCCTTTGGTTCTTTCGCGCCATGCTCGCGCTGCGATTCTTGAATCCGTGCGTAATTGTTCGTGTGACGATCCAATTTTCGCTGTGCGATCCGCCGTTCGTCGATCAAGGCTTGTCGTTTCAATAGCGCGACTTGACTGTCAAGAGACCGCTTCTCCGAGTTCAGATCGTCCAGTTTTTTCATGATCTCACCGCGTTCGGCCTGCTTGAATTCATAGTCTGCTTGATTAGATTCCAAGTCAAACTCGGCCGTCACCAATTCGTCGGTGTACATATCTAATTGTTTTTGAAAACGTTCAGATTCCAGATCAAGTTTTTCACGGCGTTGTTCGATTTTGGATTCCTGCAATACCCTTCGTGCAAGCGAAATTCGATTTGTAACCGAGATCACCTCAGGGTGGTCCGGCCCAAACTTATCGACGAGCTTCACTTTCTCTTCCATCAAAGGCAACATCGTTTGGTCAACGAAATCTTCATCCAATCCGTTCTTGAGCAGGCTCGCCGCCAATTCGTCAACTGCCTTTTGTTTGCCGTTCACGTGCGCGATCCGCTTATTGACATACTCAATGGTCTTTTTCGCCCGCACACTTTCCCGATTTGCGTCTCTAATCTCGTCTTCTACCTTATCCAAGTCGATTTCGAGTCTTGTAATCATGTCATTCAGGCGGCTAATGGAAGTTGATAGTTCGAGCAAGTCGCCAGCCACGCGTGGTGGTTCGGTGCTCGAGGACTTCTCTAAACCGTGGGCTTTTTCTAGTGCCTGAATTTTTTCATCAATCTGCGCGATTTCGTCTGTCGCGTCTGAAAGGTCGGCTTGAGCTTGCGCCGATTCCCTCGCCAAATTCAAAATCTGGCTAGTTTGGTCGTTGTGTTGTAGAAGCAGCAACAGCGCATTCCGATCGGTGCCCTTGGCGATGGCATCTTGTAGAGTTTCCAATTGGGCTCGAACGTCAGACCTTTCAATCTGAACTTGATTGCGCTGCTGTTCGATCGAGATTTGACGTGATTGATGGATATTCTGGCCATCCTCGACTTTCACCAAAAGATGGCCGCTTTCGCTGCGGAATTCGTTATATTTCTGCTGCAGGTTGTCAATGTCGTTGAATAGTTCGTCCTTTGCTTTGGCGATCAACCGCGTCGTCTCTTTGGCAATGTTCGCACGCGTTCCCTTGAGATAGTCTTTGTAACTTCGCGTGATTGCATTTAGGATCGTTTTACAATCGTCCGAATTCGAGCCTTTGTAAGTTAATATGAGAACTTGCGAGTAATCTTCCTGCTCGACTTCCAGCGAACCCGTCACCTTGTTGATCGGATCGGAGTTTCCTTTGAGTGATGGCAGGTTTCGCAAGTCCACACCCTGCTTCACCTTGCCGTCTTGATCCTTTGCGTTGGTGTTCGTTTCATCGGCGATTTTGTCAACCAGTTCTTGAATCTCCGCGATCTCCGATTCCAACAAGCTACCAGTCACCGCAGGTCCAATCACCAGCGGACTTTGGATCAACATCGTTTGAGTCGACAATTCTGTCCAATTCCAGCGAGTCCCGACAGCATCGTTCGGGCCGGACTGAATGGGAACAGGCGTCGTTCGTTCAACTAGCACCTGCGTACTTGATTGGTAAACAGGTCTGGACCTGGCATAATGCAAACAGCCCAGCAAAATGGCAACCAACAACGCGCAGACGATGATCCATTTTCGTCGCAGCACTACAAGCCAGATATTGACACCCGCTTGGCTGTCGGCGCCATATTCATTGACAGCAGCTTCGTCGACCAGATTGGTGGTGCTCATGGACTCACTCCGTTTCTTCCCATTGGTTGGCTGTTATCGATTGTTTCATTCATAAGATTTTTGAGATGACATTGATGGCCGCTTGCATCGATCAAATCAATTCCAATTGACAATCATCCAACAACAGGGAAACCCCCTGCTGGATGAATTGGACCACGATCAGCAACCGGATGTTGCTGTGC
>CAYFJO010000214.1:0-17282 GCA_964343305.1 uncultured Pirellulaceae bacterium | reverse complement strand
CTAGTCAAACTAATCACCCCGTTCGCACTACACAACTACAAACTCGAAGTGAGCCGATGAAAATCAACAATTCCACGTTCGTCCTTCTCTCGTACGCCATTCTCTGTCTTCCCCCGTTCGCAGTTTCGGCCGACGACGCGAATTTATTGACAGCGGATGATCGCAAGGCTGGATTCGAGGCGTTATTCAATGGCGACAATCTTGACGGCTGGAAGCATAGCGGCAACTGGATGGTGAAAGACGGGGCGATCACGCGGGAAGGACGCGGCGGCAGTCTTACGTACGCCGTTAAGAAGGTCCCCGACGATTTTGAACTTCGTATTCAGTGGAAGGTCGCCAAGGGCAGCAACAGCGGCGTGTATTACCGACCGGGGCAATACGAATATCAAATCCTTGACAACCAGGTTCACGCGGACGGAAAGGATCCGCGAACGAGTGCCGCGTCGCTGTACTTCTGCATGGCTCCGTCCCACGATGCGACCAAACCCGTCGGCGCGTGGAATGACGGTCGAATTATCTGCCGGGGCACAATTGTCCAGCATTGGCTGAACGGCGCAAAGGTCATCGACTTCGACTATGCGGACGAGAAGTGGGCGTGGAACGTTGACCTGTTGAAGAAACGTGGGGCGGATCTGGACGCGCGTGGTGGAAGCCTTTTTTTGCAGGACCACGGCGATCCGGTTTGGTATCGCGGCATCAAACTTCGCGAACTGGGTGACGACGACAAGCTTGATCGATCGCCTGTGGTGCCCGCGAAAATCCCGGACGAAGTTCTGAAGGCTGAGCAAAAAGAGCTGCAAGGCATTCTTGATCGGCGTAAAAAGAGCAAGTAATCCCAGTTTTGGAATAAGGGTTGCCTTCGCGCCAACTCCGCGCGAACAATTCGTCATGCCCAACGTCTCTGACTTCCTCGGCACTCGCCGTCTGATGTTTGGCAAATCGCACGGTCAATCAATGGTTCTGCTTTTCTCCTTGAAGAGACCCCGCATCGTGGTGACCTAACGTGTCATCGGTTGCATCGATGATACGTGCAACCAAACGAGACCCACGTTTAGTTCAAGGAGAAATCAAGAAATGCCAGCAGCAATGATGCTATCAAACTCGCCGCTTAACCAACTGTCCACTCATGAAGCCGCTGATGATTCAGTCGACTTTGTATCGGGGTTGGCCGACGGTCTGGACATCGAACCTCGGCCGTATCAAAGCCGCATCATGTCCAAAGCCATCCAGATGTTTGGCGGCCAATTCCGCGATCGTACGGGCCGAATCGACCCGGCTGTGGAATCAGTGATGATCGAAAGTCCCACGGGCAGCGGCAAAACAGTAATGGGGCTGACGGTCGCTCGCTGGATGCAGCGACAGCACGGATTCTCGATCGGTTGGGTCTCCATGCGTCGGAATCTGCTCGCTCAAGCGGCGGAAGAAAACGTTGTACGTGGGTTTGACGTCGACATGAAGCTGATTTCGATGTTCGACAAAAATCCACCCAAGGTCGACATGTTGGTCGTCGACGAGGCCCAGCATGACGCGGCGATGAGCATGGCCAATTTGCACTGCATGATCCGGCCCAAGAAAGTGCTCGGTTTAACCGCCACGCCGTTTCGCACGGATCGGATCAAACTTTGCTTTGACAAAGTGATCACCGACGCTGGCATCCACCAGTTGATTCAAGACGGCTACCTGAGCCGCTATCACCATTACACAATTCCCGAATACACGCCCAGCAGCGTTGCGTCGTTTTTTGCAAGCGACCGCGATCACTGGGGCAAGTCGCTGATCTTTTTCCATCGCAATGATCAATGCGACGAGTGCCAAAGTCTGTTGGCGAAGCAGGGCATTCGTGCACAAGTTGTCACGGCCAAGTCGAATCGCGAAAAGCAGCTTGCGGACTTCGAAGCTGGCCGCGTGGACGTGTTGATCAACATGGCGATTCTGACGGAAGGATTTGACTGCCCTTCGCTCAAGACCGTTTTCTGCCGACCGTCGGGTCGGGGATGCACAATCCAAATGGGAGGCCGCGTGTTTCGTCAGCATCCCGACTTGCCGATCAAGCAAGTCGTTCAATGCAAAGGCACTCGGCATCCCATGATTAAAACAGCCATGGCCGACGAGCAATACGTGTGGATGGACGGCCAGTGGCGGACTTTGAAACTGAATGAGGAAATCGCGGCGATCAGCAACAACGCGCGGCAAATGATGGCCCGGGCCAAAGTCGAGTTGCCTAAAGTCGTCGCCGCCCATCGCCGCAGGCCATTGCCCTGGCAACGTCAGGACGGGTCGGAACGATTCTATAACGACGCTTTAAAAGATGATTGACGTTAACTTCCAAAGTCTTACGAGACTTCGGAAGTCGGAATGCAAACTACACTCATTTCCACACAAAGGAGTTTTACGATGAAGTGGTCTTTCGATTATGGATTGACTTCGGTTCGGGATTTGGAAGTTGGCGGTTGGCGAAACAAGACGACCAACAAGTTGAGCATCAAAACGATCAAGGTCAAGGGCGAGCAGGTCACGCCAACGCCGCGGTTCTGGAAGTCGTTCTTCACACGGTTCGGCATCTCGGACAACGTGTTCCGCTACTTTGAGCCGGCCGAAGTGTTCGATCGCATTTCTGACCGTTCGGCCGACGACCATTTTCGCTATGTGGTCGAGCGCGGCGATGGTACGCCGAATCTGCTCGCGGTGAGCAATCCGCGCCGTTCCTACATCACTTTCGATCACATCCACGACATCGTGAGCCGATATAGCGGTAATGATGTCAAGTATGATCGCGGCATCGTCACGAGTACTCACACGCCGCGGTCCGGCTCGCGTTCATTCCAGATCGGCGGCGACGAATTCAAACACCAGTTCGTGATGGAAACGCCGGTCGATGGTTTCAGTCATCCGAAGATTTACCTCTCATTTCTGCGGATGATTTGTTCCAACGGCATGATCGGTTATAGCAAGGCGTTCCGCAGCGACATCAGTGTCGGCAAGGACATGGAGCACTGTATCAAGCGGGCGTTGGACAGCTTTGATAACGGCGACGGATACGCCGCCCTTCGCCAGCGGTTCGAGAGCGCTCAGACGTCATGGGCTTCGGTCCACGAATGCAGCCAGATCTACAAGCTGGTCGCCGGCCTTACCGGAGTGGACTATCGGCGCAAGACATCCATGTTGAGCGATGTGTACAAGATGACGGGCAACATGAACGAGTTGTACGGCCTGGCAAACATGGATGCGCTGAGCGTCAAGCGCCAGCGAGTCTTGCCGTCGAAGTGTCGAGTTTACGACCTGCTCAACTTTGCCAGCGAAGTTGCCACGCATCACTCGTCAACTCTTGGCGGCCGCGCGATGCAGGCGTACATCGGCAGTTTGATTTCGGACGAATACGACTTGGAAGGCACGGCCGAGACGGCAACACAGCTCAGCGACTTTTTTGTGTCGCCCAGTGAGTCGCATCCCGAGCCGTCGAGAAACTAGCGACGAGTCCCGACTGGACAACATCGACTAAAATGACCAGGACGACGAAAGCCGTTCGTTGATTCGCGAGACCAACTGCAGCGTGGGGTGATCGTAGGGATGGTCGGTGAGGATCTTGGCTAGCAGTTTCGTCGCGGTTGGCATGTCGCCGCGGTCGAATGCGGCATAGGCAGCCTCGTACCGTCGCTGGAGTTCCAGCCAACTTTCCGACGATTCAGTCGCCAGTTCGAACAACTCCATCGGTCCCTCGACCTGTTTGTGCGTGACTCGGCAAAGTTTGCGCATTGGAAAAGACTCATCTAGTTTTGCCGCCGTTGCGTTGGTGACGAGGATCTTGATTTGAAGACTCCTCGTCGCACGCTGCGTTCGGTTGGCAAGTTGCACCGTCAACCCAATCGGGCCGTATTTGAACTTGTGTTCCGAGCCAATGTTGCCTACGCGGGCACGCCCCGTGTGAATTCCGATTCCCAAATCCATCGGCTGATCCAAGACGCTCTGCCAACGCATGTTCAGCGCCGGCAATTGTTGCAACATCTGGATAGCTGCCCGACACGCGAGTTGAGCGTGATCCGGGCGTTCGTCCGGCGCGCCCCACATCCCCAGCAATTCATCGCCAAAGGTATCCACCACCACGCCTTGATTGTTGGCAATGCACGAGGACAGCGTGCCCATGATGTCGTTGATCCAATCCAATGTGATCCGCGCGCCGAGTGTTTCAGAAACTTGGCTGAAGCGCCGGATGTCACATGACAACAGAGTCACCTCGGCATCTTTGCCAACGAGCAACTCCGGTTCTTCTTCCAATATTCGCGACAACTGTGGCGTGAAGAATTGTTCGAACAGCACGCGTGATTCGATGGCGGCCTTCTCCTGGTCCAATCGCGCGATGCCCGCCGCGATGCTCGTGGACAACAGCTCCACGAGGATGGCTTCGACTTCCGTGACTTCCGGATCCTCTCGACTACTGGTGTCCCAGCGATGATCGCCGTAAAGCGCGCCGATGACTTCCGCGTTGCGATTCAAAATCGGAGCCGCGATCAACACCTTCACATTGGCCAAACTGGCCGCCTTCAAAGACTCCCCATCCGGCACTTGCCAAAACGTTTTCTTTTCTTCCCGGACTCTTTGCAAGATCGTCCGGCTGGGCTGCCAAACCGCATCATCTGCTTCGACAAGCGACTTCGATCGGAAGGCTTCGACATTCCAGTCTTCGCCGCTGAGTGTCAACGCCGCGGCGGTTTCCATCGCGACCACATCCAACAATGCATCGGTGGCCATCTTAAAAAAATCCGCGGAGGTCGTCGCAATTTGAAAACAACCAATCGTGGCGTGCAATCCGCGCAGCAAGTACTCCGTGTCCTTCTGACTGCGATTGACCGATAGCATTTCGGCCATCGAATGGTGGCTGGCCAACCCCGGTGGAAGCGTTTGATGAGCAAAGCTGTCGAAGATACCGTTGCCTTCCGGTTCGTCCTGAGCGGGCTCCAAGTGCACGACACGGTCACCCAGCGTGACAAGGATCGGGGCGGTGACGTCGCGTTGCTCGCCAGGCTCAACGCGATCGTCCGTTCCGACCACGATGTTGTTCACCGTACTTTCGTTCGCAACACGAATACGGCCGTCACCGAGCAAATTCAGCGTCACATGCCGCCGCGAGAACTCGCTCTCTTCAAGCCGTGCTACCACCACGCGATCGTCGATCCGCAGAAACGGCGGAGCTTCTCCCGGTCGTTGACGACCGAGTTCCAGTGAAGTGGTTAGTTCCGTCGAATAGACACACTTCGACTTTACATAAACATTGACGGAAACAGATCGAGCCTGTGACATGACGTCAAGCGTATCGACCGCCTGAGCCGATGTCGAGGACGGCGAAAGACCAACTTCCGAAGTCTTCTTAGACTTCGGAAGTTGGCGGCACCTCAATGCCGGCCACCACGAGCGTCGCAACCGTCTTTGCACACCGAAATGGTCACCCATTTAAGGACGGGGACCCTGTATTTCTTCGTCTCAACCGGCTGCCGAACACAACGCTGGCAATGACAGCCGGTGGCTTTCGCGCCAACCGTCTTTTGGCAACTGCACTTCGTCTCGCAGCAACACTTTGGTTTGCAGCCACACGTCTTGTAGAGTTTACAGTTCACGTCGCAACGATATTCGCAGCGGCACACTTTGCCTTTGTCTGGAAGGAATGCGTTGGTCGGCTGACACGCATAACAAGGGATTTCGATCTCCTCACAGACATACATGAGCCGCGTGATTTTTTTCACTTTTGCTTCGCAGCCGCATGAGTCGCAGCGAGGTTTGCCGCCACTTCCCGTCAAAGGAAACAGTAGCACGGCAGCGGTCACGAGGAGATTTCTTGTTTTTTGGTTCATTGAATTCCTTTATTGTTGCAAACGTATCGGCCGCATCGCGCCACCGTGTTGTTCTGGCGGCAGGATGCCGCCGATACGTTAGAATTTCATCAGCACTTCCCACCTCGCGCCGGTCGACCAACGCTGTGATTCGTGCTTTGTCGTGAAACCGTCAAGGATCAGAATCAGATGTTGTCCAACTGCTTTTTGATATCGCAGTCCGGTGCCGATTGCGCCTCGACTGACGCCTTTGGTCTCTTTGACGCCGCCGATTTCCCAGATGATTTGCCGACGGGTATGTTCGAACAACATTTGATACCCCAGACTCGCGCCGGCGATGTTGTTCGTTGTCACGTTGATTGGAGCGGCGTATCTTCCTAATGCCACGCCGGAAAACAAGATTCCAGTTTGACCGAGTGCAACGCCCATCGTTGGACCACGTGCGGGTGACGTGAATTGATCGATCGCCCAAAATGAATTCAAGTAGATCAAGTCTTCGGTGTGATGCGGCGTCCAGGATGTTTGAGCGAACAGCAACGAGCCTTGGTCGGCAAACGCGGTGCGCCGGCTCATCGGGTACGACGCAAGATAGTGAAGTGATGTGTTGTACGTGTTGTGATAGCCGTAAATCCGCCGGATCGAACTGATGCCGTAGGTCAACAGATCGCCAAACTGAGGATCGCCGTAAACATACGCAACATCGGCGTTGATCGTCCGCACGGCAAAGTCGCTTTCGGTCAGCAATGCGACCATTTTGGAGCCAGGATCATACGCGTTGCCTTGCCCTTGCGTGCCGTTGCGGTTGACACCTCGCCAGGAAAAAACGCCCGTGGCGCGGAAGTTGAGATTGCCAAATCCGTTCAACGTGTTCCGTGTCACCGTGGCCGCGTCGATCATGTCTTCGTTTATCAACAGACCTTGCTGAGCCAACAGCGGCATCCGTCCGATACTGAAGCCCACGTCCAACAATCGGGAATCGTAAGGATCGACATTGGGAAACAATTCGCCGACGTCGCCCTCGAAGAACAGTGTTTGCAATTTTCCATTCCACCCGTCGGTCCAGTTGCCCTGCCGCAGATCGTAGCCTGAAAAATTCCTGCCAGCGCCGACTTCTTCGTCGAACGGTCGAAAGCCAGCCAAAATTCGTTCCGTTCCGGAGAGGTTCACTTGGGCGAACAAATCCAATCGATTGGCCCACTCGGCAACAGGATCGTTGCCACGATCGCGATCGTAATATTGGACGGCTGTCCGAGATTGGCCGAAGACCCAAAGCGCAGGCCGCCATATCACACCGGTCGGCATTTCGATGCCGCGTTCGAGTGGCCCCGTGCCAAGGAATGTTTCGTTCCATTCGATGAACAACGGCGGCCGCTGCGGGATCGGTTGCAACCCGAGGGCTTCTTCGCTCAGCTCCGTCTCCGGATGATCGTGTTCGATGTCCAACAAGTAGCCGAAAAAGTCGGCGACTCGTTCATCAGGCCACGTTAACACGCGGGGAACCGCTTCGAATATTTCTCCCAGCGGCGTGGGTTCCTCGTGTGGGAACTCGATGACCGTTGCGCCCGCTTCGAACTCGTGAAGGAAGTCGTTACCTTCCTGAGCGCGAGCAAGCGCGCACGTCAGCAGGAGCAGAACAGCAGTTAATCGAATCTGGCTTCGTTGCTTGTCATAGCTGTGTTCGCCAGAACGCGGCGAAGTCCGCGCTCTGGCGAGTGCAGCTACTGGGCGCAAGACAGATTCTAGTTGTCGTAGGCTATTCGTCCACACGCAACACCGCCTTTCGCGTGTGGATCACTTGATGGCCGGCGACTACTGCATCGGCAACGTCTCGAGCCGACATGCCGTAATCATATCCGACGATCGAAATTGCCTTAATCAGATTGACGGGCACCATGCCAGCGACCATTTGGACTTGGACACAGTAAGGCCCACAGCCGGTGAGTTGCGAACGATCAATCGAATATTTTGCCCAACGGCGGCCGCCGACTTCAATGCCATGCTTGTGTTTACGAGCTGCCACCGGTCGCCCCAAGACTGTAAAGGGCCGCGTTTCCGGGCGCACAAAAGGTAGTGGGTCGAGCGACCAAGGAACAGGTACGATCTGTTCCCGTTCGCCGCCGCGAACGTTGCGAGTCAGGAATCTCGTTTGCAACGAAAACAATTGACGATCAAGCGGCAATTCGCCATTGTGCACGTAGAACGAATGGCTGTCGCGCACGTCGCCGTTCGGGTCCAAGTCGCCTGAAACGAAAACCAACCGGCCTTTCCGATCCCACACCGTCACGCGTAAGAAGACCAGTCGTTCGGCATCGAATCCGGTCGGAACGCCGTGTCCGTCGGTTTCATTGGATACGCAGATTTTGAATTGGATTCCCCAACGGTCGGCGCGTTGCAGCATTACTTTGCCTAGTCCATATCCCGCGGACAACACCTGGTGTCGTGCAAGTTCCGCTTCACGAAGCAACTCGAACTGCTCATTCAATATGTCACGAGCGCGGAAGCGACGTGCCTGACTTTTCCACGCCTCGGGAAATGGATAGTCGTCACCAACCTGATTTTCAAATGCTGCGGTACCCCAGCCAGCCTCGTGATCGAACTGCAACCACTCGCGCATCGTCGCCAGACCCAGATCGATGTCGTCGCGAAACTTGTCATGCTCTTCGCGGACTGCTTTCGGATTGTGCGGAAACAGGCCGGGATGAGCGATCGAATAGTCCGGCCCGACGATCATGTGGTTCGTTCGTTTTCGTGCCTTGGTCAAGGTGTTCCCAACCTTGGCGGCTGGCTCGAAGGCATAACCCGAAGCAACGCCTGGCGAGATGCCCATGTGGCAATCCTGGCAGTTCTGATGTTTCTTACGAGCGGCGGGCGATGTCTTGAACTCACTGAAGGCATCTTCTAATCGAAAACCGTTGGGCGAGAGCACGTCGTGGCACGCTCCGCAAACCGATGACGTGGTCATGGCAAAAAACGGTTCGACATTGCGGTGAATCGTATGACCTCGCGCGCCGTCCTCGCGCGTTTTCATCACACCGTATTTGTCGGGGTCTTTCAGCACATCCTTCAGGATTTCGCTGCCGACGGGGCCGACAATTGGCGAATTCAATCCGCCGGCGACCAGCGAGTGGCGGCCGGAACCCTTGCCCCAGTTTTGATTGATCCGATGGCAAACGATACACGTGACGCCTTCGCGCGCCGCCGGATGCCGGTCCATGTTGCTCATCACAATCGGTTCGTCCAACGCCATCCCCACGGGCGTGTGGCAACGAATACAAAAGTCGCCCAGCGTGCCGTTGTTCAACGTAATCAACGCGCTCGACATGGCGTTGAACACGGGACTCAACTGGGCGTAAGCATGCGGCGACACGGACCACTCGCGGTAGTGTCCTGGATGGCAAGCCTGGCATTTTTTGGCGGACGGAAACGGGTCGCCATTGAAACACGAAGCGTGCGCACGATCGATGGCGTGACGAGCAGCCGGTTCGTGATGATCGGCGACTGGTGTCGCCGTTGGCCCCGTATGCCCCAACAAACGCGGCGCGGGATGCGGCGTTCGGTTTTCAACCGGAGCTGGTTGTTGAGTGTGCAAACCGCGCCGGACGATTTCGTCATAAGCTGCCTTGCACACCTTTTTTGAATTCAAAATCGTGCTGGCATCGACGACTGGCGCTTGGGCAGCAAGCCTCGTCTGATAACACGCGACGAAAAACACCAGCAGCCGAACTGCCGGCATATGTTTGCTTGCCATCGTCCCCCCCGGAAGATCGCGAGTGTGCAGCTTTGCCGATTACAGAGTCTGAGCGCGAAGGCTCAAGATTATCTATCGGTCGAGGTTTGACGATTAATCCAGTTATTCGGATTGGAGAGTGTAGTCCGGTTACTCCGAAACCGGACCGGGCGGGTCTCCCAAAGCCCTGCCCTTACTTGCTATTGAATATGATAGTTGTGGCAGGAAAGACAACGATTGCCCGCCCCGGACGGCGTGTGGCATTGAGCGCAATTTGATTTCGGAATGTGTGCAAAGTTGCTATTCACATCAAACTGATGCCTGTCCGTGTCAATCTGCAACTCGCCATCGAAATACTCAGGACGAAATAGACTCGCGCGCGGCGTGTCGGTCTTCATCGCGTGACATTTCAAGCAAGCCTCGTTAGTCATCAACGTCAAATGTGGCCCGTGGTCGAAGAACGTAAACGGCCGCCGCGTTGTCAACGGTTGCTTGGCGAGCCAATGGACGCGCGTTTCATGTCGGTCATGTTCATCGTCATACACGCCACGCTCAACTGAGTGACACTTTAAACAGCGACCAGAATCGAATGGTGAAACACTCGGAGTTTCGTCGCCCGCCGTGGCAACTTGAAACTCGATCAAATGTCGCATGATTGGATCGGCATGCCCGGTCGGACGATATCGCAGGGATAGATCCACATCGCGGACATACCAACCGTTGGCAACGGTGCGATCGATCGTTCGTTCGCGGGTAAGGCGTTGGTTAATTGACATTGGCGGTGTGTTCGCCCGTGGCAGCGGTTCACTGTTTTTGTGGGCTTCGACCTCGGCGACAATGTTAGGGAACCACGTCTTTGCCAACAATCGTAGCGACTCAACTGGAAAGAAGCTCCGTTGTCCTTTTGGCACGGCAATGTGGCCATTTTGGACGATGTCTGCCAAATGCTCCTTGAACATCCAAACAAACGATTCCGCTGTTTTCAATTGTTCGTCCGTGGCGTCGCGCAGATCCGCCAAATCAGCATAGTCGTGGTCCCAATAAGAGTCGGACATCGCGACGTGGTTGGGATAGACGATCGGCCAATGGCCGATTCGATCCGGCGTGAGTGTTTCGGTGTCAAGTGCCGGAACGGCGAACAAATTGAATCCCGGCGTCAGGTCGTCTTCAATTTGTTCCGCGTGACAACTTGCACACGCGTCGTCGAAACCGCGTACCAACATATTTTTTCGCGTCGCGTCCGGTTCGTGACATTTGCCGCAAGAGATCTCGCCGTCCAACGTTTGAAAATGCGCGCCGTAGTGCGACTCGTGATCAAAGTAGATTCGTGTTCGTCGCTCGTAGGGATAGTGTAAAAACTCTGGATGCCCGGCGGTGAGACTCGAAAACGTTTCTTTGTGGCAGACTTGGCACTGGTTGTTGGTCATCGTTTCCAAGTCATGCGAAGCGCCGTGATGTTCGTGGTGGCAGGTGGCACAAGCCAAGCTGCCGTGCTCAATTGACTTGGCGGCGGTGACGAGCAACGGTTTGCTCTTTTGCAAGTTGCCGTCACGCAGTTCCTTTTTGCCAATCCGGATGCTGATTTCGTCGAGATAGCTCACGCCGTGTGGTTGGTCGCTGAAGCTCTTCAGCTCCGCGTGGCATCGCAAGCACAACTCGTCTTGCTTTGCGGCTGCTTCGTCATCCAGCGCCGAGTGGATCCAGTTGCTTAGTTTGCCTTTGCCGACGTCGTGGCAATCGGCGCAGCCTTGGACGATCGTACTATGATTCGAGTTCAACGGTCCGGGCGAAACGATCTCTTCACGTCCGGGTGACGCGATCATGATCAGCACCACGCCGATCGCCAGCGCGAAAACACAAAACGAAAGTAATCTACGCCGGGCCATCAAACTGGCCACGGGCGAGCATTTTGGAATTGGCCGGCAGCAAGTGCCATCGGGCAAGGGGCCTTCTTCGCACGCGCCGCCGTGCGATCGGATGCGGGCGCATGTCCACGTGTCGCTGTCTCGATAAGGCACGCATTCGAACGCGGATCGACATCCGCCTCGTTTCGTTGGTCCGAGCGGACAGGCGTTGCCATCGGCGGCCCAGCCGCACACCCACGGTTGGTTGGGCCGGGCATAGTCGTTTTCGTCGAAACCGAAGTCGTTGGCCGGCAGTTCGCTCATCCTGCGGCCCCCGAAAACGCGTGGACCAACAACAGATGAACCACAGCGAAAACGAGCAATGCGTAAGTCAAGGGCACGTGCAGAAACAACCAGTATTTCAACGTCGCTTGCAGAGCGAATTGATGGTCCAGATCGTCCTTGGCTTTGACACAAGACGCGATCTCTCGCATCGCCGCGCGTTCTGTTTCATTCAAATAACGTTCCTGCGAATTGATCGCGCCCAATAACATCGCACGTGGGTGAACCGATTGAAGAACATGAGGCCAGAAGTTGTGCATTCGCTGAAAAAACGGCTTCAAGTGTTCGGCATGAAATTGTGGGATCGACGACGAATCGCTTTCTCTCAGGCAACGCAGCACTATCTGCTCGACTTCGTCTTCCAGTCGTTTGCGATAAATCGAGATGCGTTCAAAGAGAACGTCTTCGCCGCGCGTTGCTAATCGTGTGGGAAACGAACGAGTCAGCACCAGTCCCACAACGCCGCTCAAAAAGACACTCATGTACAACAGCGCCAGGACCGATTCGAACACTCCGCTGGGGATTCGCCAGCTTACGTGAATGCCGAAGATGACGGCAGTCAGAAGTCCGATATAGACATGCGACTGCAACCAAAATGCCGACGAGCCAAGCGGCAAGAACGGCAATCGTTTACGAACGTTGTAGAGGGCAAGAAACACGACCATGCCGAGAATTGTCCAGCCGGAAATTCGTGATGTGTCGCGCAACGCGGTCGTTGTGACTTTGGCCAAGACGATTGCCAGCACCGCGGCGATCAACAGCAGAAGAACATTGCGGACACGTCGGGATCTCAGTTTCATCGATTCGTCCAGTCCGCCAGTCCTTTGACATCGCGCATATCCATGCGAACGAGCGCGTCGTGCGGGCAAGCTCGTTGACATGCCGGGCCGCCCCACTGATCGGCGCACAAGTCGCATTTGGTGGCCTTGACGATCGGTGCATGTTTTTGATCGTCGCGGATGAAGTCGCCGTTTTCGTGGCGCACTTCGACCATCCGAATCGCTTGATAGGGACAATTGTTGGCGCACGCACTGCAACCGATGCAAGTGTAATCGTTGATCATCACTTGGCCTTCTTCGATATTGCGGTGGATCGCGCCGGTTGGGCATTCGATCATGCACACCGGATCTTCGCAATGCATGCACGCGCCGGCGACCATCATGTTGTTTTGAATGGGACCTTGCCGCAGGAAACGCGGATTGTTGTCGTGTGTCGACGCGCAGGCCCGGACGCAATCGTCACAGCGGGTGCAGCGGTCCATGTCGATCAACATCGTGGCCGTGCCGTTGACGAACCGATGTTGAGTGGCGAATTCGACAAAGTCCGTATTCAATCGCTCCATTTCGAGTTCAGGCCGATTGCCCAACGGATCGTTGCGACTGTCATTCGTTGCCAGACGATGTTGCGATTGTTTTTCCAAAAACAGTTTCTCGACCAGCGCCGTGGGAATGACGATCACCGACGCAATGCCGATCGCTCGCAACGAATAATTCAGCGGCTTGGGTGTTTTGCTCAGCCAGCCGTCAAAAATCTCGCCCCGTCCATAGATTTGTCCGGGCGTCAAATAGCCGACGGTTCGATGTCCTAGCTGTTGGCGTTTGCTCACGCGCACCAAACCGTTGCGGACGATCATGATTCCGTTGGGGTGATCGCCCTCTTCGGCGATCAACGGCTCGTGCTGGAGATTGGTCTCGACGCCCTGTTTCGCAAGCCTTTTGAAACTGCCCGCCCAATCAAATTGGCCGTACGTTTCGAACTCCGCCTGGTCGACAACCGTCTCCAATTCGGATCCGCTGGCATCCGCGAACAAACGCGTGTTTAGCAAGAACCACCTCAAGGCACGTTCACGAAACAGTTGGTCGATGTGCTTGCGAAGGCCTTCGTCACCGCGCATCAGGTCGCGCAACCCTTGCCAGCGGATTTCCAGCAACGTCGCGTCCCGCTCGGCCACGACCGTCGCCTGGCGCGGCATGCGACCGAGCGCGGCCAGCTCGCCAAAGAATTGGCCCCTGTCGATGAGCGCCGTGCGGTTCTTGTCCAGCATGGCCGACATGTCTTGCAGATAGATGCGTGTGTCCTTGCCTTTTCCGCGAGTGCCGATTCGCGGGTCGTCGCGATAGCTTGCGACGTCGCGAACTTCGGGTTCTGACGAATTGGACCAGAGTTGCGCGAGGACTTGAAAAAAACTCTTTCGCTGCGGTTTGCGCCGACCGAGCACGTCGCCCGGCAGTTCGTGGGCCGACTCGAGGTCTGCTCGGACGGACCCCGCGGCGACGAAGAAAGCAGAGTTTCCCCAATCGCCTTGCCGCACGATAATCTCGCCTCGTTTGAAGCGAACAATACGAGCATCATTTTGTAGGATGCCGCGAATCGTGACTTTGCCTTTGAATCTACTCGGATCGAGTTTGTTGAACGGCTGAATGGCGAGCAGACGGTTGAGGACTATATCCGTCATTTCCGTCGAGAACGGGACGTTCCATCGTTCAGGCCGTTGAATGGATTCGAAAGCGGGCATCAGTCGGTGCGATGGTGTGGTTCAACCACCAAATACTCAGTCAATTTCGGCTAAATGTTCTCTTTACATCTACCATTCGGTCGTTCAATTCTATCCACTGATACGCCATATCTGTAGTCCCGCCACGGTTTCCTCGGCGCAATTAGCCGCACGACGTGATTAGCCGCTGAATCTAGCTGGTGCGCGGAACTGAATCATGTCGCACTGTGTTCAAAGTACTCTGTCAGTCATTCGCTGAAGACTCAGTGCGGTGAGCGATTCGCGATCAAACATAACCTGTCCGGCTGGTGTCTTCCGTTCTTGATTCATTTCGTTCAGTTACTCGCGCACGCAAAACAGATCGACGTAGGTTACGCTGTGCCTGACGACAGAGCAGGTTCTCGTCAGGCACAGCTAGACCTACACGATGCGAGCCACCAACAAAGCTAACAGCTAATCGCTAAATGCTAACTGCTCATCATCCGTGATCGACCAGCGTCTGATGCATGGTCCGTAGCACGATCGCTTCTTCGCGCGGCGGCAGCCGCTGGATGTCCCCGAAATTCAACCGCCCGGCGAGCATAGCCGACTCGTGAATCACCCCGATCTGCTGCAAGTGCGAGCGAACCGTCGACGAAAGGATGAAGGATAAAGGCGGAAGGATGAAGCTGCCCTGTTTCATCCTTCATCCTTCCGTAATCATCCTTTCATTCAGCCCCACGACGGCCTTGAATTCCTCGTAGGTGAACGGGTCGTCGGCCAGCCTCATTTCGAGCTGCTGCTTCAGTTCGCTCATCCGCAGCAGCGTGAAGCCTTCATCACTGAGCTGGATGATTTCCTCTTTCAGCAGCTTGAAGAGTGAGTACGAATTGAGCGGGATGGACGAATGAAGGGTGGCTGGGGTCGAGCGCAGCGAGCCCCCAGTAATACGTTCTCATGACAAATCATCGAGCCACTCCGCCGGAATCGGATCAATTCGAATCGGCACCTCACCACCACCCAAATACCAAGCCGCGCTCGACCACTTCCATTCTTCCGGTTTCTCAACAAGTCCACGCCGAACCGGATTCATATGGATGTAGTCAATCATGTTCATCAACGTACCTGGCTTGATCACATTCCGATCAAATCCACCACCCGATTGCCAAAACAACCGCTCAGTCTTCTTACCGCGTTTGCGAGTAATCCGCGGAATCCAATCCGCCGATTCGGCCAACAGATACTTGATCGCTTTGCTGCCAACCGGAGCCTTGATCGCCTTTCTGATGTCGGCGACATCGTACTTCGCTTCTCTAGGATGAACGATCAAATGCACATGTTCGGGCATGAACACGTAGGCCCACAAATTAAAATTCAGTTCAACGCGAGCTTCCTCAATCGCTTCTGCTAACCATTCGCACGTTCGTTCCGCTTTCAGAAACTTGAAGCCTTGGTAGCAGGAAAAAGTCAACTCGTGAGCGTGCCCAGGCTCGTTGTAGTTTCGGCGATGCTGTCGTTTTTGAACCATGCTGATCGCACTTGAATGGAAGCCGCATTGCTGGGGGCTCGCTGCGCTCGACCCCAGCCACCCATGGCGCGCCAATCATTCGTCGCTGCCGCGAAAAAGCTGAGACACGACCTCAAGCGTACTCGAAGCGTGCCCCTCTGGCGTAGCGTTATCCCACTTTTCGAAGTTGGAAAAGGTGTGTTGTCCGTGCAGTGGTCTTGGTTCTCCAGTCAAGATGTAGCCGCCAGAAACACCTGCGTACCACTCCTCTTTTGCTGGGCCGCTCGCGTACCATGGGACACTTTCCTTATCGTCTTCGTTTCGGAATCGCCAAACGTATAGACTGATTTCGCCATCTTTCGTGTCGGTGGTCAGTACTTCCATTTTTTCCAGTTGACCGGGCTCGCGTCCCAACTCAGAAGGATGACACAACCAGCAAACCATTTCGGACGCGGCAAATGCATCCCAGTTTCGCCAGTTCTGCGGGAATAGCTTTAGTTGCCCGACGGAGTCCAGTACTTTGAAGAGTTCTATGCGCGTCTCGTGGGACGCCGCGACGCGCTCCCACACAGACGCTGCGACATCAACCCCGGCACGTAACCTCGCGACAGCGGCAGACATCAACAACCTCGTATCCTGAAAGGTCAAGACGCGACTCGTAACTTCATCAAGCGAACTGTCCGACAACCAGCCGGCCAGGTCCAGATAAAACGCCACATCATTTCGAACATCCAAGTATTCTTCGTCGAATCGCCATTCAATTCCGTCTTCACTTTGGTGAGGCGCGGCGAGTTCAACGCCATGTTGCAAGTGTCGAGAATCATCGGCATGGCTGGCGTGAGAGACGACGGTTTCAAAGAACTTGCTTCAAGTGAACGATTCAATACGTCGCCCAGTGCCCGCACAACTTCGCCTTTGGATAGGAGAAGTAGTTCTGGAAACAGCACGTCTGCGTATTCAACCAGTCTGACCATCTCCGAAAACACGCGAGGGTATGGATCGGGCCAACCTGACTCCCTTACGCAATCTACAATTGCCTGCGCACCTTCACGAGAACTGGTGGCGCTGAACAACACAAGAAACGAGCGTCTAAGCGCATCAGAAACGTTGGGATATGCGTCACGTGCGAGCGAGATGAGAGAAGGGTACGCATTGATGTGCAGCGTCCATAACGTATCGCACAATTCGACAGCAGGGTTCCGCCAATCGTACTCCAATTCAGGAAAATTCAGTGACGTGGCTGCGGCAAGAATTGCGTTAGCTTCCTCTTCGTCATACTGCCTTTGCTCGATTTCCTTGAATCTATCGTACGCTGCCTCGCGCACAGTTGAATCGTCATCCATCAACTGCGCGACGATCTCACGAAGTGGTGATTGATTTGGGATCTTTTTCAGGACTTCATCGACTGTCATATTTGCACCATTATCTTTGCTCGAATACATCCTTGATTACATAGTCGTCGAGTCGTAGTGGTATGAATCGTCTTTGCTGGTTGGTGGGGTCACGGAAGAGTGCGGTGTGTCGTTCGAGCGTGACCCATTCGGAGTCGAAGGCGGCCTGGCTCATG
>CAYFJO010000213.1:4188-17294 GCA_964343305.1 uncultured Pirellulaceae bacterium | reverse complement strand
GCATGCCTAATCCACGCCGCCAACGTTCATTCTGAGCCAGGATCAAACCCTTCAATTAATTTAAGCTTAAACTGAGTAACAACTTGCGACGGCGGCTGGAAGCAACCGCTACAAAGAAGCAACCCAGTGATTGAGCTCGGTCAAAATTGATGGCGTTTGAAACCATCGCGACACTCGTGGTCAAACGAGCGTCTAGCCTGTGTTTATAAAGCACAGTCTCATGCTGGCAAAAATTCATAAAGAATTCTTACAAGAGGTCATCACTACCAAATTGTCAAAGAGCAAAAATTATCCCACTGAGGATTTCCCTCAATGGGAGCCCTGGATTTTAGACAATCCAGGAATTTTGTCAACGGGCAAGATTGCGATTCCAACGAACTTACGCGATTTTGTTGGGATCGACGCCAATAAAAGACAGGGGCCGGTCGCAAATGTTCGCTAGATTCTAACTAATCAGCCGAACTCTATATGCTTCGTCGGTGCATCGGACAAAACGCCGCGCTAACCCAAAGTGAGGCTTACCTACATTCCACCTGCCTTCTTGGCAAAAGTGAAAACTTTGCTTCAATCGAGGGTGTCCTCGCAATCGATTGACAGTAACTTGCTCTTCGATTTTGAGGTATTTGAACAAAAGAATTCGCAACAACAAAAGAAGTTTCCGCCATTGACAAGCTCCACGACTTTGTAGGAATTTCGTGCGGCATAGTATTGTACTCCCGTGACGCGCGGTTCGCCGGCGAACTGTCCGGACGACCAAGCCTTGTCTGCCATCCGCGTCCCAATCAACCACGGACGGACTCAGCCGCTCCCAGGGAAACGCAAATCGGCTTCCATCTTAAGCGCCATCGATCCGCCATCGCAACAAAACTCTCCTTTTGCATTTGCAAATCAGGGCAGTGACTGTTCAAATGGAACTAGTTCAATCAGACAATCAAACCAGTCCAAAAGAGAATACAATGCAGAAGCTCTTACTACCATTCTTGCTTTCGCTGTCTGTTGTCACCACCAACGCGTTCGTCGCCAACAACGTCTTGGCGGATGATGCTGAAGAAGTAAAGGCCATCAAGGAGAATCCAAACGACGCCAAGGCCCTCAATGCTTATTTAGGAACGAAGTTCCGAAAGATATCTGGCTTGATTCGGCAGGATGCCAACGCAGCGGAAAAGGAACTGTCTGCGTTGAAAGAACTGCTAGGCGAACTCGAGCCAGAAGACCAGGATGCGCAGGCCTATGTCACCCGAGGTAAATCCGCGGTTCGATACTTTGAAGACCAACTGGAACTCGCTCGCGTCACGATCGAACAACTCGAAAAGAAGTTGAGCGAAGACGCCAACGACACGAAATCGATCGGCCAATACATTTCCAAGGTTTCTCGGGAAGTCGGCATGATCGCTCGTGGAAGGCCCGACGAGGCGGATAAGAAACTGCAAGCTGCGAAAGAGTTTCTAGCATCACTAAAGGAAGACGCCACAGATCCAGGTGCCAAAGCAGCCATTGAGAGTTCGACGCGATCCTTTGCTCGGTTGGAAAGCACGATTGAATCCGGAAAGAAACTCGCCGTGCTCGTTGGCAAAGATGCGGCGGAACTAAAAATCGATGATTGGGTCAACGGTTCGCCGCTAACCGACTCGGACCTCAAAGGCAAAGTTGTACTACTCGACTTCTGGGCCGTATGGTGCGGTCCATGTATCGCCACGTTTCCACATTTGCGTGAGTGGCATGACAAGTACAGCGACGAGGGCTTAGTCATAATTGGTCTGACACGTTACTACAGCTACACGTGGGACGACGCTGCGGGTCGAGGAGTGAAATCCACTGAGGAAGTTTCTCCGGAAGACGAACAAGAAATGCTGGAGAAATTTGCCGAGTATCACAAGCTTCAACATCGGTTCGCGATTCAAAGCGACCGCACGTTGTCGGAGTTTTATGCCGTCAGCGGAATCCCGCACGTCGTCGTGATCGACCGTGAAGGCAAGATCCGCATCATTCGCGTCGGTAGCGGCGAGCAGAACGCGCACGATGTCGAAGAAGCGATCAAGCAAGCCATCGCGGCGGAATAGACTGACTTCGCCAAGAAAATGAGACGCCCGACATTGCTAACATGCCGGGCGTTTTTCGTTTACGCTTTGCGTCGCTTACAATTTACAATTTGCGCCGCTTGACCAACGTCAACTCATTTCCTTTGTCGTTGAACGTCACTTCGTCGGCAAAGCTCTTAATCAACACCAACCCACGGCCATCTTTCTGTTCCAAAAGCGATGGATCACCAGCGTCCGGGATGGTCTTGGTGTCGAATCCGTTCCCTTCGTCACGAATCGCGAATCGAGCTTCATCGCGCGTGATGGTCGCCTCAACCTCAACTCGCCGATCGGCAAAGGGCGACTCTTCAGCGCGGTCTTCCAGCAAGTCAGGAGTATTCCGAGCACGAATTTGGGCCCTCACCGTCGACAGTAGCGTAGGCGGCAGTTCCAAATTGCCGTGATAGATTGCATTCAACAACGCCTCGTCCAGCGCGATTCCCAGTCGTCCCCGTTCCGTCCAGCCGCACACTCCCATGCCAAACACGATTTGTTGCAGCATTTCCACCAGCGGCATGATCAACAGGGGATCGTTTTCCAACTGGAACCGATACTGCGTGTGGCTCAGACAATTCATCAGCCGTTGATACCGTCGCTGTTCATTGGAAACGTCCAACACCTGCTGAAGCGTTTCGACCAGCATTCCGGACAAATTCGTTTTTGGCACGTAACCAATGGCACCTAGTTGCAATGCTTCGACCGCGACTCGCTCGCTGCCTTGTCCCGTCATCAGGACGACCGGGACATCGGCGTGCGTCAATTGAACCCGACGCAACAGTTCCATGCCATCGACGTTCGGCATGATCAGATCGGTCAGAATGACGTCGATCTCGCCCTCTTGCAGTCGCGCCAGCGCCGCTTCGCCGTCGACCGCATATTCCAGCTTGACGTCTTGAAACCCCTTCAGCAGTCCACCGACAAGCTTTCGGTCTACCGCGGAATCGTCGACGATAAGAAGAGTTGCCATAATTCGGAATAACGAAGTTGGGCTTTGACTACGGTTGAGAGTTTACCGATTCTTAGGGGCCAACAAATGAAACGCTGGGTTCGATTTCCTGCTTCCGCCCACAGGATTCGTCCAATTGTTTCACGCATCAATCGTAGCGGTTGACTTTGGGTTTCACAATGTGTGTTGCGGGTTCACGAAACGCAATGTGGCTTTTTTCGTTACACTGACAATCCATCATCGCCCAAAAGCTACAAAGCCGCCATGTCGAAAATCTTCGTGCTCGGATCAATCAACGTTGATTTAGTGATTTGTGGACCGCGACTTCCGCGGCCTGGCGAAACAGTGCTTGGCGTCGAATTCTTCCAAGCAAACGGCGGCAAAGGCGCAAACCAGGCGGTGGCGGCGGCTCGCCTGAGCCACAATCCTGTGACGTTTCTCGCCGCGGTGGGCGACGACTCCTTTGGACGGGATTCGCTCGCAGCGTTATCGCAAGAAAACCTCGATTGCCAGTTCATTAAGACCGATCCGAATCTTGCGACCGGTGTCGCTCTGATCATGGTCGATGCGAAAGGCGAAAACTGCATCAGTGTCGCATCGGGTGCGAATCTAGCACTGACGTACAAAACGATCGAAGTGGCCATCGAATCGTGCTCGCCGGGCGATGTTGTTCTCGCTTGCCTTGAATCGCCGCTCGAAACGGTCGCGACGGCTGTGCGGAGGGCAAAGCAACGGGGAGCAACCACGATTCTGAATCCCGCGCCCGCCGACGTGCGCATGATGGATGATGATTTGCTCGACAGCATCGATGTCCTGACGCCGAATGTGGTTGAGTTGCAGGCGCTAACGGGATTCGAGGACAAGGCGAGAGCCCTCGACCAAACGCGACAACTTCCGTGCGATGTGATCGTCACGATGGGGGCGGAAGGCTGTTTCATCTCGATGGATGGTGAGACAAACGTCATCCCGGCAAACCATGTAGAAGTCGTCGACACCACGGCGGCAGGGGATGCCTTCAGTGGCGCGCTGGCTGTCGCAATATCCGAAGGAAAATCGCTGCGAGATGCCGCCGTCTGGGCAAACAGGGCAGCAAGCATTTCGGTCACGCGTCTTGGTGCACAACCTTCGCTGCCGCACAAAGATGATTTGATATGAGACGATGATTTGACGTAAGGATCGGGTGATGAAACGATAAGTCGGAGCCAATTCTAAGAGGCGAGATTCAATACGAAAGACTGCGACATTGATTGCGTTCTTTTTGCTCTGTTGCGGTGGCATTGGTGCGGACGAAGATGCCAAGGATGGAGACCTGTCGCTTTCGAACGAAGAATTCGCAAAGCGTTTGCCTGACTTTTGCATTGATGATGATCCCGATGAAGTCAGCGAGATCTACATTGAAAACGTTACGCGACACCCAAAGAAGCATTTGAAAAGTTGACGAAAGCCCGCCCGGAACTCTCCGTCCTTTGCCGAATGATTGAGCCTTAACTGATCGAATCCCGTGCTCGCAAATGAAGCAGCCGACCGGCAATCCACCAAATGGGCACTGGCACAATGACGCTGATCACGAACGGTGTGATGGAATCTTCTTCGAAAAATACGGGTAAGGTCGCGTAAGCGTAACACATCGGAAGGGCACCGCATAAAAGCGCAATGCAATAGGCTCGAACCTCCATTCTTGCCAACCCTGCCAGGCAGGAAATCGCCTCAGGAAAAATGGGCAACCACCTGGAACAAGCAACCGCGAATGAACCACTGCCTTGAAAGAATGTTTCGGCGGTTTTCAAATCGTCTTGCAGCAGCCACACGGCGAACCGGCGTCCCATCAGTCGAGCGACCGAGTAGGCAACGATCCCGGCGGCAAACACACCGACCGTTCCAATCGCGCCGCCCAGCAAGGGGCCGTACCGTTCTCCCATCGACGTAATGATCGCCGTGGCGGGAATCGGAATCACGATATCGGAGATCAACAAAAGGATTGCGATCAACCACGCCCAACCACCAAAGCGGTTAAACCAATCGAGGCCCAGCGCCATTTCACCGATGACAAACAACAGAACCAGCGCGAACACGACAAAACCAATGAAATAATAGAGAGTTCTCATTGTCGCCTTTCGCCGCGAAAGTGTGCCGCGCTACTTTCGCGGGGAAAGGCGACTACCGCCCCATTCGCAAACGGTCGCCTAACATGTTGGCAAGATCATCAACGGCATAGATCTTTTGCGCCGTCGTTTCAAAGTCGTACTCCACGCGACGAAAGGTGATGCTGGGTTCATCGACGTCAAGAATCGCGTAACACGACCGAGGATCGTTGTCACGCGGTTGACCGACCGAGCCCACGTTGACGATGAACTTGTCGTCGGAAAATACAAAATGATGGTCACATTCATCCGGCGATACAAACTGCTGGTGCATCGTAAAAACACCGGGCAAATGGGTGTGCCCAGTAAAGCAGTATTTTTCGATGCGGCTGAACAACGCGTCCATCTTGCGTTGATCGTAGATGTCTTCGGGAAAAATGTACTCGTTGGTCGGTTCGCGCGGCGAGCCGTGCACGAACAAAAAATCGCCGTCTTTGTGGAATCGCAACATCTCGCCAAGATGATCCCAACGCTCACCGGCCCCGCGGCCGATATCCAACTGATCGCGCGTCCAGTAAATGGCTTCCAAAGCGACTGAGTTAAAGCCCTCAGGATCGAACATCGCCCCCTGATCGTGGTTGCCCAGGATGCTCAACTGACATTTTTGAATGACTGTGTCGAGACATTCCCGCGGATCTGGGCCATATCCAATGATGTCGCCAAGACAGTAGATCTCGTTGACACCTTGTTGGCGGATGTCGTCTATCACCGCGCGCAGGGCTTCGAGATTCCCGTGAATATCGCTGATTAAAGCTCGTTTCACACTATTCCCCTGACGCGGTCAATGTATCGCAGCTTTCCAGGCGTTTGAAGTTTCTCTAAACTTTGGAGGTCTTGGATCCGTTTTAGCATATTTTAACAATCGCGTTCATCTTAGTCGCAGTTCCGCTCGGCGTACATCTGGTCAGGAGTGATTCGTTGCAGATCTATGGGCAAATTCGTCAACATTGCCGCTTACCGATTCGTCACGTTCACGAAAAACCTTGCCCCTCATTGTTACGAAGATCAGCGACAACATCGTGAGGCAACTCTTCGCCACCGCAACGAGGCCATTCGCGAAGTGACTTCGCCGTTGCCAGGCAGCACGCCGTATGTGAATCAACGTCCGATTCACGTTCCGCAAAAACTGGATGGCTTAACGGTCGCAGAGTTTCTCGACGCAATCCATACGCACTTCTCTCGCGACGAGTGGCTGGATGTCATCCGCGCGGAACAGTTGCTCGTCGACGGTGTTGCTGTCGATGCGCGGTACCGCGTCCAAGCCGGACGTCCTTTGATACACATCATGCCCGCAACGGTCGAACCGGATGTCAATGCGGAGATCCAAGTCCTGCACGAAGACGATGCGATTGTCGTCGTCAACAAACCGGCCCCACTGCCGATGCATCCGTGCGGACGATTCAATCGCAATACGCTGACTTACATTCTCCAGCAGGTATATTCGTGGCAGAAGCTGCGTCCGGCTCACCGGCTGGATGCCAATACAACGGGGGTCGTAATTCTCGCCCGCACTCGCCGAGTCGCAGCCGTTCTGCAACCACAATTCAAGAATGGAACAGTCGAAAAGGAATACATTGCCCGTATCGCAGGCGTTCCCGCAAACGATCGGTTTTCTTCTTCGATCCGCATCAGCACAGAGAAGTCACCCGCGGGAGCCCGCCTACCGGATGAAAATGGCCAAGCGGCTCGTACGGATTTTCAAGTGGTCGAACAGTTCGCGGATCAAACGACCTTGGTCAAAGCCGTCCCCAGAACCGGCCGCACCAATCAAATTCGCATCCATCTCTGGGATTTAGGAATGCCCGTTTGCGGCGATCCGCTCTACCTTGCCGATGGCAAGTTCGGTGATGTTTCAACGCGCACCGTTGACAACGCTCATCTTTGCCTGCACGCCCATCGCGTCACGTTCAACCACCCGCTGTCGGGCGAACGCGTGACATTCACTGCCGAACACACCCATCTCGGCGCTTGAAGTTGCGACTTGCTACACGAGTTGTTCTTCAACTACAATCTACTCCAACTGATTTGCCATCTTGAGAGGAGATGATCGTGAAACATTCATCGACAATTCTCGCGACCCTTTCACTCGCGGCCGCGGTAATTTTTGGCAGTCATCGCCCTGTGGCCGCGCAATCGGAGATGATTCAGCAGCTCATGGAGCAGCACATGTATGGCCAAGGCATGTCTTATCAAGGACAGGCGTTGGTGAATTATCAGTACCAATATCAACAGATGATTTCAAACCTTCGCGCCAATCCCAAGTTTGTCGCCCAGGCGAAAGAAAAACTCCCAAAACTCGAATCGTTGGCCTTGAAATTAGTCGACGAGATTCCCGCGATGACCACCGAAGTGGAAAGCGCTCGTCAGGCAGAGGATGTGGTTAAGACCCGTCGAAACGAGATTGCTCGTGCGATCGCGACTGCCAAACTGAACGCGGGTCAGCAACAAGGCAGTAGCAAAGAAGTCGCCAAACTAGAGGCTTCACACAAAGAAGTCCTTAGCGAGCAACTTGCGCTGACCAGGGAAGTGAAAGAAACCGCCACAGCGTTGGCAAAAGCCAAGGCCAAGCTGAAGCGGACCGCTGGCGAAATCTATAAGCTACATTCGATTTTGGGTACGGCGCCGTCGATGGACCTGGCAAAAGCCAAGGAAGCCGTGGCAAAAAAACCCACCAGCACGAAAGGGAATGAGCCAACAAAGTCGAGCCCATCAAAAAAGAAGCCTACCTCCGGCCGGCTTCGCAAGTGGGTCAGTGCCAATGGAGCATTCGAGGTCTACGCACGATTGATTCGCCAGGAGAAAGGCAGCGTCGTTCTCAAGAAAACGGACGGCCAACAAATCACCGTTCCCATTTCTGCTCTTAGCCAAATAGACATCGAGTATTTGCAGGGTAGCACGACAACCGTTCAATGACCAACGCTCAAATCGCCGACGTCTTTGACCAAATGGCGGACTTGCTTGAGTTTCAAGGGGCGAACGCTTTCCGCATCCGTGGTTATCGAAATGGTGCCCGGGCTATTCGAGATCTGTCCGAGTCCGTTGAATCGATCGTCGCCGACGATCACCGGCGGCTGTTGAAAATTGACGGGGTTGGCAAGGGCGTCGCTGAGAAATGCGTCACGCTGGTCGAAACGGGCGAACTGCCGCAACTCAAGCAGTTGCTCCAAGAGATTCCGGAGAGCGTTTTGGCGCTGCTGCGAATTCCGAAGCTGGGACCCAAGAAAGCCACTGTCCTGTTCAACGAGTTGGGCGTCACATCGCTGGATGAATTGCGAGCCGCGTGTGAAGCTGGCAAAGTCCGCGAGTTGAAAGGATTCGCTGCCAAGACAGAACAAGCGATTCTGGACGGAATGGCAATCGCCGAAGCCGCCAACCAGCGAATCTATTGGGCGGTCGCGGACGAAATCGTCGGACAACTTCGCGAACACCTGGCCCGTTGCAAGAGTATTCAACAAATCGAATTCGCGGGCAGCTATCGTCGTGGCAAGGAAACGGTTGGCGATGTCGACATCCTGGTCGATTCCGGGCAGCCAGACGAAGTGATGGACCGCCTCGGTGAATTTCCCGGCATTGGTGAACTAATCGGCCGTGGCGATACGAAAATGTCGATCCGACTCGACGCGGGATTCCAAATCGACCTGCGCGTGGTTCCGACACGGTCCTTCGGCGCGGCGTTGCAGTACTTCACCGGCTCCAAAGAACACAACGTTGTGTTGCGCGGCATGGCGAAACAACGCGGCTTGAAGATCAACGAATGGGGTGTCTACCGTACGGACGACGACAACGAAGTGTGCATTGCTGGGGCGACCGAAGAAGAAGTGTATGCCACTCTTGACCTTCCGCGATTCGCGCCAGAGATTCGCGAGTCGCGGCGCGAGTTTCAATGGGCCGAAGACGGCGAAATACCGCAGTTGATTGAACTCAAGGACATTCGCGGCGACCTGCACATGCACACAACCGAAACGGACGGCAAGGCGTCGCTCGAAGAAATGGCCGCGGCGGCTCGTGAGCGTGGCTTGAAGTACATCGCGATCACCGATCATTCCAAACGCGTCACGATGGCGAGAGGTCTCGATGAAAAGCGGTTGCTCGCACAATGGGCCGCGATCGACAAGTTGAACGAAAAACTGGGAAAATCGTTCACCGTTTTAAAGGGCATCGAGTGCGATATCCTGGAAAAAGGCGGCATGGATTTGCGCGACGAAGTGCTCGCCCAGGCCGATTGGGTCGTAGCCAGCGTTCATTACGGCCAACAACAGCCGCGCCAGCAGATCACCGACCGGATTCTCGCCGCGCTGGAAAACACACACGTGTCAGCGTTCGCCCATCCAACCGGGCGGTTGATCAACAAACGCGAGGCTTATGAAGTGGACCTCGATGCCGTCTTTGCAGCCGCAAAGAAGTACGGAAAACTGCTGGAGTTAAACGCCAGTCCCATGCGACTGGATTTGAACGACATTCACTGCGCCGCGGCCAAGAACCACGGCATCCCAATCGTCATCAACACCGATGCACACAGTGTGACCGGATTGGAAATGATGCGATACGGCGTCCTGCAAGCTCGCCGGGCCGGTTTGACAAAGCGGGATGTCGCCAACACGCGAACTTGGAATCAAGTGAAAAAGATGATCGGGAAAACTCGGTGATTGTTTGAAACGCAGAGGCACAGAGAAACACAAACTCTGCGGCCTCTGCGTTTCAACTCTTATGCGAAAGCTTCGCGCAATTGGTCCATGTATTTCGGACACTCTTCGCGCGGATCGCCCGATTCTTCGTATTCGAGCACGACATAACCGCGGTAGTTGGCCTCCGTCAGGATTTTGGCAAGATGCTTGAAGTTGGTCGGCACTCTCTTCTTGTCGGGGCCGGATGTCACCACTTTGACTTGCACGTTCAGTGCATAAGGTGCCACCTTCGCCATGTCACCGTAAGGATCCTTAGTATGAAAGTTTCCCGTGTCCAAATTCACTCCAAACCAAGGACTGTTGACGTCGCGAATAAAGGCCAGCATTCCTTCCGCTGTGCTCGTCGGACCGCCGTGGTTTTCTAGCGCCAGATGCACACCATGTTGGCCCGCGTATTGGCAACACTCTTCGATGCCGGCGACCATGAGAGAATGAGACTGTGCCGGCGTCGTGTCTTTCTTTTGGTGTCCCGCAAAAATGCGAATGACCGGGGCACCGAGAATCTCGGCGTTGTCGATCCATTGTTTGACGGAGTTGATCTGCTTCTGCCGCTGCTCGCCGGCCGAATGTCCGAAATCATTGCCGACCGCCGTTCCCGAAACGTCCAGGCCCAAACGGAAGCACTGCCGCTTGAGCGTCCGCAGAAACGCGGGCGCGGCGGGATTGGGAAAATAATACGAAGTCAGCTCCGTGCCTTCCAAGCCCATCTTGGCACAGTCGTTGACAAAGTCCGCCAGAGTTAGCTCGGAGTTATCGCCTTTCAAGAGACTGCGATAGCTATAAGCCGCCAAACTGAATTTGAACTTGGGCATGCCGTTTCGTGCGATGGGCTCGATGGCCTTTGCATCGCCCAATGCCAGGGCACCGCCCACCGCTGTGGCACTTGCGGCCGCGACAGAATTGAGAAACCGGCGACGATCAATACTTCGTGGCATGCGTTTGACTCCTGCTGACGGTAGAGATTGGAACATTCCGTTTTGATGACTTCAACGGATATTCTCGTCAACAGAATTCCCTCACGCAAGAATGCGATCCGTTAAACCGCTACTTTTTCCAGTTCGGCGTCGACGGATTCTTCGCTGTCGACTTGCAGGTTGATTCGCAACTTGGCCGCCGTCCAATTCCAGCCGGCACGCAACGATTCGGGCGAAACAAAAATGAGACTCGCGACCAGCATCATCAGCGAAAAAGTCATCAATCCCGTGACCAGTCCAAGCGAAAGCCACATCGGAACGGCCAGCACCAGCAGCAGCGGACGTGCATGGCGGTTCCAGATCAAAATACCGAACGCAATTTCAAAAATGATAATCGCGTGACTCCAGAGGAAGACGATTTCCGGGACGCGATGCAAAAAACTAACATCCAGGATGCGGGATTCTGATCGCGCCAGCAGCATCCAGATCCCAGATCCGTCGATCCAGGTCATGCCGATCAGCTTGGACAACCCCATCACGACGTATAGCAGCGATAGGTGCACTTGCATCAGCCGTAAAGCGATCGTTGCCACCATCGACTTTTTGTTGGCGAGGGATTCCAGCTTGGGAGCATCTTCGTCGTTGTTTCGTTTTTCGCGGAGCCGCTGGTCGATCGAAAGGCAGTATCCCGCTGGTGCGATGCACAGATAAAAGAGCATCGCCGTCAGGACTGGCTCGAATTGACCTGTCAAAATCGGTGCCCGGTTGATATAGGAGAGAATAACAACGAACGACAAAATGCTGGTCACGCGAGTGTACGCGCCGACGGTGAAGGCGGCAAGAATCGCCATGCCGATCAGGTGTATGATCCAAAGTGTGGCAGCCCCATCCACGAGACTCAAATAAGTTGGCCGCATCGGCGGCAGTTCCAGGCGGGTAATATCGGGATTGGTGATGTCCAATTCGGTGTTGATCGTCGTTACCACATCCATCGGCAAAAGTCCGTCCTTGCCGAACCATCGCACCAAGTCCAAGCTGTACGAGGCGACGAAATAAATCGCTGCCAGGCCCACGAGAATTCGCATGACCGCCAGCGGAAAGACATCGCTGTGCGAAAACCAGAATCGGTTCCAGCCCGCGCCAACTTCGCTAACCCACTGAGCATAATACTTTTTGAATGCGTCCATGCTAATCACTCACCTTGCCAACACCTTTGGATTCGTCCATCCCAGGTTGCGCGGCCTCGCGGCCACCAACGTGTTTGTTCGACCACATGCTTGAACCGTCGTATTTGATGTCGGCACCATAAACGACTTCAAAATACCCCTCGTTGTTCGGATCACTTTCTTGCTCGTTCCATGCGTGCTTTAGCTCTTGCCCGCGATGTCGCCGACAACGAACTTGCGCGGCCCGAACACTGTGCCGCTGATTGAAGTCAGACGCCGCGGCGAGCACGATTCGCGACGTGATTTCATCCGCCTCGTTAAATGCCGCCAAGGTCTCTGCCAGCCGGTGCAGTCGTTGGTAGCGGGCCGTGCCGCGAATTCCCACATCGGGAAGCGCGACCCAATCGTCCATATTCTCCGCGTCGCTCCCTTCGGGAAGGATTTCGATCCGATGATTCGCGTCCAACACGTCGCCATACGTGAGCTGGAATTCCGCGAACGTCGTTTCAAAGTTACCAATCCTGGTATACGGTCGCAAAATGGTCGCAACACGTACTTGGATCGGCGAGCCCAAGACGTTCGCAGTCACGACCCAAAAGACGCATACCAAATGCAGCACGATCAACAGACTGATCACGGATCGTGTCATTTCGGACGGAGTCGATTCTGATTCGTCGGGCTTGGCGTCTCTGGATCTCTTGGTCATGGTTGTATCCAGAATTTGAGAGGCAAAGTGTGCGGATGTTTCATTCTCAGTGTTGATCGGCTGGTGATCGAGCGCGTCTTCAGCAAAGTCGCCGCATGCCGTATGGCCGGAACGATCGTCACAAACCGTAGCACAGGCTGCCAGCCTGTCGAGTGGCTCTTCCACCAAGTGGACCAACAGGCTGGCAGCCTGGGATACAGTAAACAAAAAAAGATCGGACCTCTAAAGAAGTCCGATCTCTTTTATTTCGCTAAAAGCACTTCGATGGTTATCAGGGCTTCACACCGGCTGTGCTTGCGATTGTCGATTAACGACGGAAGCTAACACCTCGGAAAGCAACCGGAGCTTTTTCGAAGCTCGTGGGAGCATCGCCGGGATCGGCTTCAGCGTCGCCAGCGTCAGCTTCGTCAGCGTCAGCTTCGTCAGCAGCAGCTTCGCCACCGCAGCAACCGTGGCAACCGTGGCAACCG
>CAYFJO010000213.1:0-4088 GCA_964343305.1 uncultured Pirellulaceae bacterium | reverse complement strand
GCAACCGTGGCAACCGTGGCAACCGCCACAGCATCGGTGACGATGGAACAAACCACCACAGCAACGCTTGCGACCATGGCAACCACCACAGCACTTCTTCTTACCGCCACAGCAATGTAGACGGCTCAGCAGACCACCACCACAGCAACCGTGGCAACCGTCACAACCGTCACAACCATCACAATCGCCGTCACATGAGCAGCCACAGCAACCATGACCAGCGACAGCAGACTTTTCACCACCCATCAGGGCGATACCAACGATCGCGAGAAACATCGCGAGACCAAAAACTACGATTCGATTCATTCCAGAATCCTCCAAAATAGTGACTTACAGGTACCGTAAGCGAGAAATAAACTCTAGTTGCCGTCCTAGTTTCTCGCGCTTTGAATGCGACGGCTGGCATTCAGAGCACACGACCTGTTCCCAGCGGTTATAAATCCCCAAAACCAGCAAAATTGCCCTGAAGTTAATCTTTACTGATTGCGAAGAATAAGTGAAACGCAAAGGTTAGGTTTTATAGATTAGCACCGAGTTAAGTGATGTCAAATTAAATAACATGGGTTGCCCTGGATGCTTACGAATACTTTGGAGTATTGGGGAGATTATTAGATTGCGAAATTGTGGATGTAAATTAAGAACGGCGGCGGTTGTTCGCGAAACTAGAAATTCGTATGGATGATAAAGCAATACCACCGAGAAGCGTTGAAAGTCTTTCTGTCTTAATGCCATCAGCACTGAATGGCCGACAAAAGTCCCCGTTGGCGCCGTATGGCCGGAACGATCGTTATAGACGAAAAAAAGATCGGACCTCTAAAGAAGTCCGATCTCTTTTATTTCGCTACAAGCACTTCGATGTTTAACAGGGCTTTACACCGGCTGCGCTTGCGATTGTCGATTAACGACGGAAGCTTACACCTCGGAAAGCAACCGGAGCTTTTTCGAAGCTCGTGGGGGCATCGCCGGGATCGGCTTCAGCGTCGCCAGCTTCAGCATCATCAGCAGCAGCTTCGCCACCGCAGCAGCCATTGCAACGACCATTGCATCGATGACGACTGAACAAGCCACCACCACAGCAACGTTTACGACCATGGCAACTACCATTGCAGCCATTGCAACGACCACCACAGTGCAAACGGCTCAACAGGCCACCACCACAACGACCGTGGCAACCGTCGCAATCACCGCCACCACCATCGTCACACGAGCAGCCACAGCAGCCGTGACCAGCGACAGCAGACTTTTCACCACCCATCAGGGCGATACCAACGATCGCGAGAAACATCGCGAGACCAAAAACTACGATTCGGTTCATTCCAGAATCCTCCAAAAATAGTGATTTACAGGTACCGTAAGCGAGAAATAAACTCTAGTTTGCCGTCCAATTTTCTAACCCTTTGAGTACGACGGCGGGTAATCAAAGAGCATGACCTGTTCTCAGCGATGAATCCTTTCAAAACCAGCAAAAATGCCCTGTTTGTTAATTTCTACTGATTAGGAAGAATACATGAAACGCATAGGTTGGGTTTGATATTAGCATGCGTTTAGGTGGTGTCAACTCTCATACACAAAAATAAATAAAATAGGTTGCCTTGGTCTTTTGCGGAGACTTTGACACCATTTGGTACAGATTAAACAACGACATTGCAAATATCAATTCCCTACGGATAAAATTCGCACTCTTGCCCCGGCAAGCAAGGTTTACGCGACCTACGTGATTTGCTCTAAATTCCGCATCATTCAGGATGAATATGGCCGTCTTGCTTTCCAATCTTATTGCCCAAGATATCCGATTTCCAACGTCCAAAACCTTGGATGGTTCGGACGCCATGAACCCGGATCCGGATTATTCGGCGGCCTACGTCGTCCTGGAAACCGATACAGCCGGACTGGAAGGCCACGGATTGACTTTCAATATTGGCCGGGGAAACGAGTTGTGTGTGGCCGCCGTGAAAGCGATGCGTTCGCTAGTTGTTGGTCAGGATTCGGATGAAATCGTCCGTGACATGGCGGGATTCCGGCGAAGGATCACGGGGGGATCGCCAACTGCGCTGGGTGGGACCCAACAAAGGCGTCATTCATTTGGCGACTGCGGCGGTCGTTAACGCGGTTGGGACCTCTACGCAAAACGGGAAGAGAAACCACTTTGGCTCTTGCTCGCGGACATGACGCCAGAAGAATTTGGTTAGGTGTATCGATTTTAGGTATTTGACCGACGCCATCACGCCGGAAAAGGCACTTGGCGTATTCCAGCGCCGCCAAGCGGGCAAAGAAGATCGAATCGCCGAAATGCTTGAATCGGGCTATCCGACCTATTAAGATCGCTGTGCCAGGAAATGACCTCGCGTGGCTGGCAACATTTCCAGATCAAAGTTGGCCTCGACATTGAGGATGACATCCGTCGGTCGCGAATCACTCGTGAGGAGAATTGGTTGGGAGCGGCGGTTGATGATGGACGCCAACCAGGTTTGGGACGTGGGGGAAGCCATCGAGAGTATGCGGCAACTGGCGGAATTCCAACCTTGGTTCATCGAAGAGCCGACCAGTCCCGATGATGTGCTGGGCCACGCGAAGATCGCCAAGGCCATCTCGCCGATCAAAGTTGCGAGCGGTGAGATGTGCCAAAACCGGGGCATGTTTAAACAGTTTTTGAAGGCCGATGCGATCCAGGTTTGCCAGATCGATAGTTGTCGCATTGGTGGAGTGAATGAGATTCTCTGTTTATGCCGTCTCCAGTTGTGTTTTGAATCGTCCCGCTTGAGCCATTTTGAGCCGTGCCGCCGTCTCCCGTGACCGTCAAACCGCCGCTCATTCCCGTCGTATCCAGCACAATGCCGTTCGTTGCTCCGTTGACCGAAATACTTCGGAACGTAAGCCCGCTGGTGCGAATGCCGGTGTGCACGACAGCTAGCACGGTTCCTGTCGTTGTGGTAATGCTATTATTGGCGCCCGTCACGTTGACAGTGCCGCCACCTGATGCATTAAAGGCGAGGCCCGTCGTTGTGTCGATGTCGAGACCGCCTCCCGAAAACGTAATCGTGCCGCCCGTGTTTTGGTCAAGTTCGATACCGGCACCGGTAGTATTGGTGAACGTCTTCGAAGTCCCGGAAAACGTGACCGTGCCGGTGACTGCCTTGATGGTGATGGCGGCGTTGCCTGTGTTGTCGATGTCGACATCGGCGAACGTAAATCCGGCGCTTGAGCTGCTGATATCGATACCTTGGTCCGTTGGATTGTCGATGTCGGTCGTGCCAGTAATGTCCACGGTCCCAGTGACTTGGCTGAAACACAGACCGTCGCCGGTGCTGTTCACTGAAATCGGGCTGACCGAGACGAGGTTGAGCGCGGTGATTTGGATGTCGGTTGCCGCACCGTTTGTCGCGTTGATTGTGCCGCCCGTCGTGGCAATCGTTCCCGCACTATTGCCAAATAAGCCACTGCCGGAAGTGGTCGTGATGTCCAAATCGGCGAAAGTGAAAGAGGTGGTAGCACTGGACGCCAAGTTTACGCCGGTGCTGGAACTGCTGACCGTCGTATCTGCAAACGTGAAGCTCGCCGCGCCGGTCGAATTGGCGATGTCAATGCCGGTCGCCGTGCCGGAGACGCCGAGCGAGTCTACGCGGTACTCGGAAAACGTTTCGCCAAGTTCGGCCTGACGATCCACCCGGAGAAAACGCGGCTGGTACATTTCACACGACCGCGACGCGACGATTCGGATGACGACGCTTGGGGAAAACCCGAGACGTTTGATCTGTTGGGCTTCACTTGGCACTGGGGCCGGACACGTCGAGGCGGCCACGCTGTCAAAACGCGCACGGCCGCGAGCCGCATCCGCCGCACGATCACGAGGATCGACGACTGGTGCCGCCGCCACGACCCGACGAGCGCAGCAATGCGCGACATGGAGCCGGAAATTGCACGGACACTACAACTACTTCGCACGGCCGGGGAATTACTATTCTTTGAGCCGGGTGTATCGAGGCGTACTTCGTGCTTGGCAGAAATGGCTGAACCGACGCTCGTGGCAGACCGATGAAATCGACCACGGCCATAGGCCGTGGCTTTGGCTTGCCCCGCCAAGCGGGGCG
>CAYFJO010000212.1:0-17487 GCA_964343305.1 uncultured Pirellulaceae bacterium | reverse complement strand
TGGTCGTCTCTTCGTTGGTCGTCTCTTCGTTGGTCGTCTCTTCGTTGGTCGTCTCTTCGTTGGTCGTCTCCGCCAAGTCCGGGCCATCGACCTGTTCTTTAGGAACACGCATGGGTAGATTCGGAACAAACGGATATTGTGTCTCGAGCAGATCGCGAAGCCGAGTGTATTCTTCGTGGGTGATGTCGCGCGACCAGCGGAGCCCGTTGAGCATGATGCACGTGGAATGTACATGCTGTTCGATCGACACGTCCTTTGGCCTGTCGATGTCTTGATAATCAACCGCCCGGCCGAGTTTCAACAGCGCAGTCACAAACCCATAAAGCGCAAACGCGAGAATCGCCAATCCAAGGAGCCCTAAGCAGAGTTCCATTCGAAATGTCCCCCGAAAAAGACACGAGCATCAGCCAACACGGCGAATGAATTGTACTGCTTTTGCCTTGGAAAATCTGCCGTCGTGTGTAGAGCGATTGTCCCAATTGCTCGCGGAACAATCGAGACAATTGTTCTACATTTGCGGAACGATGGAGGTATTGTTCTACACTAGGACTCCTCAAACACCGCGCCTCGTTGTTCGAGATACTGCCGGCTTTTCGACAGGGAACTCCAGATCTCCGCATGCGGATCGATTTCCAACAAACCTGGACAATTCACTTCGTTTTTGTGCAACGCTTCAATCACACGTTGCCAGTCAATCTCGCCATCGCCGATCGTTTTGCACGAACGACCGTCTCTGCGTTGCTTGAAATGAACCATGGACACTTCGTCGTTCGAAAGCGAACTGGTGATTTCAACTGGATCGGTTTCATCGCCAGGCGAAAGTAGATTGACCGGATCGAAACAAATCCGCAGCGCGTCACGATCCCGATCTAGTTGATCACGGGCGATGTCGAACACTTTTCGAAAAGCCGCCCACGGTTGTCGCGAATGCTCGATCGAGAGCATGCCGTTCAATTCAGTCAACGTTCGCGCAAGCTGAGCGACGTTTTTTCCCGACACATCCGGTGCGATGTCGCTCAATCGTTGGCCAACCGTATATAGATCGACCAATCGAAGGTGCGGCGAGAATTGGCCGGCGACCGAAACGGCGGCTGCGCGGGCCGCCGCCAGGAGTGGTTCATCCAAGAGTGATCGGGCACTCATGAACGCAATGTTGATCGCGATGTTGAAGCGAACTTTGGGGAACTGCCGTGGCAACGCGGAAAGTCGCTCAGGGATCGGTGCATGGTCGTCCGTTTCGTACTTTCCCAGGCATGTTTGCCGCAATTCAATGGCGCGATATCCCCGCTGGGCGGCCTCCGCGATTAGTGCTGATAGATCCGCGCCGGCATCGAGTTGCGCTGGCCAACAATTGGAAACGATTCCGGGGATCATGCGGCAATCCGTCTCAACGCTCGACCTCTTTTTTGCGATGAATCTTCATCGTCAAGCCGTCCTTGCCGAACAGCGCGCCATGTTGAAACGCGATGTCAAACGTGATTGCATAGAAGCCTTCCATTTGGGCAACGATCGCCCGCTGGCCGATCACCTTCCACGTGCCGCGCTTGCCCAGAAAGTTGCTGATCGTCGCCATGCCATCGAACTTGAAAAGCTTTTCGTCGCTTTCTTTGAGCCACGTCGATCCGATCAGTGCCTTGCGCACGATTTTGAGAACTTCTTTATCCGGTTCGGGTGAATCTGCATTGACAGCCTGCGTTGACGTCAGAACGGCAATCGCGAGCATGATAACTGTATTCGAATTCGGCATTTGAATACCTACACCCAGTTCTCCAATGAGGGTGTTGATTGTTCGTTGACCGTAACGATTCTACATGAGCATGGTTCATTGGCCAAATTGAGCTATCTCAACATCGCTCGCGACGTCGGTTGTTGAGGGAACTGGAACATCATCGTTTCGATTTGTCACATCCATTCCGATGCGATCTGCCACAAGCAAGCTCATTAACATGCCAACGATTCCTTGGTCGGCAGATGATGTTGCGCCATTTCCGCCGGATCCGGTCATAAACAGTTGTCCAGGAACCAATGGTTGGCGACTTTGTGACAAATGCTGGGCGACTAGTGAAATCGCATACAAAGTCGGATCGCCATAGGACGCGATGTTTTGCTGAAGCACCTTTGATTTCGCCGCGCCTTCCATCTCCACACGCTTGGCTTCACCTTCGCCGATCAACGCTTTCGATTTACCTTCCGCTTCCGATGTTAAAAGATGACACTTGTGTTGTGCCTCGGCTGTGACGATCTGTTGCTCCGCGCGCTTTCGCGACTGCACCAATTCGGCTTGTCCACGATTCTGGGCGATTTCAACTTCCGTTTCTGAGTCCGTCAACTCGGTTTGTTTCTCCGCACGGGCTTGAGCCATTTTCAAACTCTTCAGTTCTTCGGCCGCCGCCGTTTGCTGCTCGTAAGTTTGAATCTGCTCGCGCGACAATTGCCGCAAGCGAAGTTGCTCCAGCAATGTCTCGATATCGCCGCTGGCTTCCTTCGTTTCAGGTTTGCCGATCAAGACGTCGACCAATTCGATGTCGAATTCGGCGAACTTTGCCTGCAATTCGTTACGCGATTCTTTCTGGATCTGGTCACGATCGTGCAACAACTGCAGCATCGTTTTCTTGTGGGCGATATCGCGAAAATACGCACTCAACAGTGGATCGAGTGTTTGCGTAATCAGTTTTTTGACGTCACCAAACCGCTGCACCACGCTGGCCGCCTTTTGGTAGTCCAGATGCACGACCACCGACAGCGGCAGCAGCGGCTCGTAGGCGTCGGCCGTCACCAAGTCGATCGACTTCAAGCTTTCATCAAATCGATGCGATTCGCTCCGTCCGCTGATCCAGTGCAGAACAAAGTTCGTCGTCGGGACCAGATGTACACGCCCCGCATACTTGTTAAACGCGTACTTGCCGGGACTCAAAGTCTTCGCGCGAACGCCAAGTTCGCCTTCCGACACGCGCTCGCCGTGGCGAAACGCGATGCCCGAAACATCAGTACTTTCTTTGCCATAATAGCTGACGACAACGCCGACGAAACCAATCGGCACAACCGTCTTTGGAATCAATTCGACACTCGCAAACCAGCGATTGATAAAGTACGTGCCGTCTGTCAGCGCCAAATACTGCCGGCCGCGGCGACCACCGGCCCGCAAAAACGCTTCGATGTCCTGGAAGTTGCCATGATAGTTTGGATCACCCAGGTCCGTGGCCACGGGTGGGGCGATGATTTGACCTGGCGACAAAGCTGGTCCATCTTGAACCGTTACGATTCCAATATTGTCACCTGGCTTGGCCTCGATACTAACTTGCTCGTCGTCCGTACCATCGGCTGTTGTTTCACGAATTTTCTTCCTTCCGACAACCACTGGATCAAAACCGCCATTGATCCCCAATTCCGCTCGCCATTTTTCGAACAGATGCTTTTCTTGGCTGTGGTCGATGTCCAAGCTGTACACATGGTCTTCGGTAATGACAACAAAAAGTGCAAGGTTGATCGTGTACACACCTTCGCGCAAAATCGCCCGTTGCCGTCCACGTTGGCCGACGTTCTGTTGCCCTTTGTCGCTGCCAGTCAAAAATGCCCGCGCATCCTGGTGGTTGTTACACGATACGACGCGCGCCAACGTCTGTTGCGGATCAAGCGAAAGCCCGTCACGAGCGAAGACGTATCCGATCTTTCCTTGCGGAACGATTGTCAACGGGACGGTGTGAATTCGATATTGCCAAGGCCAGTAGCGAAAGTGAAGTCCACCACGCAACAATTCCGTTTGAAATCCAGCCTCTCCATTGAGCGCGACAATTTTTCCCTCGCCAAGCGATCCACTCTTGGACCAGAGTTTTTCGACAACACCAATGCGGTTGTTGGGAATGTAGCGAATGCCGAGTAGAAACGGCAGCACTAGAACGAAGACCACAAGCAGCACGATTAACGAAATCGAAATCGCGATACCACTCAAAGTCGCAAACGTAGCAATGGTAGACATGATTTTCCTTTTCACAATGACTAGTAAATACAGGCTTCAGAATCTGTGCCCCACAAGGCAGTTGGCGTGCCACGATGTTCCAGTTGCCACAAGTCCTTATTTACAAGAGGTTTGTAAAGTTGCCCGCAAATCGCCAGATGTGGTGATATTTGTTATATATGGTATTATTTATCACATTCACGTTATCCAGAGTCTAAAACATGCCACGTACGATTGCGGTCTACGAACCTGAGGGTTTTCAATTCGGCGAACTGCGCCGCGCGTTCAAAGCCGAATCCGGCATGGGGTGGGAAGTTCTGTTGGTTTCGACGACTGACGAGCTAGTCGAACTAGCCGAGCGGATCACCAACGACTTACTTGCGGTCGTACCGCATTCAGTGGCAAGCGAAAGGGATGTTATCGCCCAGCTTCGAAGTGTCGTCGCGGATGTGCCCGTGATTGCCGTCGCCGAGCAGGGCAATGTGAGTGCCGCAGCGAGCGCGATTGACACCGGGGCCACGGACTTCCTCGTGCTGGGCGATCATCTACGCGAACGCGTCGCAACGTTGCTTGGAAAACTTCGCGGTCTGTTCGCCGTGTTGGATCGCAATCGAGCATTGCGCCAGCATAACGACCAGTTGCGCGAATCGCTTCTCGCGCGATTCCAAATCATTGGCGATTCGCCTGTGATGCGAAAGCTTGCAGAACAGATTCGTCGTGTGTCCGAGATTCCTCGACCAGTGCTAATCATCGGCGAACGCGGGACGGGCAAAGAGTTGGTGGCCCGTGCCATTCATAATGCCTCTGGCAAGAACTCACGACCGTTGGTCACCGTTAACTGCGCGGCATTCAGCGACTCGTTGCTTGAAAGCGAATTGTTTGGCCACGAAAAGGGCTCGTTCACGGGCGCGGAAACTACTCGACAAGGCAAGTTCGAACAGGCTGACGGAGGTACATTGTTTCTCGACGAAATTGGTCACATGTCTTTGGCGTTTCAGCAAAAGATACTGCGCGTTGCCGAGTACGGGGTTTACACGCGTGTCGGCGGCCTCGCCGAACTCAAGTCCAGCGCTCGCATCATCACTGCAACGAACAGCGACCTCAAAGAAAAGATCCGGGACGGCGAGTTTCTTCCGGATTTATACGACCGGCTGGCGTTCGAAGTTTTGCAGGTTCCCGCGTTGCGAGATCGCAAGGATGACATCCCAATGTTGGCTCAACACATCCTGGACGAATTCGCCCGCGAAACACCCGCGTTCAGAGGTAAGCGCCTGTCTCGCCGGGCGATCGCCGAACTGCGTCGCCACTCATATCCGGGAAACGTGAGAGAATTGAAAAATATCATAGAGCGAGCTGCCTATCGTGACACGACCGACGAAATCACGCCGAGTGATTTGGGACTGATCGTCGATAACGATGCGGCGCATGCGAGCGGCTCCTTTCATGATCGCGTCAACGCGTTCACCCGGCGAATTCTTGAAGATGCGCTAAAAGCGGCCAAAAACAATCAAGCCGAAGCGGCACGGCAGTTGGGTTTGTCCTATCATCAATTTCGATATTACTTGAAGAAGCAAAAGCAGTCCGAGTAGGCGCTAATGATGGAGTCATTACTCTTCTACTTGTCCGAACCACGCTTGCACTGCGTCGGCGATTGGTCCTCCGTTTTCGATGGACCATTCCGCAGCATGGCTCATGATAATCGGGCCCAGCAAGACGATTGTCATGAACACGAGCGCTTCGAAAATCTCCATGTCGAAAAACCACTTGGTGAGGACAAAGAAGGTGCCGATGAACACGGGCAGCAAGATGAGGCTGCCGATCCCTGCGCCGGGTTCGTCGAACCACAAAACGAGCGCGAGAACGCCGACGCAGACGAGAACCGGCGTAAACATCATCAACGCGATGACCTTGAGCATTGCCGAACCGAAAGTTCCGAAGGGCGTGCCAATCGTTTTGCTTTGAATCACCATCGCGACTAAGCCCAATACGGCGGTAAACGCCATTTTTAGCGCCGCTTCGAAAATCGACAGCCCGGTGACAAAGCTTAAGATCAACACGAACGCAGTCGTTTCAAATCTTTCAGCGTCGACTTCGCGAGAAACGATCATCCAAGACGCCGCGATGCGAGCGGCCACGGCTGCGACGATCATGGCCAGCGGAATCCATAAATCGCGGCCGATCGAATGGTCCGGTCCGATCACTTCAGGCTCGGTGCCTTCTTCGCGATGGATCTCTTGCTGGGTCTTGGCATCTTCGGCGTCCGACCATTCAGCGATCGGCTCGGTAATCTCGGTGACCGCGCCGCATTGTGTACACGTGCCTTCTTTGGAATCCGCGCTCTCGGTGCTGCGGACTAGCGTATCGCATTGTGAGCAACGAAAGACGATGGGCATGGGTCGCCTCGATGTTGAAAGGATGCTGTCATCCTATCAATGCGCGACTTCCAAGACAATCAAGAGTCCTGACTTTCAAAAACTCGTTCAACGGCAGAGCCGCAACCAACTGTAGGACGGAATTTCATTTCGTCCTACAGAAATGCGCGCAAGACAACAAGAAATCGCAAACTAGTAGTACGAAAGAGACCACCCGTCGCGCAGTTCTCAAGAATCAATTGGCATTCCGCTTGCGCGCAAGATCGCTTCTTGTACCGCGAGGTCGTGTGACGGTGGAAAATCCGACTTCTTGTCGCCGTGGATGATCTTGGCAAGATCCTGGAAATCGCCGTCATAACGGCCCTCCAATCTGGGCAGTTCGACCTTTTGCGTTCCCTTCTTGAAGTCGCCTTGGGGTTGATCCAACGTTAATTCCAAAACGGGCGGTTCAAGCGGACGAATGGTGATCGTTCCCTTGTCGCCACAGACGACGAATTGGCGGCGGCGAAAACCGTCGACTTCCATCAACGCGCTGCGAACAGTCGCGGTCGCTTTCGGATAATCGAAGACGGCCAGACAATTGTCGGCCAGTGTGTCTTTCTCCGAGCGAGTGCGGCGGATGTACGGCGTGACTTTGTCGGGTTTGCCAAGAACCGAGACGACTGCGTCGATCAAGTGACAGCCGAGTTCAAACATCGAGCCGCCGCTGAATTCCGCAAGTTTCTTACGCGAGGCGTCGCCCACCGTTTTGCTCATCACGGCGTGAACTTCGAAGATGTTGCCGAGCCACCCGGATCGAATGGCGTCGAAGAGGAATCGAAACGCGGGGTTGTAGCGGTACATGTAGCCCATTTGGACGACGAGGTTTTGCTTAGTCGCCGAGTCGAGAATTCGTTTGAATTCGGGGAGTGATGTCCCGGCTGGTTTGTCGAGGTGTATGTGTACTCCAGCGTCGATGCACCGTGCCGCGGCACCGAGCAAGTCGCGGACTTCGGTTTCGACGGCGACGGCTTGTAGTCCTTTCGTGCCAAGCAGTTCCTTTTCTGTCAGCCAATGGACGTCGCGATACGTTGAATTGGTTTTCAGTTGGGCACGGCGTTCGGCGTTCGGTTCAACGACCCCGATCAATTCGTATTGGTCGGAGAACTTGCGAATTGTGGCGAGTTTGCCGCTGGCATGGGCGTGCATGGTGCCGATCTGGCCGACTTTGATTTTTTCTTTGCGTGCGGCACGGATGTCATTGGACAACAGCGACAATGTGGGTGCAGCGATGGCGGCGGCAGATGTTGTTTTGATGAAGTCGCGGCGCTTCATATTGTGACTCCTTTTTTATAGGACAGATTAACGAGCATACCATACGGCGAGGCGTTCTAGTTCGCCGAGGCGGGCCAATGTCGAAATCCGTCGACGGTGCATTGTGCCGACCAACGCGTCGTGACCTTGGCCGCGATCGATCGTGGTAACCATGTCGATCGCTTGTTCGTGTGTGACCCCGTCGGTCGAGCGGAAGTACGCCAGCATCCACAGCGCGACCGGGTAGGCCAGGGCCAACGCGCGGAATTTCTCGACGACTGACCACGCGGTGCGGCTGACGACGGCGTATTGCTTCGACACAGCAGTTGCTTCGAAATAGGAAACAAATGGACGCTGGACGTCTTCGTCAAGATGTCCAAGTGGCTCTTCGATGGATTCGAAGTCTGCGTCAGGAAAGTCTTTGTGAATCTTTGGGACGGCTCCTTTGCCGCGCGTGAATCGCAACGACGCCCAGAAAAGCCGCAGTCGTTCGCGCCACGATTCTCGGACGGTGTACCGCGGATGTAATCTCAAATACGCCAGCACGGTTTGACGAAGCAGTACGCCGGCACCTTTCGACGGCGGCTCGCGGTCTTGAAAAAACTCAGACGATTCTTCGATCGCCGTTTCGCTCAACATGCTGACCAGTTCGTCCAACGATACAACGTCGAGCTTTCGCAGCCTGCAGGTCTCCAACAAATCGCAGAATTTCATGCTGTGAACCAGCCGGCGGATCAACGGAAATCGCTCGTCCGTCATCAAACGTTCGATCGCCCCGGTAACTTGCAACGTCTCTTTCCACGAGTTTTCTCGCCATTTGGTGATTTGAGGTGGGACGATTTTCTCGGCCAATCGCGGTCGCTCGCGGACGAAAGACTTGGCGTCCTTGCGGTGCTCGCTCATCTCGCTGCCTTGTTCGTTGGCAGCGGTCGGGCAACTGCGGCGGAGCGTCAAGTAAGCCGTGTCGTCGACAGGGACGAGTTGTAGCGGGTACATGCGACAGACCAGTGGTTTGCTATCAAGACCGTGCTCTTTGTGAATTCGACACAGCCCATCTCTTTCCAAAAACACACAGGTGCCGTCGTTGCGCTGAGCCAATCGATGCGACTTGACCAGCCAGCCGGAACTCTCCACCGTTCGCACGCCGCGAAAATCGGGATGCTTGTCCCACTGTTGTGTGTGCAGCTTGGCCAAATCATCGTCATCCAGCGGCACAATATTGCCACGACAACACTTGCCACAGCCGGTGCAAGTCCAGCATTCGACGATTGGGAGTGTCTTGATAGGGAGTGTCATGCCTGCTCAGTATAGCCGCTAGCGAATGATGCCACGCGCCACGCAACTTGAACTAATCTCCATTTCTTTCCTTCAGATTGACCAACAGGATTCCAACGGCCACGAACATCGCGGCGATCACGAACCACGGCGACAACCGATCGCCGCGCATGAGGACCGCGAACAAGACACCAAACAACGGCGTCGTAAAACTGAAGACCGAGATTTGCGTGGCGGAATGTTTTCGCAGCAACATCGCCTGAATCACAAAACACAGGCCGGCCACGAGCAAACCCTGGTAGATGACCGAAATAACTGCCGGCGTTGTCACCTTTTCGATTTGAAACTGCTCACTCGACAAGCTGTAAGCCGTGAACAGCAAAACACCGATCACTCCGTGCCAGAAGATCAGTTTGCCAGGTTCGACCGTTTTCACCGCTTGTTTGACGACCACGATTTTGATCGCCAGCACCAGCGCGCTGGCCAGCAAGAACGCGTCGCCCAGCATGGTCGGCGATTCGACTTGCTCCGTCGTTGCTTCGCCCTTGGCATCAAACAGAATCAGCAATGCACCAACGAATGCCACGACGAGCCCGACGACTCGGCGCGAGTTCAAACGATCGGTTCGCGTGATGAAGTGTTCGATCGCGACCACCCAAAAAACGAACGTGTTGATCTGCGTCGAACCATGCGAGGCGTTCGACAAATACACGCCGATGTTGAACAACGTGATCTGTGGAAACAGTAGCAATCCGGCGATCAGAATCGGCAACCATTGTCCGCGTCGGACTTGCAGGGAAGTGCCCGCCAAACGACACCAGAAAACCATGAACACGGCGGCCAATGCAAATCGAATGGCCGCAAGCATGACGGGTGGAAACGACGGCTCGCTGAACCGGATCGCAACCGGCGTACCACCCCACAGCGCAGCCGTCAACAAAACCAGCAGAATGGAAACAAGCCCCAGCGGTTGATTCGCCGCAAGCGGTTGGATCGGGTCGACGTTCTTTCCCATGACCTTCGCAGCTTAACGAAGTTCATCATCGTCGAACACGGGACGGGCGCTCACTGAGCCGACGGCGCTAGCCGGCGCTAGCCGCGGGTTAAACTAAATGTTTCGCATCGAATCATCCGAGGCTAGCGCCTTCGGCTCACGATTCAGAATCGAACGATAGACTTCCGCCACGCCCTTGGCCATGCTTTGATCCGAGAAACATTCCGCATGTCGATCGATCGCGCTCTCGCGCAGAGATGACCAGTCGACTTGGTCGCCGATCACCTCGGCAATGGCACGCGCGAGATCTTGCGGATCGTGGGCCTGAGCGATCATGCCATCCACGTGGTCCCGAATCGCCTCGGGAACACCTTCGACGTCCGTGCCCACGACCGGAACGCCGGCGGCCATCGCTTCGAGAACAACCATTGGCAAGCCTTCGCCAAACAAACTGGGCAACACAAACAAATCCATTTTTTGCAGTTCGGCATTCACGTCGGTCGTAAAACCCGTCCAATCAATCGCGTCTTCGATGCCGAGTGTCGCGGCTTGTTGTTTGAGTCCCGCTTCGTACTCGGTTGTTTCGAAGGGACCAACCGCTCGCAGCCGCACATCGTGACCTTGCTGGCGCAGAATTCCCACCGTGTCCAGCAAGACTTCGGTGCCTTTGCGAGGCCGAAACAAGGCGACCGTGCCGAGCGTCCAGGTCGTGCCAGGCAATTGCTCGCCACGACGCTTCGATGTTGCGGGCACGCCGTTGGGGACGACCGTGATCCGGTCGGGCGCGACGCCTTGCGATTGCATGTGTCGCCGCAGGCTGGACGAAACCGTGATCAACCGCGACGCTCGCTTGATGCCCCAGTTCTCAGCCAGCGTGTTCAGCTTGTTGTGCAACCAACGCGTCGAATCGCGCGACGTTGGGCTGTGTACGTGATAGACGAGCGGACGTCTCGTGAGACGCGACGCAATGCTCGCCACCAATGCCGATCGCGGCGTGTGCGCGTGGACCAATTGGTAATCTTCCCGGCGAATGATCTTGGCCAAACGCCAAGCGACGCGAAGGTCAAACTTTGACCATTGCGGCAGCGAATAGAGGCGAGCATTCTGCGACACACGCGTCTCTTCGAAGCGGCCGCGTTTGATGCAGCAAAATCCAACTTCAAATCCTTCGGCGGGCAGGCACATGGCCAGCAAGTCTTGCACGCGTTCCGCACCCGAATAATGCTCGCCGTTGATGACGTGCATCACGCGGGTCAGTTTTTGCGGAGTTTGATGGATCGTCGAATTCGTGTTTTCAGAAGCGACGGACGAACTAGGTTGCAGAGTTTCTGTGGTCATTTGTTTGGAGTGCGGCGTGTCGTCACCGCTATCCTTTTATCTGGAGATGGGACGCATGTGTTGCAATATGTGAACGCCGTGTTTCGCGAGATCAACACGTTGCGAACAATCAACGTAAATCTAACTCTCAAATACAGTTAGCCCCCGATTTTCGTCTGCTAAACTTTACCATGATGTTTGCGATTGGGTCGGATCGAAGTTCTAAACCTTGCGTCGTCGTGGTGGCGTTGGCGGTCGTATTCTGGGCCAGCGTTTCGCTTGCTGACGAAGACGATGCGTCGAGCGACCATGTGCAAATGATTTCGACAAACGATCGATTTGTCCACGCGACGCCGGTCAGCGTCGAATTCACCAGTTCTGTGGAAGCGGCGGCGGCATCGATCCCCAATTCGGTTTGGCAGCGGTTGGACAAGGCAGATTGGAGAATTGAACTCGCCGAATTTTTGACGGACGCGGTACCACACATCCGCGACAATCACCCGCGTGGTTGGCCGGAATGGATGACATGGGAAAACGTCGACGGTGTTAATCTTCCTGGCGAACGCCGGCTGGTGTTTCCCGAAAAGATGCGAAACCGCGACGGCGACGAGATTAGTTGCACGCGCGTGGCCGGCGTCATTCGGCACGAGGTTGGCCATGCTTTCGACATGGTGATGCGCGGCAAGTATCGGTTTTATTCGTCGAGTCCCGCGTTTCAAAACGCCTATCGCTGGGACGTCCGCCGCATGTCGCTGCGGACCCGCGAGGAGCTTTCCTATTACCTGCAAAAGTCGACGGCCGGCCGGCAAGAAACATTTGCCGAGGCATTCGCAATCGCGTTGGGCGGCGGCTCGGACGCAAACAAGCAAACCGAGTTCAAGCAAGCATTCCGATTAGTGCTGAAGCAGGTGGACAAAGCGATCGGCACGCCAGCGGTTTCGAATTCGGCCACGGCCTCGAAAGAAGCGACGAGCGAATCGGAAGACAAAAAGGCGGCCGAGGCAAAGCAGACTCCCAGACGCTATCGGCGATTTGGACGACGTCGGCGCTAATTGTTCTTATGTAGAACGGCTATTTTCACAGGCGGTGGCCCGCCGCTGGCCATCGGCGTAGTCACCGAACACCAACGTCTTGGTCTTGCCCTGATAAATGGTTCCGAAGTTTCACGACTTCTGCTACGAGCCGAACTTCAACTACTGAAATTGGGATGATCTGAAACACTGCCGGAGTCGTAGGTAGCCGCCCACCGCGCAATCATGGTATTCTGGCTGTATGAGCGAATTGATTTTTAAACCCGTTTCCTTGGATCGAATGGTGCGTGCCGTGGAGAAAGTCCGCCAACGTTTGCTTCGTTCAACAGCGGCTTTGGAGAAGTCCGGGATTCCTTATGCCGTGATTGGTGGCAATGCGGTCGCGGCCTGGGTGTCGCGCGTGGATGAGGCCGCGGTGCGGAATACGCAAGACGTCGATATTCTCATCCGTCGTAGCGACTTGGATCGTGTCAAAGCGGCTTTGGAAGGCGCGGGGTTCGTTCACGGAAAAACGACAGATGTTGAGTTCTTTCTCGATGGACCCGATGCGAAAGTGCGCGATGCGGTCCACCTGCTCATGGCTGGCGAAAAGGTGAAAGAGCATTATGCTTCACCGACTCCGGATGTGACGCAATCCGAGCGCGGGAACGAATTTCAAGTGATCGATCTTCAGTCACTCGTGGAAATGAAGCTGAATTCGTGGCGTGACAAGGACCGGACTCACTTGCGCGACATGATCGATGTCGGCTTAATCGACTCCGCTTGGCCTGGACGATTCTCGTCTGAACTGTCCGAGCGACTCCAGGAATTGCTCGACAATCCTGATGGTTAGCGGACCCGCGGCTAAACCGCGCGAGATCCATCCGCGCACACTCTTCGTTTATTGCTGAATCAACTTCAACAGGGCTTTGGCGGAAAGTTTGCCCGTCAGGTCGGCGCCTTCCAACAAGCTGTCGGCCAGGTCTCGCTTGTTGGCGTGAAGGTCGACGATTTGCTCTTCGATCGTGCCGCGTGTGACGAAGCGGTAGATGGTGACCGGGCGTTGTTGGCCCAGGCGATGGGCGCGGTCCGATGCCTGGTCTTCGACCGCCGGGTTCCACCAAGGATCCATGTGCAACACATAGTCGGCTGCCGTCAGATTCAATCCGGTGCCGCCCGCTTTGAGACTGATCAGGAACACGTCGCCTTCGCCGGATTGAAATGCGTCGACGCGCTTCTGGCGTTCTTTCATCGGCGTGCTGCCGTCCAGGTATTGGTAGGCGACGCCTTTTCGATCGAGTTCGCCGCGAAGGATTGCCAGGTGATCGACGAACTGGCTGAAGACCAATGCCTTGTGCCGATTTTCGAGCAACTCGTCGATGGTCTCTGAAAACAGTGCTAGCTTGGAACTGGCAAGCTCGCTCTTTTCCATCACCAATCGCGAGTGGCAGCAGGCTCGACGCAACCGCATGATTTCCGCCAGGATGCGCAAGTGTTGCGACTGCTGCTGGTCGGCCGACTCGGCCAGCTTTTGGACGGCCGTTTGGCGCATCGCTTCGTAGAACGCGGCTTCTTCCGAACTGAGGTCCACGTACCGCGTGACTTCGGTCCGCGACGGGAGTTCGTCCAGCACTTGTGTTTTCGTTCGCCGCAAGATGAACGGTTGAATCAACTTCTTCAGACGTTGCCGGGCACCGCGATCTTTGTCGCGCTCGATGGGCGTTGCGAATCGTTCGTTGAAACTCTCCAGCGAACCCAGCAAGCCGGAATTGATGAACTGAAACAGGTTCCACAACTCGCCAAGGTGGTTTTCCAGGGGCGTGCCGGTCATGATCATGCGGAAACCGGCGTCCAGTTTCATGGCGGCCTGTGACCGTTTGGTGGCGGTGTTCTTGATCGCTTGAGCTTCGTCCAGGATCGCGGTGTTGAATTGCACTTGTTGAAATCGCTCGGCTTCGTTGTACAGCAGCCCATAACTGGTGATGACGACATCGCGCGGTCCGAGGTCTTGCAGAAACGCTTCACGATCGCCCGCGCCGAACAACTTTGGATTCAACGTTGGCGCGAATCGATGCAGTTCGTTTTGCCAGTTCATCGCGACGGACGTTGGTGCGACGACCAATGCCGGTCCATCGCTGGCTCGTTCCAATAGCAGCGCGATCGCTTGGATCGTTTTGCCCAGGCCCATGTCGTCGGCCAGGCACGCTCCGACACCCCAATGTGCCAGCCGCACGAGCCAGTCGTAGCCCTCGCATTGGTAGTCGCGCATCTCGCCTTGAAACGTCGTGGGAACCTTCGGCACGAGCGACGTGGCTTCGCGCATCCGCTGCACACACTCTTTCCAATGTTTGTCGGCCTTGATCGCAAACTCGTCCTCGACACCTTCGAGTGCGGCCGCGCGAACGGCAGGGAATCGAACCTTGTTTTTGCGAATCTCGGAGAATGCCGCGATTTCCTCGATCCGCTGGCGAAACTTGTCCGTCAGCGCCAGAAAACGCCCGTCGTCCAATTGCACGAAACGCGTCGGGCTCGCTCCGACCAGCTCGATCAGCTTCATCATGTCTAGCGTTAGGTCGTCATCCACTTGGAGACCTCCAGACGCGGCGAACCAATCCCGGTCGCGGCGGATATTGATTTTCAACTGCGACGCATCGGCCTGGCCGGCGATCCGCAACGCTTTGCCTTTCGGCCAATGAATCTGGACTTGTTTGTTGTCGACCAGCGGTTGCAACTGGACCATCAACTCCAAAGCGTCGATGGCTTCGGGGAACGTGAAATCTTCCGTAGGACGGATTGCCAATCCGTCCGATCCGCCGACATCGGGCGCGGACGGATTGGAAATCCGTCCTACTCCAGACAGGTTCGGGCAGGCAGCGATGACGTCGCTTGCCCGTTTGGTTTCGTCTTTCAATTTGCGCTGTGTCGATTTGGGCTCTCCGTCGACGTCGGCGAATACGTTGGTTCCGCCAGCGCCGGGCCGGTACAACGGTCCCGCGTTACCAAACGGTTGCACAAAGAACTCCGCGCGCAAGCCTTGTTCGAACGGCGACAGATGCAAATGCGGGAGTGGATCCGCTTCGACCGCTTCGCCTGACGCCGTGACACCACCGACATCGGAATGAATCGTCACCAGGGAAGCGACGGATTGTAGCGTGGCCAACACTTCTTCTTCGCCCGATTTTGGCACGTTCAAGCCGTTTCCCACGATGGCACTCAGGTCGCGGTGCTTGGCGGTAAAGAAAATAAATGCCAACCGCGCGGGGCCTTCTTCGATCATCGTAAACGTGTCGTCGCCCAATGGCCGGGGCTCCATGGCTACCTTGATGCCCTTCTTGGTGCGTGTCACAAGCAGTTGGGGCTCGCGCCGCACGATTTCCATCGGTTGCGTCCGATTGCCGCGGCGAAAGACCCGCGGGTGCCCAACCATGGCTTGGGCCGCTTGGCCGGGATGGAACTCAAAATAGTATTCACGATAGCCGCCCCAACCACCCTGTGTGGAGTACTGTTTCAACGTTCCACAAATCGCCCGATCTTCGTCCGTCAAATAGGGAAACTGGTTGCTGTCGTTGTAGGACGAATGGAGCCGCTTGAGCGCCACGCTGCGTCCGGATGTCCAGCCCTTCTTTTTCCGCTTCTGGATGATCGGCTTCAGCGAGAGCTCGTTGCGTTCTACGTCGTGGTAGAGATCCCAAATGATGCGTTCATCCGGCCCCGACTCGTCGGCGGAGTCGGTCGACTTCGTACCGCCGCCCAGTTGCCGCATGGCGTCGAGCGATCGTTGCCAGGCGGGTTGCGGTTGCAGCAGGTTCACGATGCTGACGGTTTGCAGCCGGTCGTGCAGTGCCTTGGATTTTTCCGTGAACCCTTCATTTTCTTTGATGGCCAACCGTCCCAGCAACGCTGCCGACTCGGCTTCGAGCCAATGCATACCAAGCTTTTCGTACACCGCATGTGCTCGTTCGAGTGGTTCGGCTTGAATCGACGGTGGTGCTTCCGGCTGCATCCATTGCCAGACCATCCCAGCCATGATATGACAAAGCCCAAACCAATCGCGATGCAACGCGACGGGATACATTCGCGCGCCGCTGGTGGGACAAGCTTGCAAATCCAATGCCCGCGACAGGGAATTCGCCGGCGACGCATAAAACATCGGCCATTCTTCTTCGATGTAATTTACGGCCGGAGTTGCCTTGCCGCGCGCGGACGACGTGTTTTGCTTCAACAGCAGCGCGACGTGAAAGATGCCCGCGAGGTGCCGAACCGCGATTTTGCGTTTGCGCGATTTTCCGCGGATGCGCTTCAGCGCCAAATCGAAACATTCCAGCGCCGCGTCCCACTCGCCGCGCAGCATTGCTTCGCAACCCGTAATCTCCGTATATACGCTTTCGGTGCGTTCGTCGAGTTGTCGCAACGCGGCGAGATCGCCTCGAGCGACAGCCAAGTCGATCAAATGCGGTACAAGTTCGGGAGCCAAATTCTTTTGCGCGGCGATGTGTTCGTCCAGCGTAGTCAAAATGGACGCGTCGACTTGTCCCGTCGCGATGGCGATCGGTAGCGTTTCCAGGACGTATCTCTCTTGAAAGGCGGGATCGAGTCCGTTGAATATTGTTTTGTTAAACGGCGAGAGCACCTTGATCGCGTATTCGTCGCTGACCAGCGTGACGTCTTTGTATGTGCAAAGTTCACGGAACTTCGCGGTGTCGCCCTGATAAAACGCAATTCGCAAGTCACGCATGGTCCGCGGGTCAATCGGACCGCTGCCATAACCGTAGCCATAGTAGTAAGAGTGACGTGGATTCTTCGATTGCACCGTCGCGGCGAACTTGTCGAAGTCGCCTTGGTGAATCGACACTTGGACCGCGAAATCCGCCAGGATCGGATTCACGACCATTCGCGCGCCATGGGATTTGACCAGCAGTTGGTTTTTCACCAATCCATTCAGATCCTTGCGGACATCGGCATAGGCCAGCAGCCTGCCGTTTGGATCCCGCCATTCCACGGTGTTCGACAGCTTGACCAAGTCCGTTCGATTGATGCCTTCGTGGTGGACGGCGCACAGTTGGAGCAGATGTTTTGCAGCGGGAGTGAGTTTTTGAAATTTATGGACAAGAGCGTCCATTGCCTGCTGGCCCGTCATGTGGATTCCTTTCTCGATCAGTGTCCGATGGCCCTGATTCTATCGACTTCAACGTCGTTTGTGCAGGCGATTGCCGGCCTGGATGATTCATGAACCGCCGTCCACACGACGTAATGTTCTCTGTGAAAAGGAGT
>CAYFJO010000211.1:0-17497 GCA_964343305.1 uncultured Pirellulaceae bacterium | reverse complement strand
CGCAACACGGTGGCTCACCCTCAATAACGAGCGACCGTAAAGTCGCGTCGGTGGCCAACACCGACTGCAATTAGCCTCAACATCAACTCGCTGAAGCTGGACAACCTTCGGCAACTTAGCGGGTCGAGCTAACTGCAGCGGTGTCTCGGCGGAGATCATACCGCTGTCAGTTCAGTGAAATCCTTTGCCGCATCGGTCGATGCAACCGCTGCAGCGAAGCATGTTATGAAACTCGCAGCAGTCGAGATCACCTCATGCATCATGGTTTTGTAACGAGATTAGTTTGAGCGCCGGTAGGTAGTGGCGTAGTCATCGCGTACTTAGATCGCCGCGCCGCGATGACGCGTGTTACACGTGCCTGTCTCGGTTGTCGTGCGATGACTTCACTCTTTGGCGATTACTTGCCGCTGTTTACGGTAATCGCTGGGTGTGGTATCTAGCTCGCGGCGGAAGACTTCGTACATGCGCATGGCTTCGCCGAAGCCGACGTCGCGGGCGATTTCGGCGAGGGAGCGGTTGCTTTGAGTGAGTTCGCGTCTGGCGCGCTCGATGCGGACGCGGCGGATTTCGGTGGCGATGGGGCGGTCAAGCACTTTGCGGAAGCGGAGTTGAAGTGTGCGGGTTTCGGCGTTGACGGCGCGGGAGACGTCATCTTGTCCAATGCGGCGATGGCTGTTCTTGGAGATGAATTCCAAGGCGGCCGCGACTAACCCGTCTTCGACGGCAAAGAAGTCGGTCGATTCTCGAACGACCAGTCCTTGAGGTGGAAGCAGGATCCGTTGGCTCGGCGGCTTTTTTCCATCCATTAATTGGTGCAACAGTTTTGCGGCCTCGTAGCCAACGCGTTCGTAGCCCATCTCGACACTGGTCAACGAAGGGCGAGGATGCTCGCAAAGTGTTTCTTCGTTTCGGCCAGCGATAACAGCCACGTCTTCGGGCACTCGCCAGCCGCGTTCTCGGCACTTTTGCACAACGATTCGGCCTATGCTATCGCCGCCGACATACACGCCAATGGGCAACTCCCAACCGTCCATCCACTCGGCGATCGATTGTTCCGTATTCCGCCAATGCATCAGCGTCTTTGCATAATCGAGCGACACGATGGCCATCGTACATGGGAACCCGGCCTGCTCGACCACCGCGCGAAACTCGGCCGTCTCCAAGTCGTGGGCATAATCGCCGCGACAACCGAGCGTCGCGAAATTGCGAAGCCCTCGCGAAAGAAGATGTTCGGCTCGCAAACGCCCGGCAGTTTGATAATCGGGAAAAACGCTTGGCAGCATCGTTTGCACGGGTGAACTGAGCCAAACGTTCACGACCGGCAGTTTGATACGTGCGGCCCGTTCGGCCAACGTCTTGGTTGCCCGCGCGACGATGCCGTCGTAAGGCATCGACTTGGTTCGCCGCGACGGAAGCGTGTCGTAGGCGTACTCGTCGACAATCGACTCCCATCCTTGTTCCTCGGCGTACCGTTGCGTTCCGGCGAAGACACCTGCGTGCCGCTTGTACGGCCAATCGAGTTCCAACATAATCGCTACGCGACGTGATTTTCGGCCCATTTTTCAGCATCTCGAATTCAATGAAAATTTTCCCAAAAACAAGGGTCAGATTAGCCATAATAACTAGTCTTATTTCACCCTTAAAGGAAACACCGCTATGAAAAGACAACCTTTGTATCTCATCTTTGCTGCGCTGACACTACTCGTTCATTGCCCTGCTTTCGCTGAGGACTCAAAGCAACTCCCAGACCCGGATGGCAAGCCTGCCGACACGATAAAGCCAGTGCAGGTGTACATTTTGTTAGGCCAGTCAAACATGCTGGGCTTCGGCAAGATTGCTGGTGCGGATAAGGACGGCACGCTCGAACACGCGGTGAAGGAGAAAGAGCTGTATCCGTACCTCGTTGACGACGAAGGCAACTGGACCGAACGCAAAGACGTTCGCAATGTGCGCGTCATGGGTAGCGGCACTGGCAGCATGCGGGTCTTCAACAACGAGTGGATGACGATCAAGGGCAGAGCGGTCGGCCCGGAGATTGGCATCGGGCATCACGTGGGACATGTCACCGACGCGCCAGTGATGATTCTGAAGAGCTGCATCGGCAACCGCAGCCTCAGTTGGGATCTGCTGCCGCCAGGAAGTCCTTCCTTTGAGTTCGAAGACAAAGACAAGAAGACTGGCGAAGTGAAGGTCTGGCACTACGCTGGTTACAAGGAATCACCGCTGCGATGGGAGAAAGGGACGAAGCCGGAACCAATCAAATGGTATGCCGGCATGCAGTACGACGGTGACATCGCCCGCGCGAAGCAGGTGCTGTCCGAACTAGACAAGTACTACCCCGACGCGAAGAAGTACGAGGTTGCCGGCTTCTTCTTCTGGCAAGGTGACAAGGATCGCTACAACGCCGGGCATGCGCACCGCTACGAACAGAACCTCGTGCAATTGATCAAACAGTTGCGAAAAGACTTCGACGCTCCCGGCGCGAAGTTTGTCTGTGCGACTCTCGGCCAGACGAAGAAGGGCGCGGAAGGCAATGAGGGACTGATCCTCAACGCCCAACTCGCCGTGGACGGCAAGTCCGGCAAATACCCCGAATTCAAAGGCAACGTCGCCACCGTTTACACCCAACCGCTTTCTAAAGGCGGCGCATCCAACAGCCACTACGGCGGCAACGCAGAGACTTACATGAACGTCGGCGAAGCGATGGGCAAGGCCATGGTTGAACTGATGAAGAACGAGTAGACTCAAAGGCGCATTTAAGCCAAAAAAGAACAAGGACACGAAGCTATGAGAACGAATTCGATGACAGTGTTTTGTGGGGCACTGATCGCCCTGGCGATTGGGACCTCAAGCGTTTGGGCAGCGAAGCCGAATGCCGTGCCGCAAACGCCGCTCACCGAGGTCGGGCAGAAAATTGAGACGCGGTATGCCGATCAGCTCGACCAACTGCGTACTGAACTCACCGCCAAGATACCGCGGAACGATCAGGCAAAAGCTGATACGCTGAATCAGTTCCTGGCCAGTGACGTGCTGGACGCCAAGTTCGCAAAATACGTCGTCTTGTTCGAGGCCACGCCTCGCGGTCTGGCGGAGTTCGCTCAGCAGGGAAGAGAGCAGTGGACGCTGGTTGAGAAGATGCTGGCGGACGCCGACCTCATGAAGCAGATGCTGGTCGCGGACGGGGCGAACGCCAAACGACAGGGAAAGTCATACGGCCCGGCACAGTACGGCCAAGCAATGAAGATCTATACCGATATCCAGACGGCGAGCAAGCGAGCCGCCACTGGTGTGCTGCAGCGGCTGGCGCTCGCCATCAGTTTGGAACACGCCGTTCCGATAGCGCAGTCGAACCCCACGGCGCAAACCGACGCCCCTGAAACAATCGACCCGGTGAAGCGATACCTTCACTACGAAAAGGCATACCACGACGGTGAATTAGATCCGGCGTTCGACCGCCTGACCACCTGGGAGCTTCGCATGGTCGTTAACGGGGACGAGCCGGACGAGACTCTCGCCTGGGGGCGCGAGATGCTCAGGAACTACCGGCCCGACCATATCTACAACTCCAATTACGGCTGGCGTTACGTGAGTCTTGTTACGTCCTGCGTCAAGTACGGGTCACAGGACGTCAAGTACGACAGGCCTGAATTGCAGAAGTATCAGAACATCCTCATGAACGGCGGGGTGTGCGGCCGGCGAGCGTTCATCGGGCGTTTCATTCTGCGATCCTTTGGCATCCCGACCACGGCTCGTCCCAGTCGCGGTCATGCCGCCCTGGCCCACTGGACGCCCAAGGGCTGGGTCGTCAATCTGGGCGGCGGTTGGGGCGCCGGCTGGACCAAGACACGATACAACAAGGACGTCGATTTCCTCGCGAGTACACAGGCGCGAAGCAACAAGACGGCATACCTGAAGGTCAAGCGGGCCCAGTGGGCCGGCGACGTCCTGGGAGAAAAGCAGACCTACGGGGAAAACGACGGAAACCCCGATTTTTGGAATGGCGTGGCGCTCCGCACGCAGCGCACCATCATCGAGGAAGCAAAGGCCGTTACGCTCGACGCACTCGGCGAGGACCTCGGCGAGGCCAACGAGCCCACGGTAGCAGAGAAAGTCATCGCCTCGCCGGTCACGCCCGAAGACAGGAAGATCACCTACGGCGAGGACGGCGTCATATCGTTACCGGCCGCCGCATACAACAAGCCGTCCGGCAACACGCGGGACGTCTTTGCCATGAAGAGCTTCGGCGGTGGTCTGCAGATCTTTCTCCCGCGTTTCTTCCCTCAGGGCAAAACGGTTCTGCGCGGCGGCACGTGGAAGGGCGACCCCGACGCATGCACATCCGGTAAACGTCTCCTCAGCGGCGGCTATGGCAAATACGAAAACTGGGGTCTCCGCGCGGCCGTGTCGCATAGCGGCAGCGGTGCCCCGCCTGAACTGACGCTCGACTTGGGTGACGGCGTGACCATGGAGCTGGTCTACATCAAGTCCGGAACGTTCGTGATGGGTGGCGAAAGCAAGACGGATGGCAGGTTCCAGTGCGTCGAGGTGCCGAAGCACGAAGTCGAACTCAGCAAGGGATTCTATCTGGGCAAGTACGAAGTGACGCAGGCGCGGTACGAGACCATCATGGGCTCGAACCCCAGCAGGTCCACCAAGGGCCCGGACTGCCCGGTTGACAATGTTAGCGAGGCGGACGCGTTGACATTCTGTTTGAAGCTCACCGAACAGACCGGCCGTGAAGCGCGGCTTCCCACCGAGGCCGAATGGGAATATGCCAGTCGCGCAGGCCGTGACACCAAATGGTTCTTCGGCAACGATCCCTCGCAGATCGGCGAGTATGCCTGGTTCAAGGACAACGCGGGCGCCAAGTCGCATCCAGTAGGTCAGAAGAAGCCCAATCCGTGGGGTCTCTACGACATCTACGGCAACGTCTGCGAGCGAATATCAGACAAGTATGCCCGAAACTACTACTCGATAAGTCCTAAGGTGGACCCGACCGGCCCCAGCCAGGGCACGAAATCGCGTTTCGAGTACAAGGTCATCGCCCCGCGATCGGGCAAGTTTACGTTAACGGCGCAGGTGGTCACGGCCAATTACAATCAGCGCCTCAACGTCTCTGTGAATGACGCCGATTCCGAGATCACCATGGAGATGCCCTTCACCGTCGGAAACTGGCAGGGCTCCAAGCCGGTCACGCTCACCCTCAAAAAGGGCGAGAACACCATGCGGTTCTGGCGCAACCAGCCGCCGCAGTACGGGCTGGCCATCAAGGACTTCACGCTCACGCCAGTGAAATAACTGCCCTCGCGAAGCGATACTCATGCCCCGAAATAAACTTAGCGTTCTTGTCACGTTCTGTTTCTTTTCAGTTTCAGCGGTTGCCGACACCGAACAGAAGCTGGAGTTAGCGGCTCCGTTTACAAATAACATGATCCTGCAAAGACAGATGCTGGCGCCGGTGTGGGGCTTCGACGCACCCGGCACCAAAGTCACAGTCGAATTTGCCGGACAAGAAAAAACCGCCGTCACCGACCAAGATGGCGATTGGATGGTCAAGCTCGATCCACTCACGGCATCACGCGAAGAACGCAGCTTGAAAGTAACCAACGATCGGCGAGAGTCGATCGTTCTTGATCGCGTGCTGGTTGGTGAAGTCTGGTTCTCGTCTGGTCAATCCAACATGGTATGGACTGCCGGCAGTAGCATGTGCAGCGGAATCGCCCGCGATATCGCTGGCTCCCAGACGGACATTCCGATACGCGAGATCAATATCAGTACGGTGTCTGCTCTCTATCCTCAAAAAACAGCGAACTCGGATGGTGGATGGAAGACACACAAAAGCGCCGGCAGTTTCTCCGCTCTGTCATTGTCGTTTGCCTACGAACTTTACAAAGAAATAGACATGCCGATCGGCATTCTGTTGAGCGCCCATAGCAATACCAGGATAGAAGCGTTTACCCAACGTGAGGCAATCGAGAAACATTCCAAGCTCACGAACGACGCCGACCTGATTCATGACGCGGACCCGAGGACAGAGCAAGGGCGCAAGGCGTTCGACAAGTACTACGAGGATCTGAGAGCTTGGCAGAAAGTGGCCGGCAACGCTGCTGATGCGGGCGGCAGAATTCCCGCACGTCCAAACTTGCCTGGAATCGCCGGAATGTGGCGAGGCCCATCTCAGTTCTTTAACGGCAAGATCAATCCGGTGATCCCATTCGCGATTTGCGGAGCAATTTGGTGCCAGGGGACAAGCAACTCCGGAGACGGCAGGATCTACGCCGCAAGAATGGAAGGTCTTGTAAACGGCTGGAGAGATGCTTGGGGGATGCCTGAGATGCCGTTCTATTTCACGCAAATGCAATGTTATGGATCTCCCGATCCGGATTCAGTTGGATTCGCAGACATACGACAAGTCCAGCGTGTGTTCTTCATGAACAATCGGAAAAACGTCGGCATGGTCGTTCAGTCCGACCTCAACTCAGCTCGACCGCAAGGGATTCATTACTACAACAAACTTCATCCGGGAATGCGGTTGGCACGCTGGGCATTGGCAAAGCAGTATGGGAGAGACATCGCCTATACCGGTCCGATTTACACTGGCTACGAAGTCAAGGACGATAAAGTCATCGTGTCTTTCGAGAAGGGAAGTCTCTTTGGCGGCCTGATGATCGGCAACAAAGGGATGGCCAAAGACTACCGAGAAACGGGCAAGTATGTTGAACCCGCCAAACCGACTCCCGATGACAAATTGAATCATTTCCGGCTGTGCGGGCAAGACAAAGTGTGGCACGCTGGCGACGCGGTCATTGTCGGTGACACCGTTGTTGTGACTTCAGAAAGTGTACCTGAGCCAATCGGTGTCCAATACGCATACAACGCAGTTCCGGAAAACTCGAACTTGTATAACCAAGCTGGCTTGCCCGCGACTCCGTTTGCCGCGATTAACGGCAAACTGATTTTTGAAGAAGACGATTTGGAAAAGGTGGCAGCGCTCAAGGCGAAGTACGCACGATACACCGACCCCGACTACCCCATCCTCCAAGTTGTTGAGTACTTTCGGGACGGCGCGATCATTCAACGCAACAAGCCGATCCCAGTATGGGGGCATGCTAACAAGGGCGTCAAAGTGACGGTCACTCTGGGCGGTATCACCAGGACCGCAGTCGCTAATGAGCTTCAGCAATGGTCGGTCGAATTTCCAGCTTTCGAGGCTTCCATCAAGCCGATCACTCTGTCAGTCAGTTCGAGCCACGGTCATCGCCGAACGGTCAACAATATCCTCGTTGGTGACCTCTGGTATCTGACCGGATCGACGATGCTTAACGGCGAAATGGCATACAACCCGCGTGACAAGGATGCCAAGCCCCCGGCAGTGATGCCGCTTGTTCGTGAATTCAGGCGAAAGACCAAAGCCAGCACCTTTCCGACTCCACGAAAACGGAAGTTCGAGACAGGTGGCGGCAAATACCGTTCGTCATGGATGACCGCCGATTTATGGGAAGGCGACCGCGGCGTGACGATGTTCGCTTATCATTTTGCAAAGACTCTAGACCGCGAAGGAATTCCCCAGGGGTTCATTACGATGTCCTCCGGGCAAGGCGGACGGGCAAGGCAAATGGCTTCGCCGCTTTCGTGGACTTCTTTTGACGGCGTCAAAGACATTGATCAGCCGGCCTTCCGAGCTCGTTTGAACGAGCTGTTCATGCAGTATCCCAGCACAGACATTGCGAAAAAAGCTGTCGACGATCACGTCATCAAAGTGAAGGAGTTTGTCAGGACTATTATCGCAGCGAATCAAAAAGGCGAGGATCTGTCGAAGGCTGCGCCGCTCGCTGCACCGCCTTTCCCGGAAGCAGGAAAAGGGGGCGAGGTCGGATCGGACACGATCCCCACCTATGCCTACAACTGGCGCGTCAGTCCAATGACCCCGATGGCTGTCGCCGGCGTGATCTGGGCTCCTTCCGAACACAACATTGGATACGAACCCGCACTCTACGCTTCGGAGCTGGAGATTTTCGCAAAGAGCCTGCCTGGTACTTATGGTCAGGACAAAGTGCAGTTCATCTACGCTCAACCAGCCGGTTCCCTTGTCGAAGGCATCACCAATCCGAGAATCCCCGACGCAAAAAACGTGACGTTCGACCGTTGGCCAAAAAGCTTGAATGAGATCGCCATCGAGATGGCCAGGCTGGCTGAATGAACGGCTGCCACATGTGGAACGTGTAGAAGTTCGCAAACAGTCGAAGTACAGCGGTGGTGACACCGAATGCAATCTACGATCGGCGAAACTGCACGAAGTTGGACAAATCGAAGCGAGTTCGCGATCAGGCGTAACTACAGCGGTGTCACGCCAGAGAAAAGACTGTTGCAAGTTTGCAGGAATCGTAGCCGCGTAGCCGATGCAACCGAAGCGACTTTGAGCGTGGGCAAATTGACAGCGGTCGCGCCACCTTCGCAGGTACTTCCATCGGGCCTCTTGAACAGTTGACTTTGGCTTCGGCTCGTCCGCGCGAAGTCAAATCCTTGATGGTTATGCAGCTCTACGGCCTCCGCTACCACAAGCCGGGAATCAGGCGATAACGCACTCGCTTTGCGTACTCCGAGTATCAATCAGTCACCTTTTAAATCTATCTTTTCACAAAGTCCTCTGCAATCCCTTGTTTTTCACACGATCGCGTTGTTTTCTCTGCAATTAGCTCTGCAATCGATTAGGACGAAGAAACGATTGATAACGGCGCGGGACTCGAATGAGCGCACGACTTGTTCTTACGACCTTTGCGATCAACAAATTACGACATCGGCTGATTCGTTGTCAGGAAACTGTCAGGAAAATGTGCGACGTTGATCGTCTCTTATTGTCATCGATTGACGGTCGCTTGCGAAGAGTTAACGAGCGGTGGGCAACGCTTTCTGAGGAGGCGAAGCGAGCAATTGAGGCATTGTGCTTGATTCGGTGACCCAAGTGTCCAGTGTTGGTTGTTCCGCAACGGAATGACCTTTTGTGTCGTTCAAAGCTGATTGCAGTTCTATGTTGCTGTTTTCGATGATTTCGATGACGCGGTTGGCGTCCGAAATCTGTTCTTCTTGTGCTCTTGCAAAGGTGTTGGCTTGACGTACGAGTTCCCATTTCTTGCACAGCGTCACTGCCATCATGCTTGCCGCAGCAACATCGAAAGGCTTTTTCAGGATGAGAATTCGATCGCAGTTATTGAAGCGGTGGAGAAGTTGTTCCATCGAATAATCAGAATACGCCGTACACAATACAACTTGTATGTCCGGGTCAATCGCAAAGATCTTCTCGGTCGCATCCACCCCATCAATTCCTGGCGGCATGCGCACGTCGATAAACGCGACCGCGTATGGCCGACGTGATTCTCGAGCGTTGGAAACTTTTGCAACGCCTTCGGCGCCTTGAAATGCCCAATCGATCTCGAACCTTGCCGTAGTTGAATTGGTCGTCGTAAATTTGGACGAATTGCCAAATAATGATTCCGCATCTTCATCAACATTGCTGCTGGCCGTGCATGATCGATCTAGGAACTTGCGGAAGTCTTCGTGGACCATCTCGTTGTCATCCACAATCAATATCCGTTCACTCGTATCGTTCTGGATCATTGCTGTATCGCCCCTGTCATCGGTTGTTAGTCAAACCCTTGATTCGTCCTAGATCAATGCATGTCGAGCTCGCGACAAATGCCACTTGCGACTTAGTGTTGTAGCAAGCAGTATCACCTCGGCTCGATCAAATGGTTTCTTCAAAATCAACAATCGTTCGTTTACGCCAAATCTCTGTAGTATTTCCGCACCGGAATAGTCCGAGTAAGCGGTACAAAAGACGATTTGAAGATGAGGATCAATGTCCCAAATTTGCTCGACTGTTTGAACGCCATCCATGCCGGGTGGCATGCGGACATCGACAAACGCGACTGCGTACGGTCGTCCCGTGTTGCGGGATTCGGTTACCAAATTGACGCCGTCCGTTCCTTGATACGCGGAGTCGATTGAAAAACCGCACGATTCGCTCAGCTGCGACTTCCTATCAAACAAACTGGCCGCCACATCATCGATGTCTGTTTCATTGCAAACCGGGGAACAGAGTATCTTCTTAAAGTCCATATGAATCGCGCGATTGTCATCAATCACAAGGATGCGATGATTTGTATCAACTTCGTGGTTCATCTTGGGTTCTCGTTTGTCGCGATCAAGGTTCATTGGCTCACCTCTGCATGAACCAATGGAGATGCGATCGGAAGGTCTATTGTAAATGTAGCACCCTTGCCGGGTCCTGGACTGGTTACATGGATCTCACCGCCCATTTCTTTGACGGCCAGCGCGGAGCCGTGCAATCCAAATCCATGGCCAGAACTCTTCGTTGTAAATCCATGTGCGAAGATTTTCGTCAGATTTTCTTCGTCAATTCCCATCCCCGTGTCGGTCACTTCGAATCGCACGAAGTTGGCATCGTGTTGGAAAGTGCGAAGTGTGATTTTCTTGGTTGCACTAGCTTGCTCAAGAATTGCTTCTTTCGCGTTTTTAACTAGGTTGACCAAGGTCTGAAGTATCTTGCCTTTTGTAACGGAGATTTCGGGTAGGCCCCGGTCATATTGTCGTTCAATTTCGATGCCGAACTTCTCGGGTCGAACATCAGCAAATCGTAGCGCATCGTCCATCATGCCATTCGGATCGCATTGTTCAAGCACCGCGGACAATTTGGCGTAGTCTTGCTGCATGCGAACGATTTCCTTGATGTGTTCGACGCAATCGGTAAGCGTGTCGATTTCATCCAAATTGTTCTCTTGTTCTTGTCGCGTTTGATTGGCCAGCTTACAGAGAAAACCTGGAATCAACCGGCCCTTTTCGTCGTTCGTAAAGTAGTTGGCGAGATCATCTTGATTGTCGCTGATCATGCCTGCCAGATCATTCAAGTAGCGTGTCCGCGAGCCTCTGACATTCTGAGAAAGCATGGCTACCGAAACGTTAACGCTGTTCAGCACATTGCCCACGTTGTGAAGAACATCGGTGGCAATTTCCGCCATGCCGGCTTCGCGAGCAGTGTCGACCAACTCCTGCCGTAATTGACTTAGCTCATTCATCTTTTGGTGCAACAGCGTCACGTCATCAAAACAGACTAACGATCCACGATGTTGATTGCCGTCGCTCAAAATCGGCACAGCGTTGACCTTGAATGTCACGCGTTGGTCTCTCTCGCCGATTTCCTTGTCAGTTGATTTAAGAAAAAGTGTTCCTGACGTTGGAGCGCCCAGGTGAGCCGCTTCCGTCCAGGGGAAGCTTTCAACTCGTGCACCAAATTCGTCGTGGTCCCACGCCAATTCGGATGCCAGTCTGCCTATCAGCATGTCATCGGATTTGCCAACAATCTGCGAAAACGATTCGTTCGCCATCACGATGCGTTCATTGGCGTCGAGCAGCAGTAGTCCTTCGGCAAGCGTGTCAAGCGCATTGCGAACTCGGTCTGGCACGACTTTTGTTGGGTCGAGTTGCCGTAGCACACGACGAAGGTAGATCAGGTTAACCAGTGCAATGGCGGCCGTTACGAACAAAAAGAGTCGCGTTTGGGTATTCAAGAACCACTCTTGCAAATAGCTCAAACTATGATCCCAAGTGGACGAACTGGCAGCCTGGACTTTGGCACTGAGGGGATCAAAACGAACCTCGACCACACCCCATCGAATTTGACCTGCAATAATTGGAACGCGAATCTGGTTGTCCGTCGAAGGGCCGTCGTCTGGCAATACCCAATGAGTTGCATGATTTCCAACTTCGACGATCAATCGACCGTCGGCGCCTCGAACTGCCAGCGATCGTATTCCGTTCCCACGGTCCACCATCGCGTTTAACGTCTCTTTGATTCCACGGTTGTCCCCCTTTGAGGCAAAGTACGAGCATTGAATCGCGATCGCTTCGCACAACGCCACTCGCCCCTTGACGATGGCCGAATCTCGATTTGGTGCCAGGCCAATTAAATGTGCAATCAACAAAATGCTCAACGACACAAATGCCAAGCTAATCGCGATTCGAGTTGTCGTCGTGATTTGAATCATCTGTTATTTCGTCGTCGTGACGATGGATTCCAAGGATTGATCGTTTTCTTCGCCTTGTTGCGACAATGCATTGCCAAGTTGAACTGTTTCCAAAATTGGCAATGGGTCGATGGTCGTCCAAGCGGGCAGTGACGACAATAACGAAGCGACAAGGTATCCGCCTCGTAGTGTCCAGAGCATGTATCCTACGGTGAGTGTCGTAGTGACAACTGTCACCGTACCGACTTCAGTCGTCCCGAGATGAGGGTCATTTGCCATCTCCTCACGCACTAGATCAAGTTGACTCCATAGTACGTTCGGCTCAAATGCGTCCGTATCGATGGCAGCAAATGCCCCTACCATTTCGCGTGGCGATTGTGCGACATGTAACGCGGACGGTCGCGCGATAAACGCAAAACGGAATTTTCCGTCTGCGCTCTCATCATCAAGCGGCAGAATCTCTTCAGTGTCACTCTTGTGGACGATTGTCTCGGCACGATCCGCATCGTTTGTGTCATCTTGACGTAGCGGGGCTGAAGGTTGTTGATTTGCAATCAAGGGGGTCGGCGTTGTCAACTCAGATTCTTCACCGGGTGACGAATCCGACTCTGTTACATCCTCTTCGTCCTCAATTTCATCATTTGATGAGGCATCGTCGTTACTATCGTCACCGCCAGTGTCAGGTGGGATTGCAATGGCACCGACCGAAATCGTAACTGTTGCGATGTTGCTTGTGTTTGGACCATCACTTGCGGCAAATGAAAATGAGCTCAGCCCCACGAATCCGGGCGTCGGCGAATAGACGAATGAACCGTTGGCGTTTAGCGTGACGCTGCCAGAACTCGGTGCCGATACAAGCACTGCGGTCAGTGGACTGCCTTCCGGGTCCATCGATCCGGTCAAGACACCTGGCGCCAAAACAGACAAGTCGTTCCCGTCCAGTGATGAGTAGGAATGATTTGTCACAACGGGAGATTCATTCACGTCGGTTAAGTTGATCGTTGTCGTTGCCGAATCAGTCAGGCCGCCACCATCAGTAACTTGGACAGTGAGGTTGAACGTTGGCACGGCTTCAAAGTCCAATGCTGAGCTATTAGCAACGGTGATCTCGCCAGTTGTCGCGTTGATCGTGAACGCGCCGCCAGTATTGCCTGCCGTGATACTAAAACTGCTCGTGTCGCCGACGTCTGTTTCGTTGGCAATTACAGTTCCAATGCTTGTGCCATTAGCTGTGTTTTCCGCGATGGCGAACGCAGCGGGAAGCATGTTTGGTGCTTCGTTTGTGTCGGTGACAGTGGTTTGAATCGTTTACACGGTTTTCATGGTTTAGGACTCCAAAATGATGCATTGCACCGACAACCAACGACGATTCTTCAATTTCTCATAAGCTTATGATTCGACTCCCCTCGCGCAAGAAAGTCGCGGACGAAATGCTCGTCGCGCAATGTCTTGTCATAGTCGAACAGACGTTGTAGCCTCCTCATCGTTACACTCCGTAATCTCGTTAGTTTGGGCGGCAGCGTTCGCTTCGGTAGATAAATCACGATCATCCATTGTCCGCGATATCGGTTCGTTTTCGTCCAGATCGGTCAGGATTCTCAGTAGTGCGTTACTCGCTTCAGCTTCCTCGCTGACCACCTCGTTTGCGCCCAACTTTCGCAATCTGGATGCATTCGCGTGATAGCGGCAGCGGACCAACACAAAGCAGTCAGCGTTGATCGCGCGGAGCGCACGGACGATGCGGATCGCAGCTTCGTCATCCGGTACACAGAGGACGGCCAGCGAGGCGTCTGCTGCATGAGCCAGATCTAACGTCGAGCGATCCGTCGCGTCACCGGCAACCGTGCGGAAGCCTTCTTGCGCGAATTCGTGCAGATTGATGGGGCTGAGGTCGATCAGGCACACGTCCTTGCCGGCCGTCTCCAGTCGGGATGTCACCTGTCGGCCAGTCGGGCCGGCTCCGATGACAATCGCTTGTTGTCCCGCCTGGTCCAGCCGGTTCGCTTGGGACTCCGTTTCCTCGGTTCCGCTGGCGAATTGCGTCCAGCGCAGTCCGGTCTTCAAGAGCAGCGGTGTCAGAATCAACGAGCCAATCGCAATCGCCACGATTCGTTGATAGTCCAACTCCGCAATCACGCCTGCTTCCCAGCCGAGCAATACCAGAACGAACGCAAACTCGCCCACGTGTGCCAGACCGATACCCATTCCCGCAGCCAGTTGCCAGCGAAGACCCGTCAGCCAGAGCGCAGCGGTTGCCGCTGACGCCTTGACGATGATTAGACCCGTAAGGCACGCGAGCATGAACAGCGGCTCGCTCCAAAGCAGCCGTGGATCGAACAGCAGGCCGAGGCTGACGAAAAACACCGCCGCGAATGTCTCGCGAAAAGGCAGAACTAGCGCGTCGATTTGTTTCGTCCAACGATTGCCGCTGAAAATCAGCCCCGCCGCGAAGGCCCCGACCGCAGGCGGTAACCCAACCGTGTAGGCAACAAGCGTCACCGCGCCAAGCGAAACCAGCGTAAACAGGACGACCAGTTCCGGACTACGATAGCTGGCAAACAGCGGAATGATCCAATTGGCCAACACATGTCGTAGAGCAACGACCGCCGCGACAAACAAGAGCGATGTGATAACGAGCGCGACATACTCAAATGGGCCAGCGGCATTGCCCGTGCCCGTCAACAGCGGTACGAGCAACAGCAACGGGACCAAGGCAGCGTCTTGAAACAACAGAATCCCAATCGCACGACGGCCGTGCGACAGGCTCGAATGGCCCCACTCGGCCAGCGCTTTGAACACCAGGACGGTCGAGCTGAATGATGCAGCCGCAGCGATCAAAATCGCCGTTTGCCAGTTCATGTCGGTACCAAACAGAAAGGCGGCAACAGGCACGGCCACCAGGAGCATCTGCACACTGCCGCCGATCACCAGATTTCGACCCAGACGGCAAAGCTCGTCGAGTGAGAACTCCAATCCAATCGAAAACAGCAGGAAAAACACGCCCGCTTCGGCGATGTATTCGATCTCGTGTCCCTCTTCGCTAACCCAGCCCAAACACCCCTTTCCGACGAGCGCGCCGACAATTAGATATCCAACCACTACCGAAACACGCCGCCACCGGCACATCAGACCGGCGACCAGACCTGCTGCAAGAATGATGAGCAGGTCGTAAACGAGTGTGTCCAACATGGTGTTACTCGCTGATGTCTCGGAACAACCTGAACAACAACAATCAGCAAAATCGGTATCGCGGCTGCGCTTGGCTAACTGTCTCTCAACTGATTGGCAGCTCGTCGATCTTCGCGGCCGTAATGAAATCGTTCTCCGACAGGCCGCCAATGGCGTGAGTCCACAACTCGATCGTGACGTTGCGATAGCCGGCCAAGTGCAGATCGGGGTGGTGGCCTTCGTCCTCGGCCAGTTTCGCTACCTGGTTGAAGAAATCCATCGCTGCCATAAAGTGTTTGACCGTCCACTCGCGGCGAATCCGTTTGCCGTCTTCCGTCAGCTCCCAGCCAGACAGTTCCTTCAGCAACCGCTCGGCCTCGTCACGCGGGACGGGGGGAACTCCGCCTTCACAAGGTTGACAACTTTTCATCTTCAATTCATCAATTGTACCGATGCTCATCACTATGCTCCTATCAAAGAGATTTTCCTGGCGCTTTCACAGGATTGGCGCAGGCGCGCGGGCAAACTCTTCAAATTAGCAAGTTTCAAACATGCGTCGAAGCAGCAAATGTTGGAAAATGATCTAGGACATCTCCCTACACCGCAGTTGGACTCCATGAGTCGTGATCTCCGCAAGAAGTTGCATTACGACACGGAAAGCAGACAATGGGAGCTTGGACGACGTGCTTCGAAATTTGATCGACGAGTTGATCCTCATCGATCGGCTGCTCTTTTGCCAAACGCTTCGCGCGGCGGCAGAAAGTGACAGGTATGGACAGTTTCGACCGTCAACGACCTTCGTTGGTCTACCAAACGCTCGTTGAGATCCTTGAGCGAGAACGCGACATTGATCGCGTAGGAGACCATCTTTCATATACATTAGGCGACCTGACTCGTCGCGTCTTCGTCGGCGCCAAGTACCTTCCCCCGGACGAATTGTTGGAAGAGGTGGCCAAATTGCTGCGCAACGGAGAGCCAGACGATTTGCGACGAATGGGAAAACGATTGCACGACCACGCACAGCAACTGTTCGGCCTTACTAGTGACGCTCTGAGGGATTGAGAAGGAGAACGACATGCGAGATTTTTTAGTTCAGCTAGCCGATCGCCCTGGCGAATTGGCACGTGTCACAAATGCGCTTTCGCTGTACGGTGTGAACATCAAATCGGTAGCAGCCATGACGTTCGGCGATCAGGCGGTGCTGCATCTGATTCCCGACAATGTTGAGTCGGCGCGAAGCGCCCTCAGTGCCGCCAACATTCCATTCGAGGACCACGAGATCGCCGTCGTGATGCTGGAGAATCGCGCGGGTGAACTTACCGGCGTGGCAGCCAAGCTTGCCGAGGCCGGCGTGAATCTCCAGGCAGCCTACCTGTTGGGCGTCGCCGATGATTTGATCGAACTGGCGATTGTTTCAGACGACGTCAACAAGGCAAAGAAAGTGCTGGAGTAGGAAGTCTCTTGCTACGGATAACTCGGCTTCCATCCGCTTTGAGCCTCGCGCCCTACGCGTGAGTCGACAGTTCCCCGCTTGCAGGATCCGACGCCGATGAACTTGTCTCCATCCATCGATGTCGCCACGTATAAAATCGAAGGTCGCGCGCCACGCGAGGCTCCCTTACGACACTGTTAAGCTCCACTTCGTGGCATCACCCCCTTTCGTTGGTTGGACTACTTTCCAACCGTATTTACTTCTCAGTTTAATGATCGCAAATCTCCATTGATATCAGAAAATCTGCCAATTGGTCAGCAGTGAATTTCCTATGGAACTGATCCGTGCCTATGTTTCTGTTTTGTCGTCGATCCATGAAAGTCCCGCGATTGCTGACGGCCAGCCGATTGTTGTGATTCCGAGCAGCGCGACATGGGTCAACTCATCTTTCGTCAGTCCCTCTGCCATTCCACGGCGAACGTGTGCATGGACCGCGCCTTCGAGCCCGGCTCCGACTGCCAAAGCAAGCTTTACCAGACGTTGAGTTTTCTCGTCCAACGGTCCGGCGTTGGCAGCCGCCTGGCCAACACTGTTAAATGCATCCCAGACTTGCGGATGCTCTTTTGCAAGTCTCTGAACAATTTCGGGGAGTTGATCATGCGACATTGAGATATCTCCTTAGTCAATAAGCGTTAGCTCGCGAACTCACGAGTTTGAGGTTTTTTTAGTCCTAATCGTCCTAATCCCACATTAACAAAATACGGCTAGTGAAATGCGCCCATTATGGCGTGGCGCGCTGAAGTAAGGGCTGTTCCTATATTCGATCCGGCAGGAAACCGATTGCAACCTTACTTTG
>CAYFJO010000210.1:0-17506 GCA_964343305.1 uncultured Pirellulaceae bacterium | reverse complement strand
GGGATAAACCACAGCCATGTGCTCCACAGTGGATAGTTGCGTGGCTCGATCTTCACTTTGGACTTCAATTCCAGGTCATTCGCCAAATTCGAAACCGTCGTCAAATCGTACGAACGGCCGTTGGTCGCCAAGGCAATGTCTTCCTGCAGACGGACGTTGCGAACCGCGTTGCGACGTTCCGCCGATGCACCCGTGACGTCGAATCGCACTTCAGTCGACTCACCGGAAATCGGGTCTTTTACGCGCACGCTGTATTCGCCGACGACATAGGCCGGCAATCGTGTTTCAAAGACCCCTTGGCGAAGCTGCGAAATGCTGATCTGGCGAGTATGAGGCTGACCGCCGCCCGTGCCTGGAACGATGAGTTCCGCTTCTAACGTACGGTCAGCGAGCGCGTCTTCGTCCAGCGGTTCAAAGTTTTCGTCGTACGCTTCGACCGTCAGCGTTGCCTTCTCCTCGACGCGATATCGCTGGCGGTCGGTCCGCACGACGAATCGCTTTTCGCTGCCCAGCGCGTGGCTCATGCCAAGACGATAGATCAACTGCGACCAGAACTGGCGGTAGTATTTCTCGCCATACTTGCGACGCAACCGCCACACTTCGTTGAAACCGATGTAGACCACTTCGCCTTTGCCATATCGTCGCACGGCGATCAACGGTTGTTTCGTTTTGCCGTCGTGACAAGTGTCGCGGGGATGTTCGGCCAGGACTTCGGCCAAGCTGTGCTTATTGGCAACCGGTTGATACCACTGCAGACGTTTCAAGTTGTCCCAGGCTCTCGCGTTTTCGATGTCGTTGTCACCCAAGTTCATGAATGGATAGCCAGCCGCACGCGCGGTCAACGCCAACTTAAATTCGCGATCGTCTCGCAACCGTGCTTCCGGATCAATAATCACGGGCAGCATGTCGGCCAGTGGTGTGTTGTGCAACTGCTGCGGCCCAAATCGCGGTCCAGCAATGATCACCAAACCGCCACCGAATTTACCCACAAACTCTTTGACCATCTCGCAGTATCGATTCGTCAAACCGGTCTGCGGCATGTCGCCCAGGAAGATCACGTCGTTTTTGAAAAACTCACTGCGTTTGGGTGTCAGCGTCGGCTGGAACAACACGTTGGACTCGCGAACGCGCGGGTCGGACGAAGCAAGGAAGGTGCGAAAGCCCTGCATGCCGATCAACTTGTCGCGATGGAAGACTTCTTTGACAAATCGCCACTCCCACGTTGGTTCGTGGGCCACGTACATCAGCCGCAGATAGTCGTCGATGATATTGACTTCGCGCGTGGCGCGATTGTTGGCGGCATCCACTTCGCCTTCGATCGGTGACACTTCAGCGATAAACTCGAAGCGGCCCGAATCTTTGGGAACCCACGACAAGTCGACGGTGTCGAGCGACGACGTCAGAGTGATCGTCTTTTGGCCCACGAAGATCTCATCGGACGCGCTCCCGCTGAAGTCGCCTTTCAACGCGCGGGCCATGACTTTGACCGTAACTCGCTCGTCGATCAAGCCGGTCTGTCGAAGTTTGACCGTGATGTTCGTCCGCTCGGCACGTTTCATCTTGGGATCAGTTTGAACGGCCACGGCCAGATCACGTGCCTCGGTCGCGCCGACGCCGACCGGAAAGATCGGCACGCCAAGTTTGCCCGCGGGCGATTGCCGGTCACCTCGTTGGCTGCCCAGCGGTGCGGAGCCGGAATTGTGAGCAAAGTCGCTGACGAACACGATGCCAGCGAGATTACTCACGCCGTATTGTTGGCCGAGATCGTTGAACACCGTGCCTAGTGCGGTGACCTGTCCTTCCGACGAAAGCTGGTCGGCCAATTCGTCCGCGTCAAAATCGAGCTTGCGTACGTGGCTCGTCGAATGGCCGTCAAAAATAAATGCCTCGACCCGGCACTTGCCGTCTTCGGTGAGCTGCTTGACGGGATTGTCTTCTTTTTTCAGCAACGCCTGGATGTACGAAGCACGCGTGACCTTGCTCTCGTCCGACGATAGTCCCACGGCGCTGGCCAGCTTTTGACGTTCTTCGCTGCGCAAGTCGTCTTCGATGGCCATGCTGTCCGTGCCGTCAAAAACAAAGTACACGGACGGCGGCTGCTCGCGCGTGACAGTGGTGTGCAGGATTGGTTTGGCGAGCGTGATGACCAGGAGGACCAGTAAGGTGCCTCGACAGCAACCCAACAGCAGCCGTGCACCAAGTCGGCCGCGCGGTTGAAACGCTACATAAAAGACCACGGCCAAGACGAACAGCACAACGCAGCCGAGGACGAGCCAAAACAGACCGTTTTGTGCCCACGACGCACCGAGCGATACCTCGAATTGATCAATCGAGGTAACGTTGTCGAGTCCAAGTAGCCAGCCGATGAGCTTTTGCATTGGTTGTTACGTACTTTGTTCCGGTCTCTTCAAATTGGGCCAAGCCAGGATTCCGAGTTCGGCCAACAAAAACAAGATGACGGCGACAATCAAAACCATCCAGTAAAAATCTTGTCCCTGCGATTGCGCGCCTTGTAAACTGATTTCGTCTTTCCTGCCGACCCAGCGCAGTGGGCTGCCGGCGGTGCGTATTTCGAATTCGTCGCGATTGAGCGGTCTGAGTGCCGATTCGTCCGCGGCACAGTTCACAGCCAACGGCGTTTCGTTTAAGACCGACCTGTCGGTGCCGGAACTGGTCGCGGGATCCAGTTCCTCGACGCGATACAACCCACTGTGAAAAGCGTTTGCGACGCTGAAACCGCGCACGTCCTTGCCGATAAAACCCGTGTCGAGGATTTCCGGCTCCGCCGCGTCGTCCGGTCGCCAAAGTGCCAATTGAACTTCCCGGTCGGTCGTCTTCACTGGCAACGCGATTTGTTGCTGCGTGGAAAAATTTCTCGCGGGCAGGGTCGACTCGATCATGCTGCGGAGAATTCGGTCGAACACGAGAATCGTATCTGTCGTTCGCAGTGTGTTCCAATTGGACTGCAAGCCGCTGGCCAAAAACATCACGTTTCCGCGGCCGATGCGCCGCTGGACAATGTAAGGCGAGCGATCCTCATTTTCGAAACGAGCCAACACGCGCGGACGTGATCGCTCGACAAGTTGATCGATGAGTTGCTCTTTGGCATCCGGCTCGGTGGGCAACTGTTCAGGGATGTCCCGCGCCAGGCCGTTGTCCCACAGCAACCAATTGCTCTCTGATTCTTGGGTCGACTCCACCGAGCTGAGTCGCTGCTGAATTCGTTTCGTCTCGCGCTGCTTGACCTGCTCCCGCGCCTCCTCGCTCACATTGACTTCGACATAGCGAAAAAAGAACGGCAGCGAATACAACTCCTGGAGTTGGTCTTCTGAAGTGTCCGCCAGGCGAAAGTAATAGTGTGACTGTAAACTGTCGTAGGAAAGCAAAACGGGGTTGAGCTGGCCGCTGGACGCGCCGGGCAGTTCCCCGACAACTTGCGGCTCAAGCGGGGCGGGCAGAACGCCTGCTCCTTCTTGCCGGTTGCCCTCGTTCCAGGATTGCGGATTAAAGTCGGCACCGGCCGCGACGACCAGCTTGCCGCCTTGCTCGACATACTCGCGAAGCAATGGCAACGACGTGCCCGGATCGGCGACTCCCGCGATCACAACCAGCCGCGCGTCGGACAGCAAGTCGCGATCCAACTGTTCGATTCGACGGTGGCGAATCTTGACGAGCTGACGGGTCTGATCGCCCCGCCTGGTCACCGGGGCCAACAAGTTGTGCAGCGGTTTCGTTTCGCCAACTTTGTTCTGTGCGGAATCTTCGCGATCTTCGCCGTATTGATCGATGAAGACCACAGGCAGCGCGGCGACAACGTGTGCGACCAGGCTTCGCTGGTCGTCGGCCGGAAGGTGATCGGGCGAGATCGACGCCGTGACAGGGACGAACTTGGGCTGTCCTGGCTCGATTTGCAGGTTGTTGAACAGGTATTCGAAACGAACTTCCTTGACGCCTTCGCCCGGATCGACGGCTTCGGTCTTTGATGCGACTTCGGTGCCATCGATTGAGAGGGAGACACGCAAATCGTCTCGCGTCTGTGGACCTTCGTGCCGCAGTTCAACGATGAATGTGGTTGGCGTTTCGACGTCGGCCAGACCATCTTCGATACGCAGATCCGAAATCCACGTGTTTTCACGCGACTCGGCTGCCACGTTGACCAGTTGCATTTCGGGGAATTCATCAAACTGGTCGGGCGATGTTAGCCCCATCCAATTGTCTAGTTGTTGATCGCTGAACAGAACGATCCGTTTTGCAAGATGCGGCTCGGCAACGCTGGCTTGTTTGGCCAGTGCCACGATGTCGCGCAGATTCGTGCCTTGGTCGACAACGCCGATCCGGTCGACAATTTCCAGCGCGTCTGTTTTTGTGTACGGATCGGTACTAACTGCCACGCTCGAACCGCATGACGGAACGATCGAAACGGGACTGCCTTCCGGCAAACGTTCGATGAACTGTTTGGCTCGCGACTTGGCATCGTCCAGCAAGTTGCCGCTCAGCGATTGGTAGCCCATGCTCATGCTGTTGTCGACAAGCAGCACCGCGTGTAACGGTTGTGAGCCGTCGAAGTTCTGGTCGACATCTTCCGTGACGCCAATTTGAAAGGACATCACGTAGGCGATCACGCCGAATAAAGCGAAGGAGCCGAGCAGGCTGAGCCAGCGAAAGACCGTTGCCGACCACATGGCAACAGCCGCGATAAGCAGCAACAGGGCGACAATCACGGTTGGAAAAATGATCGCCCACATCATCATCGAATTCGGCGAGACAAACGGCCGTGCCAACGCCAGGCCGAAGAACAACACCGCGAGTGTTCGCAGAACGAGCAACGCGATGTCGCGCATTTCCATGATGCGGCGGCTTCGCGTGAGCGCCTCGCGGAGGAAATCCATGGCCGCCCAGTCCACCGTTTGATACCGCCTGCGATTCAGCAGGTGAATCAAAATGGGCCCCAGCGCACAGGCGAGTCCTGCGGCAGCGAAAGCCCAAGCGGTGAGTGCGGGGATGGTCATGGTGTTTGTTGTGTAGGACGGATTGCTAATCCGTCCATCTCATTTGACTTACACGGACGGATTGGCAATCCGTCCTACTGGCCAGATTTACTCGTTTCCGAAACGGTTCTTTAAACTTTCGATTTTGCCTTCCTGCAAAATAGGCAGGTAGCGATTGGGAATTGCCAGGATAAAGCAGGCAACCGAAGTGGCGTAAAGGTGGCCAGATTTGCCGCCGACTCGCCGACCGCCGCGGGCACCGTGATCGTCCCACATGCCGTGGCGTGACGGGTTTTTCGGATCGATGGCTTGGGTGGTCGTGAGATAGTTGCGCATGATCGGATAATTTCGTTTCCAGTCCTCGCCGCCGACTTGATAAAGCGCTTGGCCGACATAGTACAACGTGTACGCATCGAACGGCATGTGACTGCTTTTTGATCTCGGGGCCGGCAACGCTTGGATCGCGGCCGTGATGACTTCCATGTTCTTGCCGATTCGCCAATCATCGTATTGGCCGTATTCCTGCAGGCAGACGCATCCGGCCGCGGCCATGGCAATCGTTCCGCCGCCGCCACTGCGATGGTAGGTGAAGTATCCCGGCACGCGCATCTGTTCGGACTCTGGCGACTTTCTCGAAACGCCTTTTGGCTGGTAATGTTCGCGAACACCGCGGATCGCTAGATCGACAACCTCGGGCGGAACTTCCAGGCCGCTGTCCATCGCACTGCGCAGTGCCTTGGCTTGCATCACCGACAGACTCAAGTCGTTTCCCGCTGCCTGCCGCGCCGCTTCGTATCGCCAGCCGCCGTCCTGGCATTGTGTCTCGGCAATCAATCCCAGCGCACGATCCAGCGTCTTGTTCAATCGTTGGTCGGGCGACGTGGTCATGCCATAGGCCTGCCCGAGGACAAACGTTGCCAGGCCGTGGTTGTACATGTCACGACGGCCGTGCGAGATGTTCAGCAATCCAGTCCCTTTGGCATTGTTGATGATGTAATCCAATGCCCGCTGGACATTGTCACCATATCTGCCGCGGCCCGGTGCGTGTCCATCGGCCATGAACGCCAGACAGCCTAAGGCGATCAGCCCCAAATCGTTGGAATCCCAATTTCCTTTGGGCCCTTGATTTTCAGCCAGCCACGTGATTCCTCGATCCAGTGCTTGTTCACTGGCGGTGGTAATTTCCCAATCTTCGTCCTGGGCAAAGACACCATTCTGCGGCAGCAGAACGGCCAGAAACAACAGAACGATCGGGGTTATTCGAGAAGCCACGTGCTGGGGCCGCAATCCGGAGGTGTGATGAAGGTGGGAAAACAACCGTTTCGGTGCAAGGTGTTATATCAAACCACACTTATATTTGAATGAACAGCAGGCGTCGAGTGGTTACTAAGATAATTGCAAAATCCCGCGAAATTGTCTTCATTTGGGTGAAATTCCTGCTATTTGCGTCCCCAACACGCGATGATGTCACAGTGGGCCGATAAAAGTAGGTGAGGGTTAATTCATCCATTCGGATTTCATTCGCATTCTCTAAACCTTCGCAGTCTGTAGAACTTCGTGCCAAACTTGGATGGCGATTTCGACTATTTCAAAGAACCGCGTTAAGCTGCTACAATATCTTTGCCTGTTACGAACGAGGAAATATCGTTCGTCGCCTTTGGGAGACAATCGCATGTCGGAAGATGTCAAAATTCGCAGATGGAAGTGGATTTTCGCTGGTGTGATCGTTGTGGGAGTGCTCGCGGTTTATGGCGGCAAATATGTGTCGGCCTGGCGCACGTGGCCCACCGAAGAACGCATGGCGATGGGCCGCGAGATCTTTCAGCGCGAGTGGAAGCCCAACGACCCGATGGCTGGCAATGGCGATGGACTGGGACCGGTGTTCAACGAGCGTTCGTGCGCTGCGTGCCATTTTCAAGGCGGTGTGGGCGGCGGTGGGCCAAGTGAATTCAACGTGACCGCGTTCGAAGTGTTGCCGAAGATTGGTGGAAATGAGGACGTGTTTGGTGGAGTGGTCCATAAGTTTGCCACGCACGAAACGCTTCAAGAAGTCGGCTCGAAAGTCAACGAAAGGTTTCCACCGATTAAGGGTGGAACGCGAATCGTCAACGGTTGTGAATTCGCCATTCCACAGATCAGTCCCGTGATGTGGTCCACGGTGAACACTCCGCCGTTGTTTGGCTTGGGACTGATCGACAAAATGTCGGGGCGTTCGATTGCGATCAATGGACTCAGCCGGGCCGCGGACTCCATGAACCGCTCCCTCGACGGTGATTTCTCGTCGATTCCGGTTGGTCGAGTGCGATCGCTCTCTGGCGGTCGCGTGGGCCGCTTTGGTTGGAAAGGTCAATTCGCCACGTTGCGAGATTTCGTCGCATCGGCGTGTGCGGTGGAACTTGGCTTGTCAAATCCGGGCCAGGCACAGAACGTGCCACACGAATACGTTCCCAATGAGGATGCCGAGTACGACATCAACAGTGAACAGCTCAACGCACTGGTTTGCTTTGTCGAGAACCTGCCGCGACCTGAACAAATCCTGCCCACGGATCCCCAGCAGCGAAAAATCGCCCAGCGTGGAGAGCAACTCTTTGCAAGCGTCGGATGTGCCGATTGCCACACGCCCAACATTGGCGGAATCGAAGGTGTCTACAGCGATTTTCGCATGTATGACGTCGACGACCAGTTACGACAGTCGGGTTATGAAAAGCCGCCGAAAGAGTTCGAGCTGCCGTCGAGTCACCCCCGGTCGAACGAATGGAAGACGCCGCCGCTGTGGGGCGTTGCGGATTCCGCACCTTACTACCATGACGGTTCATCGCCATCTCTGTACTCGGCGATCATGCGACACGGCAGCCATGCAGAGCGTTCTCGCAAGAAGTTCGAGAAACTCCTTCATGTGGACCAAGAGGCGGTCGTCGCGTTTCTCGAGACGTTAAAGGCACCGGTCATGCCGGAAGACGACGAAGTCGTTGAACTGGCTGCGGCCGAATAGTCAAGCGGTACCGGCGGCATCTTGCCGCCGTGATACCCCCGGCGGCAATATGCTACCGATGCGTGTTCGTCCAACTCCCCTTTAGCGCAAAACCACTCCGCCCACAGAGATTGAGCTGGCCGGAAGAATTGGCGCAATCCCTATTTCTCCATCAAAATCGATGGTCTTTTTCGCACCCCCCACCAAATATTTTCTGTAACTCGTAACCTAGATTTGTACAGATTTAAAGGAGATTGGTCTTTGCGATCCTTGCTCCTTGGGGCAAATCGGGGCAGACACTGAATTGACTGCCATTGAATTTGCTAGCCAAGGAATGACCGGAAATGCAACCTGATGAATCTTCGCCTGCTCCGTCGCCGCGCGACGAGAGTGTTCGGCACCACTATGACGTTGAGCATTCGTCCAACGAGCCGCTTCAGCCAAAACATGTCGGCACTGTGCCGGCCGCCGGCGAATCGTCGAGCACGGCCACAATCACGGCCGCGCGGCGCACTCCTGCGCGGCAACGATATCGTTCCGCTTTGGCCGACAGTCCAACCGTGCAACCAACCCCCGTTCCACAACGGCCGCGATATCGTTGGTTCGTGGGACTGATGCTGTTGAGTGCCGGTGCCTGTGTGGCATTTGCCGTTTGGAACAGTCACTTTCGATACCAGGCATACGGCGTCATCACTGGCCGGTTGATCGAAGTTTCCGCGGCATGGGAAGGCGTCGCACAGTCGTTTCAAGTCCACAAAGGCGACCACGTTCAACAAGGCGACGTGTTGTTGACGTTGGACAACTTGGTATTAAACCAACAGCTCGCGCGGGTCAGCGAAGACTTGCAGATCGCTCAAGCCAAGCTCCAGGCCGAGATGTCCGCACTCCAGTGGCAATCGCAAGCTCGCCAGGAACAGTCCAAAAAGGCACAGGCTGAGTACTACGAGCGTTGGGGCGAACTGCTGCAGTCCGAGGCAAAGCTCGCGGATCTGAACGCCAGAATGGCCCGCTTCGAAGCCGCCAACAAACGATTCAACCACGTTGTCAGCGACGAGGAAATCGAATCCCTGTCGTTCGAACGAGATGGTTTGCAATCGAAAGTCGAGAAGCTGACTTTGGCCGTCGAGGAGTTGAAGAATCGAATCGACTTCTCCGACAACGTCCAAAGCAATGTACAACAGCAATTCGAACCACAAGTTGCCAGGATTGCGTCGCTGACCACCGAACTCAAACGATTGCGGACGCGAATCGAGCAGGGAAGAATTCGCGCACCGGTGAGCGGTCGTGTCGTCAACATTCACGTCTTGCGTGGCGAACGGGCGATTCCCTCCAAGCCAATTGTTGAAATCGTCGAGGATGGATCGTATGAAGCGACACTGTATTTGTCTCAGAACTGTACCAATACGCTTCGCCCCGGTGATCGAGTCGAGTTGTGGTTGAAGCCCAACCAGGAGAGCCGCTCGTTTCTCGTCACTTCCGTGGGCGAACAAATGGAAGTGGCCCCTGACAGCCTCCAGCGTCGTTATGCAAAAGACGAAGAGTTGCTGCCTGTCCATTTGACGCCGACAGTGGATGGCAAGTCCCAGAACGAACTGCGGTTGGGCAGCGAAGTGATGTTGTTGAACTGATGAAAGATACCAGCAGCAGACCGGCTATTCGAATATAGCTAGGATGCTGATCCACCTCAAAAAGAGATCAAACGAAAATGAACGTGTTGCACATCCTGCCGCAACCCGCCGCCACCGCATGGGAACCGCATTATGACGAGTGCGAGGTCGAGCAAGTGGTCGGTTATCCGGCCGCGACGCAGTGTCTCCAACAACGGTCCTACGATGCCATCCTGGTCGATGTAGAAGACGAAACCGATCTCGCGTCGGGCGTTTGTCAGATCCGCCAGCGAGCCGGACGCGCGCCAATTATCGCCATCTCCGATCAGATGATCTGTCTCGATCCGTTAGCCCTGGGGCTGGATGCGTTTCTTGAGAAGACCGAACTGAAATACATTTCCTTCGACCAGGCCCTTCACAAGGCACTGCAACAACGAGCAGCACAGATCAGTTCGCTTGATACACAGTTGCGGCAAAACCACCAGTCATTGATCCAACCGGTCGGTGCACGCAGTGCCGCGCACCCCGTGTCGTTGTATCCCGTATTTGGGCACGCGAATGTGAGCATTACGCATGCCGTCCACGGCAGCGGTTCAGTCGAGCGGACTGGAGACCTTCACATCGAACTAAGTGACGTCAGCAAATTTGCGGCGGATCGAGCGATGGTGTCGATGCAAACACGCGACGGTCGGTTCGTCCACGCAATTGCTAACATTCGCGAGGCGTCGCCTTGCCAGAGTGGATACGTGCTGACCGCGCGGATCGCAACCGATGAAGCGGATCTGTTGAGCGAAACCAACTTGACGCCCAATTGGAATCCGCACACACATCGATTCGCGACCGCATTGCCGCCCAATACGGTTGACTCACTGGTCCAAACTGGCGTGCTGACACCTTATTTATACGACCGAACGATGGTTTGCCCGGATTGCCATGCCACGCCGACGTTGCGTTTCGGTTGCCGCGCGTGCGGATCCGTCGAGACGGAAAAGCGGCGAATGATTCACCACTTTGCCTGTGCCCACGTCGGGCCGGTGGAGACGTTTGAAACGAACAACGAACTGGTCTGCCCCAAATGCCGCGTTCGCAGCCTCGTGATCGGAGCTGATTTCGAATATCTCGAAGGCTCGCACGAATGTGGATCTTGCGGTCACACGGATCTTGAATTGGAAATGGTCGGACAATGTCACATGTGCAACTTGCGATTCTCGATGGAGTTCGCGCTGGAAGAGGAAGTAATGGCCTATCATGTTGAACGATTGGATCCACTGGCTATCATCGCTGCATCCTGATCAGCTTGCATGGTTGCTGTTGCCGCTGTTGTTGTTCGATGCTCCACGTTATGCGATGGCGGTCGTGGCGATGTGGTTGTGGGATTGCTGTGCGTCATTGTATCGCCGGATACGCGGACGATCGGTTCCCAAATCGTACGGGCACTGTCCGTCCGTCTGCGTTGTCATCGCGGGACTTAACGAAGCGGACACGATTGGCCAGACGCTGCGGTCGTGCTGGGGAACCTACCCAAAGCTGGAGATCATCGTCGTCGATGACGGATCGACCGACGGCATGGCGAAGGTAGCCAATGATTTTGCCAACACCCACGCTGGCGTTCGAGTTTTGCGAAAGCCGCAGCGCGGCGGCAAGTCGTCGGCGCTGAATTTTGCCCTGGCATTCACCAAGGCCGAGGTCATTGTCGGCATCGACGCGGATTCGCATATCGAGTCCAACACCATCTGGGAAATCGTTCAGCCATTTCGAGACGAAAACGTGGGAGCGGTTTCTGGTGCGGTGTTGGCCAGGAATCCGTTCACCAACTTCGCCACTTGGATGCAGGCGTTCGAATATTTGACCTGTATTTTTGTCGGCCGGATGTTGGCGGCGCGGTTAAAAGTGTTGGGCATCGTGTCCGGCGCGTTGGGCGCGTTTCGCCGATCGGCCCTGGATCGCGTCGAAGGTTGGGATGTGGGTCCGGGCGAAGACGGCGACCTGACATTGAAGCTGCGCAAGGCCGGCTACTCGATCGCGTTCGCACCCTACGCACAATGCCTGACGAATCTGCCGATCGACTGGTTTCGCTGGATCAACCAACGCCGCCGTTGGACGTGGGCTGTGGTTACGTTCGAGGGCCGCAAGCACATCGATCTGGCGAACATCTTTCGGCGGAACTTCCGCGCTAGCAATTTGCTCGTGATCCTGGACCGTTGGATGTACAACATCCTGTTTCCATTCTTGATCTGGGTCTATCTCATCTGGACGATCGGTTTCAACTATCACGAGCATACTTGGAAGCAGTACCTGCTGTACTACTTGCTCTACGTTGGTTTTGAATCGGCGCAAGCTGCGATTGCCGTCTATTACTCCAACAATCGTTGGCGCGACATGTGGGTCGGAATCGCCGCACCGCTGATGCCTTTCTATCACTTGACGCTCAAGCTGGTGACGATCGGCGCGGTCACGGAAGAAGCTTTTTGGCGGCGTTCTTACGAAGACAATTTCGTACCCGCTCACGTGCGACGGGCAACTTGGCACTGGTAGCCGCAGGCTAATCATAAAACATTGGGTGGACGTAGAGTTTTCTCCCGCCGAACATTGACCAACCTTCGAATGTTGGGACGGGGACCGTGATTTCGTTTCTCGCCTCCTCATTCTCAGGATCGATGAAGGTAATGTCGAAGCTCCATACTTGTTCATACGCGGAAGCATCCCGCTGGATCCCTCTGGTCTGATCGTATTGCCGGGCACTATTTCGAGCAGCTTGCGTCCTCGACACGTTGTATTCGACCCCTTTCAATTCCACGGTCCCGTCCCGAACCGCTCGGGCTTGTCGCAATTCCTGCCTGGCTTCCAGGGCCAAGGCTTTACCCATCGTTTCTTCGTCCACGTCAAGCGTAAAGACGCCCATCGAAAAGATCATGATCATCGGCACGAGGAACAACAGAAATCCGACGATCCAGTTGACGAACCACGGCATCATCTTTTTCATGTGCATGCCGGCGAAGACCGGTGTGTAAAAGGTCCCCGGAATTGCCAAGGTCAAAATGCCATGCGACTTTGTGTTTTCGTTTTCAAAGGCGACCGCGGCCACCCGGATCCAGCAGGAATACATCATGAGGGCGCCAATCATGGCCAACGTTGGCAAGATGAGGCCCATGACAGAGAAGGGCTGATCCACAAAATCAACCGGAAATCGCTGCCACTCAATGAACAACGCAAACCAGACAAGTCCAACAGTGATCGCCCACGCGATATAGATTCGCTTTTCATCCGCCCATTTAAGAAGGGCATAAATGTGTGCGTAATAACCGAGCGTTGAAACCGAGACGATCCCGTGGGTCATCTTTCGTTCTTGCTGCCAGGACCGGGCAATCAAAATAAACGTTGTGGCGATGACCGCCTTGGTTGCCACTAGGTAAAGCAAGAACGCCGTGATTCGAATGTGCGGCGGATGGACTTCCCACGCATAGTCCAGTGTGTCGTAGTACATCCAATTCGCAAACTCGACCATCGACCACGCGGTCATAAACACGATGTAGTCGATGTAGTACTTCGACCAATGCCAACAGGCGTAGAATTGCGAATAGAGGCCAAACGTTGTGAGGCAGGCCAGCCCATGTCCTTTGTGGTCGGTAAACGCCGCACCCGTGAGCCGCACCCATGTGAGCAGCATGATCAGCAGGCCAAGACCGTTTCCACCGATGAAGAAGTATTTGGCAATGAACTGGCTGCGGTACTCCGGTTCGCGGGCCATGAACTCCGAAAAGATCTCCATGTAGATCAAAACCAATTGCGTAAGAAAGATGGCACCTACACCCAACCCGGCGGCGATAACCCACGACTCCCAACCATCGCCATAGTTGGAGATATTCATCGGAGTTTCTTTCATCGCTTGTTCGGCCTTGGCGATCAACTGTTCGGCGTCGGAAAGATGAGCCGTTTTGTCGATCGAATCGGGATCGACGTGTGTTTTAATCGTTGCTCCTGTTTGGCTGTTGAAACCGCATTCGACGCAGATCACAGATCCGGGTGTAATCTCGGCACTGCAATTGGGGCACTTGGGTACGTTGGCGGCCGGCAAGTCACCTCCAATTCCCGCTTCATCCAACAGATTGCCTAATCCGCCGCTCATCGCAGGCATTTGCGGCTGCGCCGGAGGCTGTTGCGGCATCGGTTGTTGTGGAACTTGCTGCTGGGGAACTTGCTGCTGCGGCTGAGGTTGAGCGGGGGCTTGCGGCGCGGGGGATTGTGCGGAAGGAATCACCAGCGGCTGGCCACATTTCGGACATTTGACTCGTTTTCCGGCAAGTTCGTCCTTGGCGTTGAATCGCGCACCGCATTGACAGGCAGCTTTGATGGGCATTAGCAGGGTTCCGCCATCGTTAGGGGGATCTTTGAGGACTTGTAGCGAGAGGATGTCGTATTGTGCGTACCGAGATTAAGTCGTTTCAACCACTCGGCCCCGCTACCAACATAGCGGGATGTCTGTCACAATGGCAGCGGTGAAAGTGTTCTCCACAATCAAACCAGGCCAACCACAGCGCTGTTCGCAGCTCCCGCCGACCTCGGTGAACACAAATCCCATGGTTGATTGTAGTTGCGCGTTTCAGATTGTACCAAACAATGGATTTGGCGCGCGGATTGCCTTAAACCGGTAACTTCACACCTGAACGCGCAAAATTGACAGGCGGTCCACACCCCGCTGACTCGCTTTCGAATCACACCCAAGTAAGAAACCTTTCAAATCACCCGTTTTGTATGAGGAGATGAAACCTATGGCGACGGCTACGAAGGCAAAGATCAAACTCCAGCCCCTGGCAGATCGCGTCGTTGTGGAACGTGACGAGTCCGAAGAAACCACAGCAGGCGGAATTGTGCTCCCCGATTCGGCAAAAGACAAGCCCGCCCGTGGCACAGTCGTCGCGGTTGGCGATGGCATCTTGTTGGCTGACGGCACAAAGGCCGACTTGTCTGTCAGCGTTGGCGACCACGTGCTGTTCAGCAGCTATTCCGGCGAAACTGTGGCCGTTGGCGACGACGAATTCCTGTTGATGCGCGAAAGCGACATTCTGGCAATTCTCGACTAACCACAGTGTTGAGCAATTGTCCCCAATTGCTCCCGAACAATTGAGACAATTGTTCTACAACATCAAATCAACTCGATTAGGAGAGTACACAACATGGCAAAGATGATTGCATTCGATCAGGAAGCCCGCGAAGCAATTCGCCGCGGCGTTTCCAAATTGGCCAAGGCCGTCAAAGTGACGCTCGGTCCGAAAGGCCGCAACGTGATTTTGCAAAAGAGCTTTGGTTCGCCGACCGTCACCAAAGACGGCGTGACCGTGGCGAAAGAAATTGACCTGGAAGACACCTACGAAAATATGGGTGCCCGCATGGTCCGCGAAGTCGCCAGTAAAACGAGTGACGTGGCGGGCGACGGCACGACAACGGCAACTGTGCTGGCCGAAGCGATCTTCAACGAAGGTCTGCGAGCCGTCGTGTCGGGTGTTAATCCCGTTCAAATGAAAGCCGGCATCGAGAAGGCTGTGGAAGACATCAACACCAAACTGGAAAAGATGTCGATCCCGGTCAAGGACGAAGCCGCAATGGCAAACGTCGCATCGATTGCGTCGAACAACGACCGTGAAATCGGCGATTTGCTCGCCGGCGCGATGTCCAAGGTTGGCAAAGATGGCGTCATCACCGTCGACGAAGGCAAAAGCCTTGCCACGGAAGTCGAATGGGTCGAAGGCATGCAGTTTGACCGCGGCTATCTGTCGCCCTATTTCGTCACCGATCCCAACACGATGGAATGCGTGTTGGAAGACGCCTATGTTTTGGTGTTCGAAAAGAAGATCACCAACGTCAAAGACATGCTGAATGTTGTCGAAGCGGTTGCTCAGCAAAACAAACCGCTGTTGATCGTCGCTGAAGACGTCGAAGGCGAAGCGTTGGCCACGTTGGTCATCAACCGTCTGCAGGGCCGCTTCAATAGCTGTGCTGTGAAAGCGCCCGGCTATGGCGATCGACGCAAGGCCATGATGGAAGACATCTCCATCCTGACTGGTGGCACGGCGATCTTCGAAGCGCTTGGCATCAAGCTTGAGAACATGGCGATCACGGATCTGGGTCGCGCCAAGAAAGTGATCATCGACAAAGACAATACGACGATCATTCAAGGTGCCGGCAAAACGAGCGACATCAAGGCTCGCATCGAGCAACTGCGTCGCGAGATTGACGCCTCGACTAGTGACTACGATCGTGAAAAGCTGGAAGAGCGTCTCGCGAAGTTGGCCGGCGGCGTTGCCAAGGTCAACGTTGGTGCCGCGACCGAAAGCGAAATGAAAGAAAAGAAAGCCCGTGTCGAAGACGCGTTGCACGCCACACGTGCCGCCGTCGAAAAAGGCATCCTGCCTGGTGGCGGTGTGGCCTTGTTGCGTGCTTCTTCCAAATGCAAGCCCGGGGATGACTTGTCGCACGACGAAGAGGTCGGCTACAAGATCGTGCTGCGAGCCTGCCGTTCTCCGCTGACTTGGATCGCCTCGAACGCCGGTCAAGACGGCGGCATCGTGTGCGAGAAGGTCGCCGAGTCGAAAGACAACGCCGGTTACAACGCATTGACCGACACGTATGAAGACTTGGTCAAAGCGGGCGTCATCGATCCGACGAAGGTAGCGTGCACCGCGTTGTCCAACGCCGCGAGTGTCGCCACCTTGCTGTTAACCAGCGATGCCTTAGTTGCCGAAAAGCCCAAGGACGGCGGCAAGAAAGGCCACGGCGGCGACTACGACATGTATTAATCGCCACAGACTTCCGAAGGAAAACTTCGGAAGTCTTTTTTCATAAAGAAGCCCGGCAGCAACCCACTGCCGGGCTTTTTTTGGTTTGGACAGGCTGACCTATCCCGTCTTCTTCCCTTGGCGAGCAACTGGGGTCTTTCCCAAAAAATGGCTGACCGGACAAAGGCTCTTTTGCAAGTGGCTTCACCCGTTTGATTTTTCCCGCAAGCTGAAATTTCAGATGAATGTGTGCTGACTTGCTGCCTGCAATTCGAGGCCTCTCTCCGACAAGGTGCGGCAGAGACTTTGAACCCGCGACAGATACCTGTGTGACATTATTCAGGGTACACTTAAAAGCCCCATTTTGGGAGGAACAAAGGGGTCAGGTCGGTCAGGTCTCTTTTCTAAAAAGAGACCTGACCGACCTGACCCCATTTCGTCCCGTTCGTGTGATGTCCCCTCACAACGACGCCCGGCGGTCATTCATGGGTGAGGCAAGTGCCCTGGCGCCTTTTTTTACCTGGTTAACTGATGCCCTCGCACGATCTGGGTGGCTCGTTGCATTGTTGCGTATTGGGGATGCGCCGATTGTTGGGAGTTATGAAGTTGCAAGCAGCCTACGCATCACATTCGGCAGTTCTATAGAATTCGGCCACTAGATTGATGTATCCAGACTGGCCAAAGTCTGCACGAGCCCGAAACGTGACCTATGCTTTTTACGTTGACTCTTGTCTTTTCATGTCACCAATAGACTAGCCGTTCGGCTGTTTGACTTTTCATTCGATAGGGCTCCCGATGCTGAATTATCGGTCATTGCTGCGCAACATCGTAAACCGAAAAAACAAGAACAAGCGAACGACAAGACGCAACAACCGCAGGCTTGCTTGCGAGGCATTGGAGCAGCGAGCGCTGCTCGCCGGCGATCTGGCCGTGATGCCGACAGACACCTGCGTCGAAGGTGAACCACCGTTACAAGTCGAATTGGCGGAAGCTCCCGAATCAGAACCCGTCGAAGCTGGCTACGAAAACACTGATCCGAATATGCTCGGCATTGTCAATGTCGGCGATCTGCCTGATGGCGATGCCATTATCGACGTCGGTGATCTGCCCGGTGGAATAATCGATTTTGGCGACCTGCCGGATGGCGTGCGCATCATCGACGTTGGC